>NZ_JACSLC010000014.1:0-80278 GCF_018617905.1 Exiguobacterium sp. s40 | reverse complement strand
TTCACTCCCAATATGATTTAGTCCAGTGTACACAAAAACCCTGAGCAGTAGACTTTTTTTTAGTGTCTACTACTCAGGGTACAGTTTATCATGTCCGCTCCCTTCATTTAATGATCGCTGTTCGAAAGAAATGATCGAACAGCTCGATGGCGACATCGATCGCCCGCTCGTCCGGATTGAGCGTTGATTGATGAAGCCCTGAACCCATATCGTTCACGCCAAGCCAAACCATGAAGCCCGGTACTTGCTTTAACATGTAACCAAAATCTTCGCCGGTCATGGCGGGGACACACGTCTTGTACGAATACCCGACCTCTTCGACTACTTCTTCAAACTGGAACAAATAACGTTCGTCATTGACGACCTCGTGATAGCGATTGCCGAACTCAAGGTCGATTTGAACGTTATACGTCATCTCCACTCCGGCGATGATTTGACGGATACGCCCTTCGAGCACGACCATCTCCTTATCCGACAGCGCCCGGATCGTCCCGTCGAGTTTCGCCGTGTCGGCGATGATGTTCTCTTTGGTGCCGGCCGCAACCTTACCGATCGAGATGACAGCACTCCCCATCGGATCGATGTTCCGTGAGATGACCGTTTGAAGTTGCATGATTAAGGCAGCTTGGACGATCACGGCGTCAATCCCGGCATGTGGGAAGGCCCCGTGACCACCTTTCCCGTGAATCGTCAGATGCAGTTCACGCGCACTCGCGAACAAGACACCCGGGCGCGAGGCGATCGTGCCGACCGGATATTCCGGAGCCACATGAAGGCCGAACATTGCATCGGGACGGAAATGATAGAACAGTTCCGACACGGCCATCGGCTCGGCACCGCCCGGACCTTCCTCTGCCGGTTGGAAAAAGATGACGAGGTCGTGGTCGAGCGGCTCCTCGACGGCACGTTTGATCAACCCAAGGGCGATCGCCATGTGAACGTCGTGACCACAGGCGTGCATCATCCCCTCATGGACCGAGGCGAACTCGAGTCCTGTCTCTTCTGTGATCGGCAAGCCGTCCATGTCGGCTCGGTACCCAATCGTCTTCTCACCGACAAGCCCATCAACCCGGACGAACAGACCGGTGCGCCAGTGTGAGATATGCACCCGCGGCGAGTTCAGGGACCGGATCAACTCCTCAAGCGTCGCCTGTGTCTTAAACTCTTCATAACCTCGTTCTGGAATCAAATGTAACTGCCGTCTTGCTTCAATTGCCCAACTCATTCCACACTCTCCTTTGTCACTTCGTCCACGATTTCCCAAAATGCCTTCACTTGCGCCAACTCGAGCATCGATTCGGTCGACAACATCCACGTATCTCGGACGAGCGGTGTCCCGTTCGACGAGGTGAGCGGAATCTTATTGATCGCCTCGACATCTCGAATCGTCGACTCCGGCAAAATCGCGAAGCCAATTCCGTGGAGCGCCATCTGTTTGCACGTCTCAATCTGATCAACGACGAGCGTCGTCAGCGGCGGGCTCGAGAACCGTTCCTGCCACCATTCGAGAATCTCTTGATAATACGTCGAGTCGCTCTTGAATTGAATGAACGAGCGCTCGTTGTTTTTGAGTTGCTTTAAATCGGTCATCCGCATATCGACCAAGTGGAGCGAATCTGAGAACAGTTTCATCTTCTCGCCGCGCCAGTCAGGGTTCCCCCGGATGATACCGATATGAAAATTTTCTTCTAGCATATAGCGCATCATCTCGCTTGACCAGCCCGTGACGAGTTTGACCCGGACCGACGGATACCGCTCCATGAATCGTTTCAAGACGCGGGGCAGCCAATACTGTCCCATGATGGATGCGACGGCGATTTTTAATGTACCGTACACCTCACCTTGTTGCGCCGTCAACTCCCCACGCAGCTCCTGTTCTTCGCTGTACATCTTCTTTGCGAAGTCGATGATTTTTTCTCCGTCTGGTGTGAGCGCGAGCCCGCGCGTCGAACGGACGAATATCTTTTTACCCCATTGGTGCTCGATCGTGACGAGACGTTGACTGAGCGCGGGCTGGGAGACGAATAACCGCTCCGCTGCTTTGCGCATGTTCAACTCCTCGGCGAGGACGATCAATACTTCCACTTCTGATACTTGCATGACGTCACCTGTTTCTCTATCGTTTCAAAGATTGTATACTGGATACGTTATTGCTTCACTGTATCATATCATGTTTGTCGATTAGTTTTGAATCGTCAGGAGGAAATCAGATGCAACGTCATCATTTTGCCTTTATTGTCGCCACCATCGCGACGCTCGGCAGCCTTTATTTCTCAGAGATCATGCTGTACGTGCCATGTAAGTTATGTTGGTTCCAACGCATATTTATGTATCCGCTCGCCATTTATTATTTGACAGTGCTCCTGTCTAACCGTTCCGTTAACAAATTGTTCGTCGGTCTCATGGCCGGTGCGGGATGGGCAATCGCCCTCTATCACGTCATTCTCGAACGGATCCCGAACGGTGACGCCTTCTGCAGCAACGACTGCTTGATTCGTTGGGTGAACTATTTTGGATTTCTTACAATCCCGCTCCTCAGCTTGATCGCGTTCACGCTCATCTTGCTCATCCAATTCGTGCCGACACGCTCGAAGCGCTAATGGATCGTACGTAAAAAAGAACCGGCTATGGCTCGGTTCTTTTTTATGGCCATTCCTTTGCTGGCACCCTCCGTTCCAAGGGCGATGCGAATGCCTCCGCAGCGCAAAATCGCGCTTTACGGGCTCATCCTTGTCTCGCTCTCCCCTAAGAGTTCGGGCGCCGGCCATGGCATCGATTGGCCTGTATACTATGAAAGCCTCCGCAATCCGTCCCGTGGCGCCCTGACTCATGCAGGAAAGCAATCCGACGAAGACCCCGCAGTGCCGGATTCGGCGCGAGGAGGCTTCGGGATTGCCTGCTGAAAGCATGGGCGCCAAAAGGAACGGATCGTAAACTTTACATCAAAAAGAACCAACCCGGGGGCTGGTTCTTTTTGATTACTGCCACCACTCGTCGTAGAGCGAGGCTGGCATATGGTGCTTATGGCGCGACCGCTTGAAGATCGTCTCGATCCGCTCGGCGATGGCCGGGTCGATCTCTTTGCCTTCTAAGTAGTCATCGAGCTGATCATACGTCATCCCGAGAGCGACCTCGTCCGGGAGTCCCGGCTTGTCATCTTCTAAGTCAGCCGTCGGCACTTTATAGATTAAACTCTCATGCGCTTCAAGTTCATGGAGCAACGCCTTGCCTTGGCGTTTGTTGAGTCCGGTGAGCGGCGTCAAGTCGGCAGCCCCATCGCCGTGCTTCGTGTAAAAGCCGGTCACATATTCAGCCGCATGATCCGTACCGACGACGAGCGCGCCGAACGTGGCGGCGATATCGTATTGAACTTTCATCCGCTCGCGTGCTTTCGTGTTACCTTTATGGAAGTCACCGAGTTCAAGACCGGTCGCTTGTGCGAACGCTTCAGCCGAGGCGTCGACGGCCGGCTTCACGTTGACCGTGAACGTCTTGTCCGGACGGATGAATTCGAGGGCGCGCTTCGCATCCGCTTCGTCATGTTGTTCCCCATATGGAAGACGGACGGCGTAGAACGTGTACTCCGCGCCCGTTTCTTGACGCAACTCTTCCATCGCCTGCTGACAGAGTTTACCGGCGAGCGTCGAGTCCTGTCCACCCGAGATGCCAAGGACGAGCCCTTTCGCCCCTGCCCGTTTAACATAAGCCTTTAAAAAATTGGTCCGAAGACGAATTTCTTCGGCCGGGTTAATCGATGGTTTGACATGTGTCGATTCGATAATATGTTGCTGCATACTCAACTTCCTCCCTAACTGATATCGGTTTGCCTAATTGTCTGACAATCTGGGGGTGCCGTCAACTTGTTTCATTCCCGAAAAAAAACGACGGAAACCTCAGTTTCCATCGTTCGCTTATTGGATGCGGAACGAGGCTACGTCTCCGCCAATTGGTGTCATCTCCAAGAACAGCGTTTTCCCGACCGGAGGTTCTTCGTCCAATAGAACGCCGAACGTAAAGCCGCCGCTCGTCACTTCTGCCGCGCCTTGGGCATACAGGTTATGACCGTCCGACACACTCCACTCAAACTCTTCGACGTCCGTGTAGCCAGACACGTCGATCGCGTTACCGTTCAGTTTGATGGCGACATCGCGGAACGCACCGTTCGTTTGGGCCGGCTGATCGCTCGGCTCTTCCGTCGGCTCTTCCGCCAGTTCTTCGCTCGTTCCCTCTTCTGCCGGTGGCTCCGCCGCTTCGACCGTCAAAGTCTGTTGATCCGTGACCGCCATTTCAGGTGCACCGTCGACTTGGGCCAGTCCGACGAAATCGACTGTATAGTCCCCGGCTTCGAGCGTGAGCGGGAACACTTCATCGAACACTTTCTTCTCGCCTGGCTCCCACGTCTCTTCGATAATCGATTCCGTGAACATATATTCACTGCCGTAATCGAAGACGGTCGTATCACCGTTCATCACCGTCATTTGAAACCGTTGAGACGAGTTGAACGTTACCTTGACCGGTTCTTCGTTCGGGTTTGTCATCGACACCGTCGTCGACAGTTGTTTCGATTCGGCATCGTAGCTCACGTCCGTATCGAGCGTCAATAAAGCAGGCGGTGTCGACGCGGTGTCGTCCACATCGCTCGGGTTCGCTTCTTCTTTGCTGCACGCCGCCACAACCAATATCATCGCCGTGACGATGGCCAATAACCAAGTCTTCTTCACGTATCCCACTCTCCTCTGAAAAATAAAAAAACGTCTATAGCACTAGTGTAAACGTTCGTGCAGACGTTTGTAATGGGTTTACGTATATTATTCACCTTTATTATGAAACTTGGACGTTTTCCACGTACTGTTGCCAACCAGTCATGAACAACGCGTCGGCGACGTCGATGTCGGAACGAACTTGTGCAGAGATTGAGAACGTCTCACTGTGAATCGACTCAAAGATGACCGTGATCATACCATCGACGACTTCCTTATAGGCTACGAGTTCTGGGGTTTCTGCAAAAAGCATCATGAGTATGGCTCCTTTGTTGGTATAAGATATGTTTAGTGTATCAACGATTCGCAAGGAAAAACGTCCCATCGTTCGACAGGCCAAAAGACCCGTTTACCCAACTGTCGAATAACTGGTATCGATTGTTAGTCATTTGGATGAATTATCAAATTGAATACGAGAAAAGAGAGACGAATCGCATGAGGATTCGTCTCTCTTCCCTGTAACTGTAAAAAAATTAAATATTTGTTTGTCGAATGATTGTTACTTCGTTCGATTCGAAATTTGTTGCCACACCGTCCCAAGCGCTGTCTCTCCACTCGTGATTCGCTCTTTCGCGAGACGGGCTTGAAGAGAAACCTCGAACTCGCGGTCGTCCTCGGCAATTTTCAATGCCGGCACCGCTTGCTCATCTCCACAATCGAACAAGAACCGGGCGGCCCGCCAACGGACAAGCTTGCTCTTGTCTTTGAGCGCCTCGATCATCGACGGCTGCGACTGTGGCAACGCCCAATCCGATACCGTATCGCCGGCCGTACGACGGACGATCGGTGACGAGTCCACGAGCGCCTGTTCGATATACGTGACGTACTCTTCGCGGTTTTCTTCGAACATGCCGATCATGACGACCGCTTGTCGACGGATCGCCATCACTTTATCCTCGAGCGCACGGCGGAAGTACACCATGTTGTACGGGACAATCTCGAGTTCGTCCAAGAACGCCAATCGCGCTTTCCAATCGTCTGATTGCAACTGGTTCGCATTCGCTTCATAGTCGGCTTCCCGGCCGAACGCACGGGCGACGATGCGCGCGACCCGTTCTTCGGGATAAGCCGCCTCGAGTTCTTCTTGCGCGACGACGCTCACGTCCTCGAGCTCTCCGTAACGCGGAGCTTGCTCGACCCAACGCCGGTCTTGAATGACGTTTTTCACTTGTGCTTGCACGTCGAGCGCCGCGTCGACGAACCGCTTCGACAGACCGACACGTTTTTCGGTGTCACCTTTGACGAGTTTCAACTGCATCGGGACGTCGAGTACGAACTGGACCGATACGTGGACCGGTTCATAGTCCGCCGCCATCTGGTTCGCCTCGACTTCCGGGACGTCTTCCCCGAACGCGCGACGAATCTCGTTCATAACGTCGTGCCAATCATGTTTTGGATGGCGTTCGACGGCGAGGAAGTCGGAAACCGCATAGACCGACTTGACCCCTCGCAACCCGACGATGTCCTCGATAATCGGAGGCATGTCACGGCTCGCCTTGTCATACGTGACGCCTCGGCCAGTGAAAGCCGGCTCCACGATAATTTTCAAGTTATTTGGACTTGGAGTTGGTTCAATTGCTACTAGTTTCATCCTCATCACCTCACTTTCAATCGTGACGAAAACGACAAAAAAACGCAAGCGAGTCGCTTGCGTCGTGAACATCAAAATAGGGCGATGAACTGTTGGAGCGAATAACGATCTCCTTCGACGATGAACGTATCGTCCCCGGCGACCGGCTCGAGGAAGAAATGTTTCTCTCCATCGGCCTTCACGTATCCGAAAATATGGCCCGTCTGATAGAATAATTCCACAATCGTGACCCGGCCGAACGTCATCCCGTCATTGATGACTGCCCGGTCCTCTAACTCGCCGCCATTGTACAGTTCAATATACGTTTCCATTTTTGCTGTCGCTCCCTTTGTGTTTGTTTTCACAATTCATTTCTATCAAACAATCAGGGCGACTTCAAGTTAATTTTTTGCTTGACGCTTCCAAAATTCAATCCAATTGTAATACTCCGATAATACTCGGTCGATTTGTTGCCGCGACTTTTCATCATGCAATCCAGTATCATCAATCTTTTCTTTACACTGCGTGATAAAGATTTCATTTCCTGGTAAAACGTTAGCACGATTTGTGGCAAATACTTGACGGAGATGAATTTGACATCGCGCCGTCCCGAGCATGCCCGGAGACGCCCCGGCAATCATGACCGGTTTCTCACGGAGCGGCGTGCCTGGTTCGAGCGACAGCCAATCGATTGCGTTCTTCAACACACCCGGGATGCTGTGGTTATATTCCGGGGTGACGACGAGCAGACCGTCCGCCTCACGCACAGCTCGTTTGAAGTTGCGCACGACTTCGGGTTCATCCGGGTCGATCAAGTCGGCGTTATAGAGCGGCATCTCAATCGAAGCGATTTCGACATCGAAGCGGTCACGGCCGAGCTCGATAATCGAGTGGAGCAACGCCGTATTGAACGATGCTTTCCGAAGACTCCCTGACACGGCGACAAGTTTGAATTTAGACATGTCGCACCTCCTTAAGCCAATCGTTGATGAGTCGCGCTTCTAATTCAGGCTCCTCCATCATCCCCATATGGCTGCTTGGGACGGTTTGTTTCGTGTGATGTTCTGCGCCTAAGAAAGCACGATCCGCGCCCATGTTCGGATCCTTGTCCCCATAGAGGAATAGTCCGGGCAATCCCGTTTCACGCACGGTCTCCGTTTCGTCGGCCCGATCGCGGATCGCGAGCTGGGCAGACATGACCCCTTCCTTCGACATCTCATACCCGATTTGTTTCGCGCGTTCAATCAAGCTAGTGTCGGAATCAGCCGCAAACACGCCGGGAATCATCGTATCGATGAACGGATGGACCCCTTCTTCCATGACTCGTTCAATCGCTTGATTGCGTTTGGCTTTTGTTTCTTCCGGGTCAGCCGCTGCCGTCGAGTGGATCAAACCGAATCCCGACAACTCGGTCGGATAACGGCGGACGAGGTTTGTCGTGATGTAGCCGCCGAATGAATGGCCGAGCACGATCGGCCGGTCGAGTTCTCGGAGCCGCATCTCGGCGACCACCCAATCCGCGAACTGGTCCATCGTCTCAGGTCCTGCTTCGGTTCCAGCATGACCTGGCAGCGTCAGCGCATATACTTCCGCATCAAGCAACGGGATAAGTTCCTCAAAGTAGTCAGGTGACCCACATAAACCGTGTAACAGCACAAGTTGTCTCATCATCTTTCCTCCCTCTCATTCCATTCCTCTTTCAAGAGACGATACATCGTCAAGTCCATGAAACGGCCATGACTATAGGCATAATCATGAAGTAGCCCCTCTTCCGTGAATCCAAGCTTCTGCACCAACCGGTTCGACCCTTCGTTTTCCGGGGCGACGAGCGCCGAGATGCGATGAAACTTGAACTCGTCGAACCCGTGCCGGATGACGGCCGATGCCGCCTCATGCGCAACGCCGCGACGCCAGTGGTTCGGCGCAACCTCAAAGCCGATCTCGGCACGAAAGTATTGGGGCGTCCAGTTATGAAAGCCGATGGTCCCGACCAGTTCGTTCGTCTCACGGTCGCAGATCGCCCAGCGGATCGCTTTGCCTTGTTGAAACTGGTCTTTGAAATAAGCGATAACGTTCTTCGCCTCATATACGGCCAATAAAGGGTCAGACCCGTAATAGCGCATCACTTCCTCGGTCGAGAGAATCACATAGAGCGCCCTCGCGTCACGGGGTTCGAGTTCTCTTAAGATGAACCGACTCGTTATGAGTTCAGGAAAACTTTTTTTCAACCCCCACATATGGAATCCGCCTTTCTGCTTCTTTTCCTCAATTATAACCATTTTCCCAAAAAAACCATCATCTCAATCCTCCCGAACCGCTCAAACATGGCGCACTCGATAGGGATTTGCTAAAATCAAACTATAGTGACTTTGAACTGAGGGGATAAACATGTCAAAACAGTTGTTCTATATTAAACAAGACCGAGAACTGCAACGTTTTACACTTCACGGCGTGACGCTGAGCGATGTCACCGAGGCGCTATCACTCGCTCGCCCGATGATCATCTGTCGCACGGACATAAAAGGGATGAGACAGTCGTCCCGGACCCGGTTTCGCTATATCGAGGCGCACGAACTGTCGACGTTCTCGACGAAATACTTAAACAATCAAACAAGCTTCACTGCTATCGACTTTCCCGACTACCACCTGCTCGAATCGTTATCAGACCATGAAATCGCCGAGATTTTGTTCCTCAGCCACATGGAACGAGGTTTGAAGGGGCCGTTCCTCAACTCGATTCAAAACGAGATCGCTTTCTTCAACGAGTCGAACGACCGTCACAGCAGCCTCTACATCAGAGACTGGTCGACGATTAGCCAGTTTCTCCAAAGCGTCTTGCAAAGCAAACTCGATCGGGACATCCGTAACATCAGTTTCGTCCCCATCCCCCTCCCGGTGATCGATGAAATTTTGGCGTTGTCACCGCAAGGCCTGATCATCGACTTTGACCATACGAAACGGAGTCTATTCAATCGCCACGTGTCGATCGCCTTCTATGTCGCGGGCCGATACGAGGACATGTCCGTCCTCGAGGAAGACTTTGACGCGAAGAAGGAATCGATTGCGTTGAAGGGACAATTGACGTATCGCCGGCGCACGTGGGAGATCGAACGCTTTTAAGTTCATCCCTGCATGAATCTTTGTCGAACCTGATCTCATCAGGTTCTTTTTTGTTATCCCGCCCATACGGATTACACCTTAAATCCCTTAGCGATGCGCCTGTGACACTATTTTTAAAAATTGATAACAAATTGTCTTAATTTTTCGTTAAATTAACTCTTTTCTTTTATCGCGAGGGCGGTATACTAGGAATAACCTTCTGGAGGAATGGAAGGCAATATAGAGAAAGCGAGGTGAAAATCTATTCATCATGCGGATGGATAGATACACGAGATGGAACAACTGAAAGTACAGGGAATGTCTTCGTTCACCAAGTTTGCGACGAATGGAAAAATGCTGAAACTAAAAGATGCAGTAGCCGGCGAGCAACGGATTTCGCTTCAAGAAGCGACCGATATTCAAGTATCGATGCTCGACGAGGACCATTCGCGCTTCACTATATTCGGTCAGTCACACCCGCTCGTTGAACTGACCCTTCCTCACCATTCTTGTGAAGTGTTACATGCCTGGTTATTACACAAGTTAAAACGACAAAAAATCAAGTTGGCTTCTAACGCCTAAATGCCTAAACAAACAAAGCGCGTTCCTCTTAAGAGGACGCGCTTTGTTTGTTCTTCCGATAAATTGTGACGCCCCCGTGTTTCGCTTCCCCGACGACTTCAAACATCCAGCCCTTGTCGATCAACAGCGAGCGGACCGTCAAAAAATCGTCTTTTGGCACGAGTAACTCTTCGACCGAACCGTCGAGTAGTGCTTGGATCTTATGTTCCCACTCGTTCATCGTACGTCACCTCTCTCCGCTTGTTGTCGGTTCGCCCAAGCGAACAGCCGTTCACTTGTCTGCGTCACATTTCCCGGTACGCATACGTCATCTGGCACGCGGGGATGCGACGTGATCGCCTCATCGATGGCGAGTATGACCGGTTCACCGAGTTCCCGTTCAAGGTAATCCGCTGCGAACGCGATCCGCTCGCGGTCTGTCGTGACACCTGCGTCGCGCAGGGCGCCTTCATAGGCCTCATCCCGCTCATTGTCCTTCATCAATACATGTCCCGATTCAATGATGGCGAACGGAGGCTTGGCATCGACATGAAACACCTCGTAGGCTCGATAAGCCGCTTCATCACACGACAAGAGCGGCACGAAGCGGTGTTGCCCTGTCCACTTCTTCAGTTGGAACAATGTCCGCATCGCGGTGAACGATTTGGCTCCGGACGCATCCTTTTCGACCAGAATCGTCGGCGCTTCCGCCGCATCAGCCCGGTCACGGTCCATAAACAACCATGTTTCGACTTGTGTTACAAGAATCAAATTTGTTTCCTCCTTACCATTTCTGACACCGCCACGATGACAAGGGCGACGAGCCAGCCTCCGATGACGTCACTAAAATAATGGACGTTCAAGATGACCCGGCTGAACGAGACGGCCAACGTAATTGTGACGAGCAGAATCAAGCCGGCGACGGTCTCATTCCGTCGATACACCAATACGGCGAGCAGTCCATACAACGCGAGTGACCCTGAGGCATGACCGCTTGGGAAACTGTACGTCGTCGCGTCGAGCGCCGCATCGATCGACGGCCGGTCGACACCATAGATGAGTTTCAGCCCTTGCGTCACAAGTAGCGTCGTAATGACGACAATCGGTAAACGAAACGCCTCGAACCGATCGCCCCGCCACAAAAAATAAAGCATGCCGATAAACGACAGGCCGATCAATACCTTCACGCTGCCGAGCTCGGTCACATAGACGAACAGCGGACCGGCGAGCGGGTCAAGCGTAGACGTGACGAAGCGATCAACCGGCACCACCCAACCTAAAACAACGACCACCGAGAAGAGCACGAAACTGGTCGCCCCGGTGATCGCCAACATGTTTGAGCGCGGTGTCATTAATACAAGCCTTTCCGTTCCCGTATCTCGTCTTCGCCAAAGTCGGTCATATCGCGCAAGCGGTGCGCCAAGCGTCCCGATGCGTTCGCCGCGATCGCGCCGACGAGGTCGTCCATGAACGTATGGACTTGACCATCTTCCATTTTCGTGTCGAGTTGTTTGATGATACCGATTTTCGCTTTGTCTAAGTATCCGAACGTCGTGACGGCGATGGAACCATATGTGTTGACGGCTCCGATGGCAATCGTCTCATCGACACCGAACAAGCCCTCGTCCGATGCCACGATTGATAACAGTGGCTCAGACAACTGTCCGCGTTCGGCGAGAATATCAAGTTCTGATCCGACGAGAATCGCATGTTGGAGCTCTCGTTTATCTAACACGGCCTCGACCGATTCCGTGCAGTCTTTCAATGACAAGTG
The DNA here is from genome assembly GCF_018617905.1 of Exiguobacterium sp. s40. Taxonomy (NCBI): domain Bacteria; kingdom Bacillati; phylum Bacillota; class Bacilli; order Caryophanales; genus Exiguobacterium; species Exiguobacterium sp. s40. The sequence continues at coordinate 68,514 of NZ_JACSLC010000014.1, read as the reverse complement.
TGGCGAATACGGCGCCTGCATTTGATAGACGATCTCGGCGATCGATTCAATCGATACGCCCCGTTCAATCAAGCGAGCCCGTGCGGCCTCGCGTACGTCTCGTGAGTGCGGTACATTTTTCATAATTAGGCGGGCGCTCGTCCCGCTCCACATCCTTTCCTCTCGAGGACATGATACGTCCTCATCGTACTTCCATTCCATTATACTGAAAAATCGAAAAAAAGACTAAGCCCGCTTTGACTTCCCTCCATAAATCGTTCATCATAAATGGGAAGACCACTATTAAAGGGGGAACTGGAATGAAGATTGGGGTAGTCTTATTTCCATCAAAACAAGTTCAAGATTTCGCCAACTCGTATCGGAAGCGTTACGATACAAAGTACGCGCTCATCTCACCACACGTGACGGTTAAAGAGCGTACGGAAGTAGACGAAGCCGACTTGCCGAGAGTGCTCGAATATTTGCAGCAAGTCGCCGACGAGACGAAGCCGATCCAATTGAAGATTGATGGTGTCCGCTCGTTCGCACCGACGAATAACGTCCTCTACTTAAAAGTGTTACCGACACGCGAATTGGCGACGCTCCAACAAAAATTACATGAAGGCGTCCTCAATCAGCCGCCGAAATACGAGTTCCTGCCGCATATCACAATCGGTCAAGACTTGGCCGATGCCGAACTGTTCGACGTGCTCGAACGGATGCGCATGGAGCAAGTTCATTTCGAGGAAACGGTCAACCGTATGGCCGTCATGTATGAGCTCGAAAACGAAACGTGGAACGTCTATGAGACGTTCCGGTTCCGCGGATAATATTAGACGCTCCGGTCGATAAGACGACCGGGGCTTTTCTGTTGTTCGGCTTCTAACCATTCTTCTTGCCGAGGCCGAATCCGCTGTACCCGCTTGATGCGCGTCACCGGTTCGATGCTTGCCCGTTCAGTTGGTTGGACTTGGCGATTCCCGTATTGGACGACTGTGAAATCAACCTGATAAGGACCCATGACTTCCCCTCCCTCACAGGTCCTTACCCGAAACCGTTCCACGATAATACAAAAAAGGGCGCATTGCCGCACCCTTTCCCAAACTTATAAAATATGGTAGCCGCTATCGACGTGGATGACTTCTCCCGTCACGCCGCTGCCCATGCTAGACAAGAGGAACAATGCGGTCGATGCCACTTCTTCTGCCGAGACGTTGCGACGAAGTGGTGCCTTCTGCACAAGTTCAGACAAGATGCTGTTGAAGTCACCGACGCCTTTTGCCGAAAGCGTGCGAATCGGACCAGCTGAAATGGCGTTGACGCGGACGCCTTGAGGGCCGTATTCGTTCGCCAAGTATGTGACGCTCGAGTCGAGCGCGGCTTTCGCGACGCCCATCAAGTTGTAGTTCGGCACGACGCGTTCTCCACCGAGATACGTAAGCGTGATGACCGCGGCGTCAGCGGCGAAATATGGTTTCGCTGCTTTGACGACAGCCGTCAAGCTGTAAGCCGAGATATCGAGCGCTTGGGCGAACTGCCTGCGCGTCATCTCAGAGAATTCACCCCGGAGCGCCTCTTTGTCCGCGAATGCGATTGAATGGGCGATTCCTTGAATCGGCCCTGCTTGTTCGTGAATCGTACGGAACGTCGTATCGATCGCTTCGTCGTTCGTGACGTCGCATTCTAAAAGTAGGGCCTCTCCGTTCAAATCGGCCGCAAGCGACTCAAGACCTGATTTGAACCGTTCGGCCGCATACGTAAGGACGAGCTTCGCACCTGCCGCGTCGAGCGTCTTCGCGATCGCCCATGCGATCGAGCGTTTATTGGCAATTCCCATGACGACATACGTCTTATTCGTTAACGTTGGATAGATTGACATTGTAAACTCCCCTTTTTTAGTACCTGGTGATAATATCTGTTATAAGATTACAGAACGGTGTCTGTTTTGTCAACCGACTCAGAACGTATTGCGATTTTTTTTAGTTAATGTAAGATAAATACGTATAGAAAGGGTGACACGACTCCACATGAACCGCATTCAATCTTATTTTAAAAGTTTGGACACGACGCTGTTGACCATCGTCTTCTTTTTGATGGTGATTAGCCTCGGAGCCATCTACACGGCCCAGCCGATGCTCCCTGTCCGCCTGCAAGGCATCAACTTTGCCGTCCAACAAGCCACTTGGTATGTCATCGGGTTCGTGGCGATGCTTGTCGTCATGACGATCGAATATGAACAGCTTCGAAAGATTCATTGGTTTTTATATGCGTTCGGTCTGATTTTACTCGGTGGGCTCATCCCGCTCCGCGACACGACGCTCGTCCCGAACATCAACGGGGCGTATGGCTGGTATAACTTGCCGGGATTCAGCTTCCAACCGGCAGAGTTCATGAAGTTGTTCTTGTTGATCACGATGTCGACCATCATCTATGACCATAACAAACGATTCGGCACATCGCAGCTCGACACGTGGCTGTTGACGAAACTCGTGCTCGTGACATTGCCGCCGCTCGGGCTCATCGTTACACAGCCTGACCTCGGGATTGGACTCGTCTTGATCACGATGCTCGGTGCGGTCATCATCGTCTCCGGGATCGGTTGGAAGTGGCTCCTCGGCCTGTTCACAGCGGCCGGAATCGCCATCGGCGGATTCATGTATCTGTTCTTCTTCCAGTTCGAGACGCTCTCGAAGATTTTCCCTGGTCACGCGCTCAACCGTTTTCAGGCCTGGATTTATCCGTACGAGTATTCGGACGATTTGGCGTTCCAGCTCATCAAATCGCTCCAAGCGATTGGCTCGGGACAAATGTTTGGGGCCGGTTACGGCCAAGGGCTCGTCTATTTGCCCGAATCCCAAACCGATTTTATCTTTGCCGTCATCGCCGAGCACTACGGCTTTATCGGTGCCGCGATCGTCATCATCGTCTTCTTCTTGTTCTTGTATCGCATGATCCATATCGCCCTCGAGTCGAGCAGCCCGTTCGGCAGCTATATCGTTACCGGCATCGTCGCCATGTTCACGTTCCAAGTGTTCCAAAACATCGGCATGACGATTGGGGTACTTCCAATCACCGGTTTGCCACTCCCGTTCATCAGTTACGGCGGGACGTCGTTACTCATGAACATGATTGCCGTCGGCCTCGTCATGAACGTTGCCTCTAAATCAAAAACGTATATGTTCGACGACGACTAAACAATAGTCCCGCACTCATCCGAGTGCGGGACTGTTTGTATTATGCTTCAAGTCGAAAATCATGCGGGTATGTCGCCTCAATGACGAGTCTCTCGCCCGTCATCGGGTGGCAAAACGTCGCCGAGGCGCTGTGGAGCGCGTGACGGTCGAGTACGGTCTTACCACCGTACATCGTATCCCCGAGGAGCGGATGCCCGATATGGCGCAGATGGACGCGGATTTGATGCGTCCGTCCGGTCTCGAGGGCGATCGTCAGCGCTGTATATGCCTCGTGTGGCTCTACTTCGAGAATATGGGTCACGGCGTGCTGTCCGTCTGCCGTCACGATTCGTTCCATGATTGAATCCGGGGCACGGCCGATGGGAGCGTCGATCGTCTGTGGCGAAACCTCACCTTCGACGAGAGCGAGATACGTCCGTGACAATCCGCCGGTCTGTTGCAATTCACTGAACCGATGGTGCACGTATGCGTATTTCGCGAATATGACGACGCCGCTCGTGTCACGATCGAGTCGATTGATGACGTGAATCGCCGACTGCAATCCGATTCGCTCGTAATATCCGAGCACCGCATTGGCAAGCGTGTCGTCGGGATGAAGCCGCGACGGGATCGTCGCGATCCCAGCCGGTTTATCGACGGCAAGTAAATAGTCGTCCTCAAACAGGATCGTGAGCGGGCGTGACGAGCGGACCATCGTCTCCGCCGGCTGTTCGACCGGGAAATGGACCGTCACATCATCTCCTTCGCTGATGTCATAACGTACCGTCCGCGGCTCTCCGTTGACGAGGATGAGCCCCCCTTGTTTGATTTGGGTCAACATCTTGCGCGAGATGCCGCAGTCTGTCATTAAAAAATCGCGCAGCGGGACGTTCGTCCCCGCGACGCGATGCAATGTGAATCCGTACATCGGTTACTTCCCTTCCTCAATGAACGATTCCCGGACCCGTCGCCAAAATGGGAACGGGCGGAACCGGGCAAATGTCACTTTTTCTTTCGCGACCGCACAGCGAATCGAGCGCACGTTCGACCAAGACAATGCTTCTTGGTGATCGAACGCGAGTTCGAATTCTGTTTTCGTGTGCGGCTCGATCTTCACTTGATGATGCTTCGGCAACAAGAGCGGTGAACCGATCGTCCGGTACACCAAGTTATTGATTGACGCCATCTCCGTCACTTGGATTGCTTCAATCGACGGATGGACGATGGCACCCCCGAGTGCTTTGTTATAGGCTGTCGACCCGGATGGTGTCGAAATACATAACCCGTCACCGCGGAACGTCTCGAAATAATCGTCGCGAATCGACAAGTCACAGACGAGCGTACGTTTATAGTTTTTAATCGTACACTCGTTCATGGCGAGTTGTCGTTCGGTCGTCCCGTCCTCGTAATCGATGAGCACCTCGACGAGCGGATAAGACACCGGTTCGAACGATTCGCTCGTGATCATTTCCGTCAACTCGTCGAGCTCGTCTGGTTGCCAGTCGGCGTAAAAACCGAGATGGCCCGTATGGATCCCGACGAGCAGCGTATCATCGAGCCGGTCGATATATTCGTGGAACGCTTGGAGCATCGTTCCATCCCCACCGACCGAGACGACGATCCGCGGCTCTTTCGAGACCGAATGCCCCGCTTCGGTCAATTTATTCGTCAACTCGCGCGCAATATCGGCCGAACGCGCGTCTCCCCGTGCTACAATCGCAAACTGCATGCCTTGGCCCCCTAGTCTTGGTCCGTTTGGACGTTCATTTCTTTATCCCGGAACACTTGCTGTGCATCTTGAATCTCGACGCGGAGCTGACTCATCTCGGCATCGAGCAAAAATGCCGCTTCAGCCGCCCGGCGCAGGCGCTCCTGCACCTCGACCGGCATATCCCCGTCGTATTTATAGTTGAGCGAGTGCTCGATCGTTGCCCAAAAGTTCATCGCAAGCGTCCGCACTTGGACTTCGACAAGCGTCGGGAACTCGCCATGAATCGTTTGAACCGGGTATTCGAGAATCAAATGGTATGAGCGGTAGCCCGATTCCTTTTGGTTCGTGATATAGTTACGTTCCTCGACGATTTTAAAGTCGGTCCGGTGATGGAGCAGTTCAAGGACGTGGACGATATCGTCCACGAATTGGCACATGATGCGGAGTCCGGCGATGTCTTGCATCTCCGTCGACAACTTGTCGTAAGGGATTTGCTTTCGCTTCGCCTTCTCGAGAATGCTACCGACCGGTTTGACCCGTCCCGTGACAAACTCGATCGGTGAGTGGTCGTTTTGAGATTTATATTGTTTCCGAATCGCCTTGAATTTAACTTTCAGTTCATCGACCGCGATTTGATACGGCACTAAAAATTGATCCCAATCCATTGATTGCATATGCTGTCACCACTTTCGTTCATTTCGGAAAACCCTGCTTTTTCCGTATGTATCCGATTGTATGGTATCATAAACGAACAATTGTTCATAGAATGGAGCGATGATTTATGACCCAAGAAGTGGAAATTGAATTCAAATCGATGTTGACGAAAGACGAGTATGAGACCTTGCTCACCGCCTACGATTTAACGGACAAAGTGAAATGGCAGGCGAATGACTATTTCGATACACCGACGTTCGAACTGAAGAAGCACGGCGCCGCCCTACGGATTCGCGAGAAAAAACATGGCCAAGTGTTGACACTCAAACAACCGCATGACGTGGGACTGCTCGAGACACATGCCCCAATCAATGAGGCAGAGGCCGAGAACCTGTTCAAATACGGCATCATCCATGATGACCAAATGAAAGAGGCGCTCGCCGCGTTCGAGTTGTCCGGCCCGCTCGAACATCTCGGTCGCCTTGAGACGAAACGTGCGGAAATCGAGACGCCAGACGGTCTGCTCGTCCTTGACGAAAGTCATTATTTGGAGATTCACGACTATGAAATAGAATTTGAAGTGACCGATGAAGCGAAGGGCAAACTCGCGTTCGAACAGCTTCTTCATCGCCATGGCATTCCCCTCCGGCCCGCCAAAAATAAAATCGTTCGATTCACGGAAGAAAAGATGCGTCGAAATCAAGGTTGAGCAGATACGTTGCCAACCTTTTTTTTTCGTTGCTACAATGAGCATACGATATATTTGATTTTTGTTTACGAGAGGAGGCGACACAATGGAACTTGAACAATGTAATGAGTCATCCTGTTCATTGGAAGAATCTTCTATCCAAGTAACATATAAGCCATTAGAGTTATTCTATTTCATGGACATCTCAGATCCAGACGGGCTTCACGTGATGACACTCATTAAAAAACTCGAACTTGAATACGGGCACTTGATTCGTTTCCGTATGGTTTCGACGGTTCCTAGTTGTGTTGGCGGATGTCAAGAAGAGGTTCGCCTTCTCACGATGATCAAGGCTATGGAGTTACAAGGGAAACGTCATGCGATGCGCTTCATGCGCCATCTGCATATTAACGATATCTTTTTGAAGGATGGCTCTAGCGACAACGACTTATGGGAAATTGCCCGCTCGTTCGTCAGTTATGGACTCGACATCGATGAGTTGGCTGCCGATATCCAATCCAATCAACTGCTAAGCGCACTGGCGGTCGATCATGAGATCTTGAAAGACTGGGAAATCGAATCGCTTCCCGCCTTGACGTTCGTCACGCGTGACGAGGCGCTCAAAATCGAAGGACTCTATCCGTATGACGTCTATCAGGCTGTCATGGTCGAACTGCTCGGCTATGTACCGACCCGTGAGACCGATTGGAACGTCGAGAAAGTGTTAGGACACTATGACGCCTCGACGATTACCGAGCTCGCTTTCATTTTAGAGCTCGACAAGCCTGTCATCGAAAGAGAATTAAAAAAACTGTCGCTCCAACAACGTTGCCGGCCTGTCCCGGGCTGCAGCGGCGAAGCTTGGGCGACGAATAAATGACACAACAAAACCCACGGCCGGGGAGCCGTGGGTTTTTTCGATGTTTCCCGCGGGGACGGAAAACATCGTACCCGAGTATCTATACAGATCACAGGTTGGGAGAAAGTTTACGGTCAATAAAGGGGTTTGTGATTGATTTCACACTTATAATATACCGAGACGAGCGCACCGTGACAAGCACTTTGTTCATATTGTCACATAATGTTCACTCCCCGCTCCTTTTATTGGAAAAGTAACGCTTCCATCTCGTCTAGCACGGCCTCGAACTGATCGAGCGCTGCGAGCACCGGTGCTTTCGTCGTCATATCGACTCCAGCCGCCTTCAATACTTCAATTGGATAATCGCTCGACCCGGCCTTCAAGAACTTGTCGATGTAACGACGGACGGCCGGTTCCCCTTCGTCCATGATCTGATGCGACAATGCGGCTGACGCCGAGATGCCCGTCGCATACTGATAAACGTAGTAATTGTAATAGAAGTGCGGGATCCGTGCCCATTCGAAGGCGATCTCCCCATCGATGACGAGCTCGTCTCCGAAGTATCGCTTGTTGAGCTCGAGGTACGTCTCATTCAAGTACTCAGGTGTGAGCGAGACGCCATCTTGGGCCGCTTTATGAATCATATGCTCGAACTCGGCGAACATCGTCTGACGGAACAACGTGCCACGGAACGTCTCGAGCTGATTGTTCAAGAGATAGAGCCGCTCTTGGCGGTCTGTACGCGTCTTCAGTAAATAGTCGTTCAAGAGCGCCTCGTTCGTCGTCGATGCCACTTCGGCCACGAAGATCGAGTAGTCCCCGTATGGATACGGCTGCGACGCCCGCGTGTAATGGCTATGGACCGAATGACCGAACTCATGGGCGAGCGTGAACAAGTTGTTGACGTTGTCTTGCCAGTTCATCAAGATGAACGGCTGCGTGTCGTACGCGCCTGAAGAGTAAGCACCGCTCCGTTTGCCACGCGTCTCACGGACGTCGACCCAGCGTGAATCGAGACCGTCCTTGACGATTTGGACGTACTCGTCACCGAGTGGTGCGAGTCCCTCGACCATCAAGTCTTTCGCTTCGTCATATGGGATTTTCATGTCCACGTCTTTCACGAGCGGTGTATACAAGTCATACATATGCAGCTCGTCCACACCGAGTGCCCGTTTCCGGAGCGCGACGTAACGATGCAACAAGTCGAGGCGCTCGTTCACCGCTTCGACGAGACCGTCGTATACCGCTTCCGGGATGGCGTTATGATGGAGCGCCGCTTGACGGGCACTCTCGAACTTACGGACCGTCGCATAGAAGTTATCCTTCTTCACGCTGCCTGACAACGTCGAGGCGAACGTGTTCAAATATTGCTCGTACGTGCCGTACATCGCCTTGAACGCCCCTTCGCGGACGCTACGGTCGCTCGACTCGAGGAATGTGATGTAACGGCCATGCGTCAATTCGACGTCTTCACCTTTCTCGTTCTTCACTTTCGGGAATTTCAAATCGGCGTTGTTGAGCATGCCGAACGTCGAACTCGACTGGCCGAGCACGTCACCGGCTTGAGCGAGAATCGCCTCTTCGGCTTCCGTCAACACGTGCGGACGCTCTTGCGCCAACTCATCGAACGCATGGCGATAGACGTTGAGCGATTCGTGTTCCGCCATGAACGCCTCGATTTGACTCTCATCGATGGCGAGCAGTTCCGGCGTCATGAATGCGAGCTGAGCCGAGATTTGGGCCGCGAGCGAGCCCGCCCGGTCGTTCAACGCTTGATAATGACTGTTCGACGTATCTTCGTCATAACGCATATGGGCGTATGTATACAGTTTATGCAATTGACGCGAGATGTCGTCGCGAAGTTGTAGGCCTTCAAACAAAGTAGAGGCTGATTCCCCGAGTTTACCTTTAAACTCGACCAAGGCCGGCACGTTTGCTTTCAATGCCTCAAAATCGTGTTCCCACGCCTGATCGTCCGCATAAATCGTCTCCAAGTTCCACGTCTCCTCGACGGGTACTTCTTTTCGTGTGAGTACTTCTGACATATATCCACTTCCTTTTCCTAGTTTGTATACGATTTCGCCATGAATCGCTGAAACCCTTGAAAGTATCGAAGATCGTGGAGAAGGGCCGTCTCTAGCGTCTTTGGGACGTGCCAATCCCGCACCGACTCCGTCACATCAAACACGTTCAAGAGTTGTCTCCATTGTACTTCAAATGCTTGAAGAAAGTCGCTTGTCGGGGTCACGTCAAACTGGCGGCACGTCTTTTCGATACTCCACGCGACGGAGTCGCCGGGACGCTCACGCCGATTCAAATAAAACACCGTCTGAAACGTGAACGGATGGACGTGGATGCCCCAAAGCGAGGATAACGGCAAGTAACAGCAACTCGGCATAAGAGACGGTAGCATTCCGATCGGATACAACCGGTTCAAGACGAGCCGGCGGTACTGCGGCGTCGGATAGGGCGGGGTCATCCGGCGGCGCCGGACGAGTTGAACCCATTGTTGGGCGTCGAAACGATAATAACATTCGAACGGCGAACTCGAGAATGACGATACGGTCTGCCAATGACCAACGCCGCGTCTAACCGATATCGGGAAGCCAATGAAACGATAAAGTGATTGCTTGTAAGGGACATGGAGGCCATGCCGTCTAAACAGTTCGTGACGCATCCACGGCTGCAATGAAGGCCAAGCACTAGGTTCTAATCCGCTCGCCAGCCAGACGACATCGAGTCCGTTGTCGCGATAATGTCTCGTCCGCTCGACGTAAGACTCGATTGTGAGCGTCGACGCTTGAATTTCGATGACGAGACTTGTATCGTCGCGTCGGGCCAGCAAATCGGCACGCCGTGCGCCGATGATGACTTCTTGTTCGACGGCGTAACCTTGTGTCTGAAGCCACTGCCGAACACCCCATTTGTCTTCGTGGTGCCCCGTCGACTCGCCTTGTCCACACGGATGGACATGTGCGAAATGAAGCCGTCGCCTCACACCTTGCTTGACGATGACCCGTTCCCCGCATTCTGGACACACAAAAGGGGCAAACGGTTCGATCCGCCCCCGACTTAACGTAAGGGCATCGACATACCCCCCTGTCCGATCGATGGCAAACCGCATCCCGCTTCCCCCTCATAGTAGTGGTGAAAACATTCGGGCCAATGACTCGACGAGTTTGATGAAGTACGACCGTTCCGAGAACGCCTGCAACTCCAACTCGTGTGACCCTTCAAAGTCTTTATAGAGATCTTGCTTGAGCTGATGGACGGAATTCGTGTTGTATAAGAGCGCGTTCACCTCGAAATTGAGGTGGAAGCTCCTGAAGTCCATGTTCGCCGTCCCGATCGTCGCCAGCCCATCGTCGACGACGATGACTTTCGAGTGCATGAACCCTTCTTCATACAGATAAATCTTTACACCGGCGCTGAGCAGCTCCTCGAAGTACGACCGGCTCGCATAAAACACGATCTTATGGTCCGGATAACTCGGGAGCACGATCCGGACATCGATTCCTGATAGCGAGGCGGTCTTGAGCGCGCTCATGATGTCCTCATCGGGAATCAAATACGGCGAAGAGATATAGACCGATTTTTTCGCGGCGTTGATCAGCGCAAAATAGATCGACTTCATCGTCTCATACGGTTCATCCGGTCCGCTCGCCACGATCTGCACACCCCCGCTCGCGCTGCGTACCGTCTCGAGCGGTTCGAGATAAAACGGAGTGAACAGGCGCTCGCCCGTCATATAGTACCAGTCCTGCAAAAAGATCAGTTGCAGTTCCGACACCCCTTCCCCTCTGACGTACAGATGCGTGTCACGCCAGAAGCCGAACTTCGAATGTTCGCCCAAATACTCGTCACCGACGTTCAACCCGCCGGTGAACGCCTCCGTGCCGTCGATGACGACAATCTTCCTGTGGTTCCGGTAGTTCGTCTTACTCGACACGAGCGGTAAGACGACCGGGAAGAAGGCTTGGACGTGGACGCCTGCTTGCCGCATCTCGTCGAAGAACGTCCCGCTCGTATGGATCGAGCCGACGGCATCGTACAAGAAGCGGACCTCGACCCCCGCCCTCGCCTTGTCGATCAAAATGCGTTGAATTTCCCGAGAAATACGATCTTCCCGGAAAATATAATATTCGAGATGGATGTGGCGGGTCGCCCCTTTCAAGGCGGGCAACAGTTTGGAAAACTTTTCTTGCCCGTTCGTCAGCACTTGCGTATACGTGTTCGATGAGACGGGTAATTGATTGAGTGACGACGTCAAATGGAGCAATTTCTCATAATCGTCGTGGGAGAACATGAGTGACGGCGACAACGTCATCGCCTTCTGACGATAGGCGAGGTATGTCTCTTCATCGAGCATCGCTTTCTCTTTGAACATCCGCTTCCGGCGATAGTTCTGTCCGAACACGAAATAAGCGAACAGACCGACGACCGGGAAGCCGAGCATGACGATCGCCCAAATGAGCGTCCGTTGCGGATTGCGGTTCTCGAGCAAGATGACGAGCAAAATGCTGAACGTCGTCAAAAAGACGAGCACCGAGAACAAGCCAATCACTTGGGAGCTCCAGTAATATGATAATACGGCAATGAGACCTGCGAGCAAAATCAGGGATAAAAGGACTTGTATGCGTCGCAACATATTATAAACTGACCCCGTTTCTATCTTGTATTATCATAATTATACAACTTAACGCCATCTTTTGAGGGGAGCGAACGAAATTTGGGCACATTTTTGATTACGGGAGCGACGAGCGGGATTGGACGGGCCGTCGCCCTCCGGTTAGCAGAGGAAGGACATGACGTCATCGGCATCGGCCGAGACGAGGCACGAGGCGAAGAAATTGAGGCGGCATCCGCTCGCGTCACGTTTATGGCATGCGATTTGTCCCAACCCGACGACATCGAGGCGATGATGGACGAACTCAAAGACCGGGCCATCACGTTAGACGGACTATTCAATAACGCGGCGACGTTCGGGCGCCCCGGGACACCAGAACGGTTGCCTGCGTCCGCGTTCGATGACGTCTTTGAACTGAACGTGCTCGCGACAAACCGACTTATCCAACGCGCTATCCCGCTCCTCGCGAATGGAGCGAGCGTCGTCAACAACGCTGCCATCGTCGGCCACGTCAAATTCCCACCGATGCTCGGTCCATACGCCACCTCCAAAGCGGCCGTCATCGCCTTGACGAAGACGTTCGCCCATCGAATGAAAGGCAAAATCCGCTTCAATGCGGTCTGTTTCGGTCCGGTCGACACCCCGCTCAGTCACAAGTTGTACGGCGGGGAAGCCAAGTTCCAAGAGGCGATGACCCATCATTTCCGGGGACATGCCGCTAAACCGGATGAAGTGGCGCCGGTCGTGACCTTCTTGTTGAGTGAGGCGTCGAGCTACATCAACGGCCAAGCCATTACGGTCGATGGGGGCTATACCCTCTCATGATGCACAGAAAGGAAGGGGTCTTCTCGGACCCCTTCCTTTCTCGTCAATCACGTATTTTCCGTGCTTTCGTCATCTGATTCGTCAAGAACGCTTTCTCTCGTGGATGCAACTCATCCAAGTCGAGCGCTTCCTCAAAGTAGTCGATAAAGTCCTCGAACGTTTCATCATGCGAGGCGTGTGCCTGAATCCGCGCGATTCGGATCGCCTCGAAGACGGATGCCATCACGAAAATGTCGTGACTCGCATACGTCTTCACAGGAGCGAACGCCTCGAACAATGTCGCTTCCATCGTTTTACGTTTGGCATGCCAGTTACTCTTGTCGTTGGAGAATAAAAAGTCGCCTGCCGGCAATCGGCTCAGTTCGCGTAAAATATCGCCGATGTAGTGAATCGCGTGAATCGCCGTATTCGGATCATTGATGCCCGGTGAGACGCCTTTCAGCGCGATCTCACTCAACTTCTCGATGACGAACGCCGGGTCTTGAATCGATGAACGGATTTCACCGATTTGGAACACGTCGATATCGGGCGCTTCTTCTGCGAGCCAATAGCCGAGAATATCTCCTTCCGCTACAAAGTCCCCGACGGCCACGACCGATTCGAAGTCGACGTCACGGCTCTCCTGCTTCCCGCTCGAGAACAGTTGGACGTAGCCCGTTCGAGAGGCATAGACCGCCTGTCCTTCGAACGTGTGAACCGTTCGTTTCGGGACGATATACATGTCTTCCTCTTCGACCGCCCGTCTCTGGTTTTCAATGACGGATAGCGCTTCGCGGTGCAATGCCGATAAGAGGCGCTCCGCTTGAATCGAGACGCTGATCGTTTGAATGAATTTAACGAACGCCCAAATCGAGCTGACGACGAGCAGGACACTGATGCCTGAAGCGAGTACGACGTCTTCATCCGATGTCCGGATAAGGAACAAGTTCGTAATGCCGTACACCGTCGTCATGATGAACAGGCCGAGTGTATGCTTCGACGCCGAGTTCGTCAAAAAGTTATTGATCGTCCGAGGCGAGAACTGCGACGAATACGTCGTCAAGACGACGAGGATCGTCGAAAAGCTGAACGTCATCATCGTCATGAGGCTCGTGAACGACGAAGACAGGACAGAAGCTGCTGAATCCTTGTCTAAATAAATGATTTCCGGTAACAGCTCGCGAAAGAAGCTTCCAAAATATTGAGTCAGGAACGTTAATGCGATCCCTCCCACTCCGTATAAGAACGGGACGAACCAGGTGCTATCTTCCAACTTTAATTGAATCCGCTTGAGCATCACGACACCTCTTCATATGTATAAATTGGTAAAAAAATCGCCTGTCCACATGAACAGGCGATTAGGCTTTAGAAATAGTGACGGACTTTTGAGAAGACATCCCCGTCGAGAATGAGCTTGCCGTATTCTTCAAGCATCGCTAACGTCTGCGTGCTGAACGTCAAATACTCGGCTAAGAGACTTAATACGTTCTCTTCTTCTTCCGGTTCCATCTCGTCTGGGAAGTCAATCCACAAGTAATACCGATTGTCGTAATGGAATAACTTAAGGTTGACGTTGTTCAACGCCTCTCCTGCTCGTTTACTGAGCGAGATGATCGCCTCAAAGTCATCCGTTTCCATGGCGAGCGGAGCCCACGCCTCCGGCTCAGCTTCGATTTCATCAAGTTCACTCAATTGATCAAGCACCGATTGCTGATCGCGCGCCTCATCGATTGCCGAGCGCAGCAGTGACCCAAGCTCAGAATCGTCTTCAGAGTCAATCACATTTTTCGCGATCGTCACGGTCACTTCAAGTCCTTTTTCAAACGCTTGTACTTGTATCCATAGTGGACCATCAAACGAGATATCTTCTCGTTCGTGCGCTTCGTCCATCATCTGCCAGAACAGCTGCTCACCACGTTCTCGGTTATACCAGATTTCATCACGAGCGAAACCGCGTTTCTCGATATCGACATACGTAATGAAAAATTTGACGGTGTTGTCGTTGATGCGCTCAATTTTCACGATTGTCCACTCCCTTCTCACCTCACTCCTACTTCAACAATTAAGGAGGAGAGGGGAAATTGTCTTGTTATCATAGTACCCTTTTTTTAACGTGTCAATCTATTGATGGTGGGGTTGTTACTATTATTTTATCGGAAAAACGGAATAATAAAAAGCACACTGCTTAGACAGTATGCTTCCTCACTCGTTGACAAGTCGTTGCGCTTCTTGAAGTTGGAACGTCCGGACCTTGCGCGGCAAGAATCGACGAATCTCATCTTCGTTGTATCCGACTTGAAGACGTTTTTCATCAATCAGAATCGGACGGCGGAGCAATCCTGGATATTCTTGAATCAAATCATATAGTTGTTGGAGTGAAAGCGCATCGACCGATACGTCGATTTTCGAGAAAACTTTAGATCGGGTCGAGATGATTTCATCTGTTCCATCTTCTGTCATACGTAGGATTTGTTTGATCTCATTGAGTGAGAGTGGTTCTGAAAATATGTTCCGTTCCGTGAATGGAATATCATGCTCCTCGAGCCATGCCCGTGCTTTTCGGCACGATGTGCAACTCGGAGACGTGTACAATGTGACCATTTTCGTTCCTCCCTGATCAAGTGTTCGTTCATCTTTTTCAAGTGACTCTATTTGTATACCCAAAAATTCGTCCACTTAATTATAATAATTCTTATTTATTGAAACTTCAATGATAACTTTTCTCACTCGGGTAAGAAAAGAGGACGCATTCAGGAGAATGCGACCCTTGATCGACCGTTCTAGGACGCCGGCATTCGAGAAACCGGTTGTGATACCGTCTCTTTGCCAGGCTTCACTTGTAAGTCTTTCAATTTCTTCTTGAGGACTTCCTTCAGAAGTTTCTTTTTCTGTTGCAATACTTTGTCACGCTCTTTCATGGTCTCTCACCCCCAACGCCATAAGGACTCGACCCACCGACCGTTACTGAATCTGAAAATCTTGAACTTGCACTAATCTACAATTAAATTATAGCACATTCTTATGAAAATGGTTGAACAATCTCGAAGATTTTCATCATTTCACACGTTCCAAATTTGCTTTTCTTTTTCAATTCCCGTATAGTTAATAGAAATAACCTTTGAAATCACCAAGGAGGAGAGCGAATATGAGAATTACGCTAGAGACGATTATGCGACATCCGGTCACCCAAAAATATTTGACCCGTTCCGGTCTGAAACACGCCGTCGACGTGTGTGAACGCGCTCTCGAATTGGCGACGCGACGAGGACTCGATACGGATTTAGCGACGAAAGCTGCTCTGCTCCATGACATCGGTCACTACGAATGGTACACCGAAGGCAAATGGAACTACGATTTATACCGTCAAAACGACATTCATGCCATTAAAGGGGCCGAACGCGCCCATAAGCTATTGATTCGTCTCGGGGAAGACCCAGCGCGCGCGAAAGAGATCTCGGTCATGATTCTGCTTCATACCGATTCCTATCTCCCGCCTAACCGGATTCAACGTACCCCACTCCAACAGCTCGTCCATGATGCGGATACGTACGTGGAACAACCTGGCGGACTGCATCACTATGAGACGATGGAAATCGAAGATGCCCTTGCCCGTGTCCGCCTGATTGACGCGGTCGTCGAACGGCTCTCGAACTTGCCACGCATCTCAAACGCCTGACACCGTCCTTGGATGGTGTTTTTCTTTGCGTTCAAAAAAGTCCCGAATCCGGTTGGATTCGGGACTTTCTAATTATACGAGTTGCGCTTTATACGCTTCGTATTCTTCGTCTGTCAATGAGACGTAATGGCCTGGCTCGACTTCACGGAGCGGTGGGATGCTTGAATCCTCATCCGAACGTCCGACGGCACCGAGTGACTTCGACTCATACACGATCCGCTTACGTGTGCGCTCATGCTCTGGATCCGGAAGCGGGATCGCCGAGAGAAGCGACTTCGTATAGGCGTGAATCGGGTTCTCATACAAACGCGCTGCTGGAGCGAGTTCGACGAGGTGACCTTGATACATGACACCGATCCGGTCTGAGATATACTTGACCATCGACAAATCGTGGGCGATGAACAAGTACGTCAAGTCACGGTCGCGTTGCAATTCTTTCATCAAGTTGACGACCTGGGCTTGGATCGATACGTCGAGAGCCGAGATTGGCTCATCGGCGATGATGAAGTCTGGTTCAACCGCGAGAGCGCGGGCAATCCCGATCCGCTGACGTTGACCGCCCGAGAATTCGTGCGGGTAACGGCTCGCGTGCTCTTTCGTAAGACCGACCGTTTCGAGAAGGTCATAGACACGGTTCATCCGGTCTTCCTTCGTCTTGGCAAGGCCGTGGATATCAATGCCTTCAGCGATTATATCAGCGACCGTCATCCGCGGGTTGAGCGATGCGTAAGGATCTTGGAAGATCATTTGCATGGCCCGGTTGAATTTCAACTTCTCCGCTTTCGACTTCTTGCCATGAACGTTTTCGCCTTTGAAGACGACATCACCGTCCGTCGCGTCATAAAGACCGATGATGGTACGACCTGTCGTCGATTTCCCACAACCTGACTCCCCTACGAGACCGAGTACTTCACCTTTGTAGATATCAAACGAGATGCCATCGACCGCTTTAACGACGCGGCCTCGGCCAATTTTAAAGTGCTGCTTCAGGTCTTTTACTTCGAGTAATTTCTCGCGTTCCATTATTCAGCACCACCTTTCAAAATCGATTTGGCGAACGCGCTGTCCGGACGATACTTGAGTGCAAGGTCACGGATTGCTTTCGGCGGGCTCACTTGCGGTGCTTGCGGGTGCAATAACCAACTTGCCGCATAGTGCGTGTCGCTAATTTGGAACATCGGTGGTTCTTTTTCAAAGTCGATCTTCATCGCATACGGGTTACGTGGTGCGAACGCATCGCCTTTTGGCGGGTCGAGCAAGTTCGGCGGCGTACCTGGGATGGCAGGAAGCGCCTCGTTCGGGTCATCAGATGGGCGCGGCATCGATCCGAGCAGTCCCCATGCGTATGGGTGACGCGGCTCGTAGAAGATCTCATCGACCGTTCCCTTCTCGACGATTTTACCAGCGTACATGACGGCAACACGGTCAGCCATGTTCGCGACGACACCGAGGTCGTGCGTGATGAAGATAATCGCTGTGCCGGTCTTTTGTTGGATGTCTTTCAAGAGCTCCAAAATCTGAGCTTGAATCGTTACATCGAGAGCCGTCGTCGGCTCATCGGCGATCAATACTTTAGGGTTACATGCGAGCGCGATCGCGATAACGATCCGTTGACGCATACCACCTGAGAGTTGGTGCGGATATTGCTTAAGACGTGCTTCTGGGTTTGGAATCCCGACGAGTGTGAGCAATTCCAGCGTACGCTTCTTCGCATCTTCACCCGTAAGACCTTGGTGCTGCTTCAATCCTTCAGCAATCTGTTTGAAGATCGTCATCGTCGGGTTAAGTGATGTCATTGGATCTTGGAAGATCATGGCAATATCACGGCCACGGATCTTCAACATTTCTTTTTCCGACAACTTCGCCAAGTCTTTGCCTTCGAACAAGATTTCCCCGTTCGTGATTTCACCTGGCGGGTTCGGAATCAAACGCATAATCGCTTTCGAAGTGACGGATTTACCAGAACCCGATTCACCAACGATGGCGAGCGTCTCGCCTTTTTTCAAATCAAACGATACGTTGCGAACGGCTTGTACCGTTCCAGCATACGTATGGAACGAGACCGCTAAGTCTCGGACAGATAAAATCGTTTCCATTCACGAGTCCCCCTGTTTCTATAATTATTTACGCATTTTCGGGTCGAACGCATCACGCAAGCCATCGGCGAGCAAGTTGAAGCTGACCATGAGCAAGACGATGATGACTGACGGGATGACGAGCAAGTACGGGAACGTCCGTAGCTCTTTGTATCCGTCGTTGATCAACGTACCAAGTGAAGCTTGCGGCGGTTGAAGTCCGATTCCGATGAAACTGAGGAATGCCTCGAAGAAGATGGCAGATGGAATCGTGAACATGAGTGTGATGATGATGGCACCGAGCGTGTTCGGGATCAAGTGTTTGAAAATCAAACGGTTACTTGAAGCACCGAGTGTACGGGCTGCCAAGACGAACTCTTGGTTTTTGAGTTTCAAGATTTGACCGCGGACGAGTCGACTCATCCCGATCCAACCGGTGATCGTCATCGCGAGGATGATGGTGAACACCCCTGGGTCAAAAATCAAGATGAACAAGATGATCAAAATTAAGTTCGGCACACCTGTCAAAATTTCAACGATCCGCTGCATGATGTTATCCGTGCGGCCACCGAAGTAAGCCGAGATTCCACCGTAAGCGACACCGATGACCGTATCGATGATGGCGGCCATCAAACCGATGAAGAGCGAGATGCGTGTCCCTTCCCAAACACGTGACCAAAGATCACGGCCGAGATAGTCTGTACCGAACCAGAAGTTCTCTTCAACATTTTTCTGTTCATAAAAATTAATGTCGCGCCCACCGAGGTTGGCCATCCCATCAAATCCAGCCCATTCAAGTCCAGTGACTTTAGGTGGGAGTTTGGCTTGTGAGATGTTTTGTTCATATGCGTCACGGCCTGAAAGCATCGGACCGAATAGCGCAAGTAAGACAAGAATGACAATGACTGACAACGAGAGGATGGCGGCCTTGTTTTTCTTTAAGCGCATCCAAGCGTCTTGCCAGAAGTTTAAACTTTTACCGGCGATCCGTTCACCGAGCTGTTCATTCATTTCGACACGTTGGAACATGTCTTGGTCGAACTGCTCGAAATTCTTTTTATTTTCAATCATCAGTTATCCCCCCCAAGACGAATACGTGGGTCAACGACTCCGTAGAGCAAGTCGACAAGCAAAATGATAATAATGAACAAAGCTGAGAAGAACAGTGTCGTGCCCATGATGACCGAATAGTCATTCAACGTGATGGACGTAACGAACAATTCACCAAGCCCAGGTACCGCAAAGATTTTTTCGATAACGAACGTACCTGTCAACAGGCCAGCCGTCATCGGTCCGAGAATGGTGATGGCAGGAATCATCGCATTACGCACCATATGTTTCCAAACGATGGCATTCCCGGTCAATCCTTTCGCCTTAGCGAGCGTGACATAGTCTTGTCCGGTCACTTCTAGCATCTCAGTCCGGACGAAACGGGCGATGGACGCCGTTACACCGAGGGAGAGCGAGATGGTCGGCAAGATGGTATGGGCCGGTGAATCCCAGAACGCGACAGGCAACCACTGCAACTTAACCCCTACATAGTACTGAAGGAGGGCTGCAAAGACGAACGACGGGACAGAAATCCCGATTACCGATACGAACATTGAACCATAGTCGATGTACGTGTTGTGACGGATGGCCGCTACGATTCCGAGCAACAACCCAACGAAAGTACCAAGGACTAATGCCTGAATACCCAATTGTGCCGAAGGACCGATCCGCTCCATGATCAACTCCGTCACTGGCCGGTTGGCCGTACGGAACGACACACCAAGGTCACCTTGCACAAGGTTCCCTAAATAAGTCGCGTAACGAACCGGCAGTGGATCATTGAGTCCGTAACGATCGTTCAAGAGTTGAATTTGCGTGTCCGTCAATTTCTCCTGGTTCTGATACGGCGAACCTGGAAGCAGGTCCATCAAGAAGAATGTGAACGTCGCAATCAAGAAGAACGTGATGAGGCCGTAAGTCAGCCGTTGCAGAATATAACGTCCCATAAATAAATACCCCCTGTTTTTCTAATGTGTCTATGCTTGCACCAACAGCGTCACTATGACATATTGCCCTTTTCTTGAATTCACAAAATGAAAGGAATTTTCTGAAAGAATAGGTCAAACGTCATCTCAAGGCTCTTAGCACAGCACATGAAAATTGAAGAATCCTTAGTTTGTAAAGTATTCTGAATTTTCACTGTTACTACATTATACTTTACCAACAAAACATTTGAATAGTATTTTCTCTCATTTCCGGATTTTTTTTAGAAAAGGGGGGACATGCACGTTGCATGCCCCCTTCTCATTTAGTTGATATCGACGTATTTGTACTGGTAATCAGCACCGAATAGTTGACGGTTGAAGTTTTCGACGTTTGGACGGAGCAAGTAAGCGACACCAGCTTGGTAAATCGGCATGATGGCTTGGTCTTGTTCGATCAAGAGCGTCTCTGCTTCTTTAAATTTGTCATAACGGGCATCGATTGCTGTTTCAGCAGATGCTTCATCAATCAACTTGTCGTAGGCAGCAGACTTGTAGTTGATGTCGTTTTGACCGTTGTCAGATGTAAAGATGCCAAGGTTTGTGAGCGGATCTTGATAGTCAGGTCCCCAAAGGGCGAATGACATTTGGTACTCTCCGTTCGCTTCGAGCTCAAGCTTGTTGTTGAACGGTTGTTGTGAGATGTTCACGGTCACGTTCGGCAAATTCGACTCGAGTTGGCCTTTCATGTACTCTGAGATTTGTTTCGATACTTCGCTGTCGAATGAGAGAAGTTCGATTGTAGCAGCTTCGCCGCCAGTCGCTTCTTCCCAAAGTGATGCCGCTTCGTCAGCGTTCGTTTCAAAGTGCGTCACGCCTTCCGTGTAATCCGTGCCGTCTTCATACTTGATGAAGTCTTTCGGGATGAACGAAGTCGTGGCGATTGAGCCGTTGTTCAACAGCTGATCGATAATCCCGGTTGGGTCGACCGCACGAGCGACAGCTTTACGAGCGTTGATGTCAGCGAAGAGTTCATCTTCGTGGTTGAACTTGAAGTAACCGACAGATGATCGAAGGCCTGTGCTGTAGTCATCGTTCTCTTGGAATGCGGCAACTTGTTCAGATGAGAGGCCGGCGTAGTCGACTTCTCCTGCTTCATACAAGTTGACGACTGTCGATGTATCTTTAACAACGCGAACGTCGACTTTTTCTAGGGCTACATTTTCAGCATCCCAGTACGATTCATTTTTCGTCAACACGTATCCTTGCTCGCGATCCCACTCCGACCATGTGAATGGACCGTTGTAGATGTGGTTTTCTGGAGTCGTCGAGAAGTCTTCGCCTTTTTCAGTCGCAAACGCTTCGTTAATCGGTGTGAACGTACCGAACGATGTGAGCGAGATGAATGATGGGTCTGGACGCTCGAGTGTAACTTCAAGTGTCTTCTCATCGATTGCCTTCACACCGAGATCTTCTTTAGGAAGTTTACCCGTGTTGATGGCTTCGGCATTTTTTACTGTGTTCATGATGTACGCGTATTGTGAACCTGTTTCAGGATCCACAGCGCGTTGCCAAGCGTAGACGAAGTCGTTCGCTGTGACAGGTTCGCCGTTAGACCATTCCGCGTCGCGGAGTGTGAACGTGTAGACCGTTTCGTCTTCGTTCACTTCTGGTTCTCCTTCGGCGATTGCAGGAACGGCATTCCCGTCTTGATCCAGACGGTAAAGACCTTCCATCGTGTTGGCGATCAAGTTGAACGCGACTGCGTCCGTCGCGAGCGCCGGGTCAGCCGTTGTAATATCAGACGTGTCCGTCAAGCGGAGAACTTTTTCTCCGTTCGAAGACGAACCGCCGTCAGAGTCTCCGCCAGTCGAGCAAGCGGCGAGCACTGAACCGAGTGCCAAGATGAGTGTCATCATGAGCAAAATCGATTTTTTCTTCATTGCGATGTCCCCTTTCTGAATCGTGAAGCATGGCGTTTCGTCGGACGATAACATCTTACTTTTTCTTTAATTTTCTGAATATTTCATTTTGTATCCGACGAAAAAACGTTAGGGCTATTGTAAAAAATTTTTAATCAAACTGTCAACTCCCTAATAAACCGCCGTCATTTTCAACACGAACTTCTCGCCTTCTCCACCAAGCAACAGGTATCATAGAGCCATAGGGCGGATAACTCGATGGAGCACATCCAAGCTGAAAGGAGTTTGTCACATTGAAAAAATTTAGAAGTATATTAATTGTTTGGGGGATTGTCACAATTGCCTACACGGTCTGGTCGAGCCTCTCTTATTACCAGGATGAAACGTTATTGTTTCATTTGAGCGGCGGTCTGTTCGTCGCCGGGATGCTCGTCTTTGCAATCGGTATGTTCTCTCAAATGAGCGCGTCCGGACTATTCGACGGCATCATGTACGGGTTCAAACGTAACCGACGCGCCAAGTTGAAAGAGATTGACCCGGATTACGAGGAAGACGAAGAGGCGACACCGGAAGAACGGGCCGCTCAAAAACATTCGGCTTCGCGTTGGGTGTACGTCGGCGTCGGTAGCATCATTCTCTCCTACATTATCACCCTCGTTTGACCTTCCGATTTTTCAGACGATATGCTACACTATGGCTAGAACAATAGGAAACACGATGAAGAAGACAAGTACCTCGATCCCCCTTTCCCCCAGAGAGTCTACGTTGCTGCGAGTAGATGGAGAGCGTCGAGCGAATGGACTTCGGAGTGGCTCACCTGAACGATAGTATGGTGAGACGGTCACGCCCGTTAACGCGATCAAGTGGCATGAGCTTCATGCAAATTTGGGTGGCACCGCGGTTATTCGTCCCGATTTTTCGGGCGGGGAACCGCGGTTTTTTTTATATTCTATGGAGGTGCAATCATGGCAAAAATCTTTTCTGGCATTAAACCGACCGGCGTCGTGACGCTCGGTAACTACTTAGGGGCGATGAAACAGTTTGTCGAGCTCCAAGACGAGCACGAAGCGTTCTACTGTGTCGTCGATCTCCATTCGATCACGGTCCAACTTGACCGGGTCGAGTTGATGGACAACACGCGTAAACTTGCGGCGCTTTATCTCGCTTGTGGTCTCGACCCTGAGAAGTCGACGATTTTCGTCCAGTCGGAAGTGAAGGCGCACGCCCAGCTCGGATGGATGTTGACGTGTATCGCCGGCATGGGTGAACTGAGCCGGATGACGCAGTATAAAGACAAATCCCAAAACAGTGAAAATATCGGTGCCGGCCTGTTCGTCTATCCGACGCTCATGGCGGCCGATATCCTCTTGTACGGGACAGAACTCGTCCCGGTCGGTGATGACCAAAAACAACACGTCGAATTGACGCGTGACTTGGCCGAGCGCTTCAACAAGCGATACTACGAGACGTTCACGATTCCTGAGCCGCTCATTCAAAAAGAAGGCGCCCGCATCATGAGTTTGACGAACCCGGTGAAGAAGATGTCGAAATCGGATGCGAACGTGAAAGGCTTCATCTCGATGCTCGATGAGCCGAACGTCATCCGCAAGAAAATCAAGAGCGCGGTCACAGACTCGAGCGGGATCATCAGCTTCGACCGAGAGAACAAGCCGGGAATCTCAAACTTGCTTGAGATTTATTCACTCTCGACCGATACGCCAATCGACGAACTCGTCGAACATTATCAAGATTCGAACTACGGGACGTTCAAACAAGATGTCGCTGAAGCGGTCGTCGCCATGCTCGAGCCGATTCAGAATCGCTATCATGAACTCGTCGATTCAGCTGAGCTCGATGCGATCCTCGACGCAGGTCGTGAAAAGGCAGAAGCCGTCGCCAACAAAAATCTCGCGAAAATCGAGAAAGCGATGGGACTCAACCGGAAACGGGCCAAAGTGAAGAAATAAAAAGTAGCCGCCCTTTGCATGCAAAGGGCGGCTTGTTCGTGCAACGTGATTGGTCAAACTGAAGACACAAAAAAAGAGACAGGCGTCCCCGTCTCTTTTTTGTATGCGTGTTGTTTCTTATTACTCTTTGCCTTCGATAGATGCCCACTTGTACGAGTAGTCAGCGCCGAACGCGTGTTCAACGATTCCTTTAACGTATGGCTTCGTGAGGCGAGCCGATCCACGTTGGTAAACTGGCGAGATCGCGTTCTCTTCAAGAACGATTTTCTCTGCAGCTTGAAGGTCAGCCCAACGCTGTTCAGCATCTGTGCTTGATTTCGCAGATTCGATGAGCTTGTCGAATTCTTCGTTCGACCACTTACCACGGTTGTATGGTCCGTCAGTGACGAAGAGGTCAACGAATGTCATTGGATCCTGGTAGTCAGGGCCCCATCCAGCGAATGTCAACTCGAAATCACCTTTGTTTTCAAGGTCAAGTTTGTTGTTGAACGGTTGTTGCTTGATTGTGAGCGTGATACCTGGAAGGTTCTTCTCAAGTTCACCTTTGATGAACTCACCGATTTGCTTCGCAGATTCTGAGTCATAGTTGAGGAGTTCGATTTCGACAGAGTCTTGACCGAGTTCTTCAAGTCCTTTTTCCCAAAGATCTTTCGCACGATCTACGTCATAGCCGCCGATGTCGCCGTTCGCTTCACGGAAGTCTTTACCGTCTGGTCCAGTTACGAAGTCTTTAGGTACGAGGTAGTTGGCAGGGACTGAACCGTTCGCAAGGAGCGTTTCAGAGATCGCTGCTTTATCGTATGCCGCGTCAATCGCGTTACGGATGTTTTGGTTGTCGAGCGCTTCAACCTCAGTGTTGAACTGAAGGTAGAAGAGTGTTGGCTCAACGACAGTCGAGAAGTCTTCGTTGTCTTGGTATTGAGCAACGAGTTCAGAAGTCAAACCAGTGCGGTCAACGTCGCCGTTTTCGTACAAGTTAACACCTGTTGAAACTTCTTTAACGACTTTAACGTTGATTTCTTCAAGTTTGACGGCTTCAGCATCCCAATAGTCGTCGTTTTTGACCATTTTCCAGCCTTGCTCGCGCTCCCAGTTTTCGAGTTTGAACGGTCCGTTGTAGAGCGTTGTCTCTGCAGACGTACCGAAGTTCTCGCCTTGCTCTTTGTCGAACGACTCAAGTTTAGGCATGAATACGCCAAAGCTTGTGAGACCGAGGAAGTAATCAGCTGGTGCAGTCAATTTAACTTCAAGTGTCTGCTCATCAAGTGCTTTGACGCCGACAGCGTCGCGCTCGCCTTCGCCTGTGTTATAGGCTTCAGCGCCTTCGATGATTGACATGACGTAAGCATATTGTGATGCGTTGTCCGGGTTAAGAACTTCTTTCCAAGCGTATTCGAAGTCGTTAGCTGTTACAGGCTCACCGTTAGACCAAGTTGCGCCTTCACGGATTTTGAATGTGTACGTTTTACCGTCTTCAGAGACTTCATGTGACTCTGCGATCCCTGGTGTCGGGTTATCGTCTTTATCCATACGATAAAGACCTTCGTTAACGTTGTTCAACACGTTGAACGAAACCGAGTCTGTCGCGAGTGTAGGGTTAAGTGAAGGGATGTCAGAACTATCGAGCAAGTTGAGGACTTGCTCCTCGTCTGCGCCGCCTTCAGAACCTTGATTTTTTGATGATGTCTCTTCTTCCCCACCCGAGCAAGCTGCTAGGAATGCGCTAGATAGAAGCGTTACCGACGTTGCTAAAGCAAAACCTTTTTTCTTATTCATTGCGATGACCCCCTGATTTTTTTCGGTTTAACGAAATGAACGATGGTAGAAAATTCAGATATCTCACTTTACAAAATTTGCTACCACAATCCCGTTGAAGCAATAATACAATATTCTGATAATTTTGCAAAGTGTTTATTTTAATTTTTCTAAAAAATTTTTATTATAGGCTAAAAGCCCGCCTAGGGAGACGGGCTTTTAGCTCATTTTTCATAAACTTTAGAAAAAGTTAGGACGTACGAAGGACCGATGACCGGAAAACCGATTTCCGCATATTTGGAATCGACTGCGAAAGATCTTCCAGCTTGGTAGATTGGGATAACGACAGCTTCTTCCAACAGCCGTTTTTCCGCCTGTCGATACGTCTCGTTCCGGTCCGCAAGTACTTCTGTCGAGCGGGCCTCATCCATCAAACGATCGAACGTTTCGTCCGTGTATCCGCTCGAATTCAAATAGTTATTTGTCTCGAATTGGGTCAAATAGGCACTGAATGTCGGGTAGTCCGGTTGCCACCCTGATAGTGACAACGCGTAATCGCCTGCGACTTCTTTCCTAACTTTGTCACCGAGCGGCAACTCGACGACGTTCACTTGAAGACCGGGAAGTTGTTCAATCTCTGTTTCAATCGTCTGGGCGATCTGTCTCGCCTCTTCATCGACAAAGCTGAGCAACTCAATCTCGATTTCCTCTTCTTCGAGCCGATCAAGCACGTCTGCGAACAGTGTCGCCGCCTCTCCTTCAAGCGTCGGCTCCGTCTTCGTTTGATCGGTGACGAGCAATCGTTCTGTCGTCCGTTCGGCTCTTGCGAGTGACCCTTCCACTGCTTCGCGATCTAAGGAGAGCGCGAGCGCGCGTCGGAAATCGGCATCATCGAACGGATACTCGTCGACGTTCGGTTTTAAATAGAAGACGCCGCTTCGCGGAACATCAACGAGCTTACCTTCGACTGATTCGATTGTCCCCTCGTCCGTGCCGTAAGGGATCGGGTGAATACCGTCGGGCTCTGAACTTAGACCTTCATCCGCCCAGATGATAACCTTTTCGAGCGTGACGCGATCTGCATCATAATAATCCTCGTTTTTTATCAACGTCGCCTGGGCCGCGTCGATTGACTCGATTTGGAACGGTCCGTTCGCGTCGAGTTCTTGCCACTCCCCAATCATCGTCTGCGGCAGAAAGGCCGGCATCGCTAACATCTGCTCGAACCCTTCCATCGGACGCTCGAGCGTCAGTTCAAATGTCTGTTCGTCAATCGCTTTCACGCCGAGCGTCTCTGGTTCTTTCGTCCCGAGACTGATCGCTTTCGCGTTCAATACATCTCCGAGGAGGAAACTGAACGGGGAATTCGTATCGTCATCGGCGAGCATGCGAAAATGCTCGACGAACGTTTCAGCCGTGATCGCATTTCCATTCACAGTTTGACTTGCCTTCAAGTTAAACGTATATGTCGCCCCGTCCTCGGAACGCGTCATCGTCTCAACGAGTCCCGGTTCAATCTCACCGTCCGCTCCGAAGCGATACAATCCTTCATAAATATGCGATAACACAGTTTGCGAACTCGGATCGATCGCGAGCAGTGTGTTCGGCTGCTCCGGCAACGTCTCTCCATGGATCGTCACGATTTGTTCTTCTGGTGGTAGTAACTCTCGTGCCTGCTCTCGTTGTCCGTACCAAATAACGAAAAAAAGGATAAGGACTGAACCCAACAAGGCGGCACCGATGAAAAATCGTTTCATCTGGCATTCTCCTCTCTGTTAGACCAACCCTTATACCCTACCCGTTTTTGTCACTTTTTTCTACTATTAGTCGTTCACTTTCGCGAATGCGAGCGTCGCGTTGTGGCCCCCGAAGCCAAGCGAGTTGCTCAGTGCGTACTGGATATCAAGTTCCCGATTTCCATCACGGACATAGTCTAAATTGCAATCATCAGCTGGTGTCTCACAGTTGATCGTCGGATGAATCCGTCCCTCATGAATCGATAGCGCCGTGATGACGGCCTCGACTCCGCCGGCTGCGCCGAGCAAGTGCCCGATCATCGATTTAGATGAGTTGACGGCCAAGTTGTGCGCGTGGTCACCGAAGACGTTGTGGATCGCTTTCGTCTCGAGCATGTCGTTGAGTGGTGTGCTCGTCCCGTGTGCGTTGATGTATTGAACGTCTTCTGGACGAATTCCCGCGTCACGAAGCGCCTCGTTCATCGCTTTTGATCCACCTTCTGCCTCAGGTGACGGTGCCGTGATGTGATAAGCGTCCGAACTCATGCCATACCCGACGACCTCCGCATACATTTTGGCTCCGCGCGCTTTCGCATGCTCATATTCCTCGAGAACGAGCACGCCCGCGCCTTCACCCATGATGAAGCCGTCACGGTTCTGATCGAACGGGCGGCATGCCGTGTTCGGGTCTGGATTCGTCGATAGTGCCTTGTTGGCACAGAATCCTGAGAATGAGAGCGGCGTGATTGGTGCTTCGGCCCCACCTGCGAACATCGCGAGGGCATCACCACGTTGGATGACTTTAAACGCCTCACCGATTGAGTTCGTTCCAGACGCACAAGCTGTGACCGAGCAGTTGCTCGGCCCTTTTGCTCCGAGGTAAATCGAAACTTGACCGCTCGCCATGTTTGGAATCATCATCGGGATGAAGAATGGGCTGATGCGACGTGGTCCCCGTTCATGCAAGATGCTCGCTTGTTTGTCGATCGTTTCGACACCACCGATCCCGCTTCCGATCCAAATCCCGACATCGTCCGCGATTGCTTTCACATCTAGACCGCTATCCCGATGCGCAGCGTCAGCCGCAAGAATCGAATATTGAATGAACGAATCCATCTTGCGCGCTTCCTTCGGTTCGACCAAATGATCGATGTTCCATTCCTTTACTTCCGCCCCGACTTTCGCCGGATACTGGCTAATATCAATCTTTGTTAACGTATCGACTGCATTTTCCCCGTTCAACAGTCGCTCCCACATTGCCGTAACGTCGTTCCCGAGTGGGGAAACGACTCCTAATCCTGTGATGACTACTCGTTTCATGCGTTAATCTCCTCCGTGATGTTAGCGTTATTCCATGTTAAACAGCTCGCTCCCCATGTGAGCCCGGCGCCGAAGCCGGCGACGACGATCGTTTGACCGTTTGAGATTTTCCGTTGCTTGACCGCTTCGGCCAAAGCAAGTGGAATTGAAGCAGCTGACGTGTTCGCATGGTCTTGAATCGTGACGACAACTTTTGCTTCGTCAATCCCTAACCGTTCAATCGCTGCGTCAATGATACGACGGTTCGCCTGGTGCGGCACGAGGACGTCGAGGTCTTCAATCGTCTTCCCGGCCCCTTGCAACGCCTCTAAGACGATGTCAGGCATCTTACGGACGGCGAATTTGAACACTTCACGACCGTTCATGACAATCTTACCTTCTTCATTCTCATATAAGAACTTTCCGCCGGTTCCGTCACTTCCGAGAATGACCGACTCGATGGCGG
This sequence comes from Exiguobacterium sp. s40, assembly GCF_018617905.1. NCBI lineage: Bacteria > Bacillati > Bacillota > Bacilli > Caryophanales > Exiguobacterium > Exiguobacterium sp. s40. The sequence continues at coordinate 39,150 of NZ_JACSLC010000014.1, read as the reverse complement.
CCACCTCGTCTTCGCCGAGAACGACGGCACCCGCCCCATCACCGAACAAGACGGCGGTCGAACGGTCGTCCCAATCGATCAAGTTGCCCATCTTCTCAGCTCCGATGACGAGTGTGCGCTTCAACCCTTTCGCGAGCATCATGCTCTTCGCCGTATCCATCGCGAAGATGAAGCCGCTACAGGCGGCGCTAACGTCGAAGGCGACCGCTTGCTTTGCCCCAAGGTTGGCTTGCACGAGACAAGCCGTCGCTGGGAATGATGGCGCCGTCGCCGTCGCGCAAATGATCGCGTCGATATCTTCAATCGACACACCCGCACTTTGAAGCGCCCGTTCGGCAGCCTTTGTGGCCATATCGGCAACGCTCAAATCAGCGTCTGCCAAATGGCGCGCCTCGATCCCGGTCCGGGTCCGAATCCATTCGTCGCTCGTATCCATTCGTTTTTCCAAATCGATGTTCGTGATCCGGTTGTCCGGAAGGAACGAACCGATGCCAATGATTCCAATGTTCATGTTGATGACCCCTATTCTTAGTATCTGGTACTAATATAAGGGAATAAAAAAGGGATGTCAACGCATCCCTCTCGATTATTCGCTTTGACCGAGTCGTTTTGTGACGGCCATGACCATTTTCGCCGAGTTAATCGATGCCGTCTCCAAAAATTCGTCGAACGACAAGTTCGCTTCCTCATCGGCGCTGTCCGAGATTGAACGAGTCACGACGAACGGGACACCAAACTGGTAGCACGTCTGCGCGATTGGAGCGGCTTCCATCTCGACGGCGGCGACGCCATCAAAATGTCCGAGGATGTCCGCCACCCGTTTCGAGTCATTGATGAATGAGTCGCCCGTCACGATGAGGCCCGTATGGACGTTCACGTCATGGAGACTCTCGATGACTTCTTTACAGACGTCCATCAAGTGCGCATCGGCCGTATATGCCGCCGGCATGCCTGGAACTTGCCCATACTCATAGCCGAACGCTGTCACGTCGACATCGTGGTGACGGACTTCTGTCGAGACGACGACGTCGCCGACTTTCATCCCTTTTTTGAAGCCGCCGGCTGAACCGGTGTTGATGACGACGTCCGGTTTGAACTTATCAATCAAGAGCGTCGTCCCGATGGCCGCGTTCACTTTGCCGATGCCTGACTTTAAAATGACGACTTCGACGTTGCCGAGGTATCCTTCATAGAAGTGATAGTTGGCGATTTCCGTGTCTGTCCGTTCTGTCAATTCGTTGCGGAGCAAGTTTACTTCTTCTTCCATCGCTCCAATGATTCCGATTTTCATAATATGTGCCTCCTCAGAAAGAGAGCGACCTCCAGATGGATGTCGCTCGTTAGTGTTACTTGATTTCTTTAATTTCGACGACCATGTCGCCGCCTGGCGTTTGAACGTTGACAACGTCTCCGACCGTACGGCCGAGAAGCGCTTTGGCGATTGGTGATTCGTTTGAGATTTTCCCTGTGAACGGGTCGGCCTCGGCGCCACCGACGATTGTGTACGTCTCGTCTTCGTTATCTTCTTGAATGAAGAACGTTACCGTTTTCCCGATGGCGACCATCGAGTTGTCGGCTACGTCATCTTGGATGATGACGGCGTTACGAAGCATCTCTTCAAGTTGGGCGATGCGTCCTTCGACCATTGCCTGCTCTTCTTTCGCCGCATCATATTCAGCGTTCTCAGACAAGTCTCCGAAATCGCGGGCGATTTTAATATTCTCAACGACTTCTTTACGGCGCACCGTCTTCAGTTCGTTCAATTCATTTTCGATCTTAGCTTTTCCGTCTAACGTCATGTAATGTTGTTTTTCAGCCATTTCTGTCACTCCTTCATTGTCTCCTAGTATATTACAGCTAGGTTAAATTGAAAACGATTTATTTCCTTATGCCCGGTTGCGTTCTGTGAGCACCCAGCGAATCTTCGTCACGAGCAAATCGATGGCGACAAAGTTTTCTCCACCTTCAGGTACGATGATGTCCGCATAACGTTTCGTCGGCTCACAAAATTGAAGATGCATCGGCCGGACGACATTCGTATATTGGGCGACGACCGAGTCGATCGACCGGCCCCGCTCATTGAGATCGCGCTGCATCCGGCGTAGGATGCGGACGTCCGCATCCGTGTCGACGAACACTTTAATGTCCATCAAGTCGCGGAGACGATCGTCCTCGAGCGCCAAAATACCTTCGACGATGACGACGTCGACCGGCTCGATCAAGATCGTCTTGTCCGAGCGCGTGTGCGCCGCATAGTCATACACCGGTTTCTCGATGGCCTTGTGCTCTTGTAACTGCTTGATATGCTCGATCAAAAGATCGTTATCGAATGCGAATGGGTGGTCATAGTTCGTCTTATATCTTTCTTCCATCGTCATCTCTGACTGGTCTTTATAATACGCGTCTTGCTCGATCATGACGACCGATTGTCCTTTGAACGCATCCACGAGCGCGCGGGCCACGGTCGTCTTACCTGATCCGGTCCCCCCGGCCACGCCGATAATGACGGGTTTATGTTGCATCAAAGTTAAGTCCTCCTCATCGTAATTTACGACTGATTGCTAGGCCATCACCAAGGGGCAAAATTGCAGTATGATAATCAGTCCGTGCCATCAATTGCTCAGTAAACTCTTTTACGAGACGAACAAGCCGGCGGCGTCGACGGTCAAGCACTGACACATCCTCGAGCAGGACGTCCCCTCGTAAAAATAAATTATCGCTGTAAATCGTACCACCAATTGGTACTAAAGCGCCATACCCATCAAAGAATTTTTGATACTGACCTTTGGCCGCGTCGATAAAGACCGCATCGAATTCTCCTTCAATCGTCCCGATCAACTCCACCGCATCACCATGAATGACAGTGATTCGGTCCGATACGTCCGAGCGTCCGATAAAGCCGAGTGCCTCTTCGTGACGTCGTGCGTTTCGTTCGATCGTGACGATTTCTGCGTCCGGCAACAGTTCAGCCATTCGAATCGCACTGTATCCGATTGCCGTACCGACCTCAAGGATCCGTTTCGGACGTTGCATCGCGAGAAGCGACAGCAACACTTCAGATCCGGTCAAGTCCATGATTGGCACGTGATGTTCTCGGGCGAACGCCTCCATCTCCGCCAATAACGGCGACCGGGGCGTGACCAAGTTCTCCACGTAACCTTCATAGGATGAATGTTCCACGTCGTACACCTCTTACTCTCTAATCATTCAAACGACCGGAAGCCAAGGCTTCCGGTCGCATATCCGTCAATTGTTGTTTGCTTCTTCGAACGCTTCCCATTCTGGACGATACTTGTTGACGTTCTGTTGGTGCGCCTCGTACTCCACTTCGAACAAGACTTCCCCGTTCGGGAATCCTTCACGCGGTGGTCTAGCGTAGAAATAAACGTTATCCGTATCGTTCGGATTGAGCGTGGCGACGAATGCGTCACGACTGACCGCAGCGATTGGTCCGATTGGGATTCCTTCGTAGCGGTATGTGTTATAAAGTGAATCGTTTTGGAGATCGTTGAACGATGTGAAAATCGAAGTCTCCCCGGTACCATACCAGACGGTCGGGTCGGACTGCAACTTCATGCCATCGGCCAGACGGTTCTCAAACACACCCGCGATCTCTTGACGGTCTTCCGTCGAGACCGCTTCTTTCTCAACGATCGAGGCGAGCGATAACGTCTCATGGAACGTGCGTCCCGACGCTTCGACCGCATCGCCGTATTCGAGATAGAGCTGTTCGGTCGGCTTGAGCATCTCATCGATGATCTGAGTGAGCGTCACACCTTTATCGAACTCATACGTTGCCGGGAACAAGTAACCTTCGAGCGGGTGATAAATTCCGTCGGCGAGCACTTCGTCCGTCAGCATCTCATGCTCATTGACGAGCGAGCGGATATACTCCTCGTCGCTCAGTTGGTCCGAAATCTCTTCTTTCGGAATATCAGCCTGTTTTGCGAGACGCGAGATGACTTGGTCGATCGTAAAGCCTTCCGGGATCACCAATTTGATATCCGGGACGACGATGACTTTCCCCGTCTTCAACGTGGCGATTAACTCGTCAAGTGATTGTGACGGAGACAACGTATACGTCCCCGCTTGGAACGATGATTCATTTTTAAACCGTGTGTAAAAACGGAAAATCGTGCTATTCCTCACGAGTCCATTCTCTTCAAGTAGTTCGCCAATGTAACCAGAACCTGCACCGAGCGGAACCTCGACCTCGACCGTTTCGGTCGAAGCTGGGTCAACGGGTTCAAGCGATCGTTTCACGAACGCATAAGATACCGCGGCACCTGTGGCGATCACTAGAAGAAAGACAGCAAGGATGATGACCGTAATTCGCCGAACGATCCGGTTACGTGCACGCTTCTCATCAAACATCGATGGATGGTTCATGCGCATTTCTCCCCTGTTCTTCTGTTATGAAGATGGGCGACGAGGGTTTCCCCTAGTCGCCCGTCCACGTATTAGTCTAAACCAACTTCGTCATTGACGATATCGAACGCTTCCATGACTTCCTCGAAGTCATCATCGTCTTCGACGAGCTTCAAGATGAACTCGCCATCTTCAAGTTCTTCGATTTCAAACGCGTACACTTCGATTGTGTCGTCATCTTCGTCTTCTGTTTCTGGATTGCCGACCGGCTCAAGAACGACAAACGTCTTCTTCGAGCGGTCGCTCGTCATCCGGAAAATTTCTGCAAATAAATGCTCGTCTCCATTTTCGTCTGGAATACGGTACATTTCTTCTTCACGACGGATTTCTGCCATGAGTAATTCCTCCTTATTTGCCTGCACGATCCAGGTAATTTTGTAAAATCATGACGGCTGCCATCTTATCGATGACGGCCTTTCTCTTTTTTCGGCTGACGTCTGCTGAAATGAGCATCCGCTCCGCTTGCATCGTCGTCAAACGCTCGTCGACGAGAACTGTCGGCAAACCGGTCGCTTCGGTGAGGGCCGCGGCAAACGCCTGTGACGCCTCGCCCCGAGGTCCGATTGTCGCGTTCATGTTCTTCGGGAGGCCGACAACGACTTCTTTCACATCGTACTGCTCAATAATCGGTTGAAGCAGACGGACAGCTTCCTCAAAGTCCGGCTCGGTCCAGTAGACCGTCTCCACGCCTTGCGCCGTCCATCCCATGAGGTCGCTCACGGCGACCCCAATCGTCTTCGAACCGACATCGAGCCCCATGACTCGCTTCATATTAATCCTCTCTACGATCGTTCAAATACGATTTGACCAACTCTTCGAGCAGCTCATCTCGTTCGATTTTGCGAATTAAGTTTCGCGCATCGTTATGACGCGGGATGTAGGCAGGGTCACCTGACAACAAGTATCCGACGATTTGATTGATCGGTTGGTAGCCTTTCTCCTCGAGTGCTTGATACACCGTGATCAGTGTCTCCCGAGTGTTGGCTCGATTATCATCTTCTGGAAAATTGAATTGCATCGTGCGATCCATTTGGCTCACAAGAATCCACCTCTTTCCGTTTGCACTTCACACTCTATTATGCCAGTGATTGAACGTAATGTGAAGCAAACTTCAATGCTTCATCCAGTTTTGTCGCATCACGGCCTCCGGCTTGCGCCATGTCAGGACGGCCTCCGCCGCCTCCGCCACAACGTGTCGCCACTTCTTTGATCAATTTCCCGGCATGGAAGCCACGGTCGTTCAAGTCTTTCGTCACACCTGCGACGAGGTTGACCTTGTCGCCGTTCGCCGAGCCGAGCAAGATGACGGCCGAGCCGAGCTTGCCTTTCAATTCGTCGACCATGCCACGGAGCGCGTCCATATCTTGTCCGTCGACGCGCTTAGCGATCAATTGGACATCACCGAACGTCTCGATGGCGTCTGTGAGTGACGACGCTTCGATGTTGGCGAGTTTCGCTTTGAGCGATTCGCTCGCGCGTTCGAGTTCTTTCATTTCAGTTTGAAGCGCTTGGACACGCGTCGGCACTTCGAGCGGTTTTGTCTTGAGCAGTTTTGCTGCCGTCTCGAGCGTCTCGATGTGCTGGTTCATCACTTCGTAAGCACCAGCTCCTGTGACCGCCTCGATGCGACGTGTACCGGCTCCGATTCCTGATTCCGACAAGATTTTGAAGAGACCGATTTCCGCCGTGTTGCCGACGTGGCAGCCACCGCAAAGTTCGACCGAGTCACCGGCAGCGACGACGCGGACGACATCCCCGTACTTCTCACCGAAGAGCGCCATCGCACCTTTCGCTTTCGCATCGGCGATGTTCATTTCTTCGATATCGACAGCGATTGACGCCCAGATGCGTTCGTTCACTTGACGTTCGATCGATTGGAGCTCTTCAGCCGTCACTTGGCCGAAGTGCGAGAAGTCAAAGCGAAGACGGTCTGGTGTCACGAGCGAACCTGCTTGGTTGACGTGCTCACCGAGCGTGTCTTTCAACGCGCGATGCAACAAGTGCGTCGCTGTGTGGTTTTTGATGATCGCTTGACGCGAATCGAAGTCGACCGTAGCCGTCACCGCGACTTCTGCCTTGGCGACACCTGACGTGACCGTGACCGTATGCAAGTTTTGGCCATTCGGTGCTTTCGAGACGTCTTTCACGTGAAGGACGAAGTCCGACCCGACGATTTGTCCTTTATCGCCGATTTGACCGCCGCTCTCAGCGTAGAATGGCGTCTGATCGAGGATGACTTGCGCTTCTTCCCCTGCTGCGACGACGTCAACGAGCTCTCCATCATGAATCAAGCTGATGATTTTCGCTTCAGTTCCGAGGTTCGTGTACCCGACGAATGATGATGGAAGCGTAATTTCCGCAAGAACGCCTGACTGGATTTGCATCGACTCAACGTCGGCACGGGCAGTCCGAGCGCGTTCACGCTGAGCGTTCATCGCTTGTTTGAATCCATCCTCGTCGACCGTCAATTTGTGGTCTTCGGCGTACTCGATCGTCAACTCGAGCGGGAAACCGTACGTATCGTAGAGACGGAACGCATCTTCACCGCTGATGACGTTCGAACCGGCCGCTTTTTGCGCTTTCGCGACTTCGTTCAAGATAGCGAGACCGTCATGGAGCGTCTCGTGGAAACGTTCTTCTTCATTCTTGACGACTTTCTTGATGAAGTCTTTCTTCTCACGGACTTCAGGGTAGAAGTCGACCATGATGTCGCCGACGACGTCGACGAGCTCATACATGAACGGACGCTCGATGCCTAGCATCTTCGCATAGCGGACGGCACGGCGAAGCAAACGACGAAGCACGTAGCCGCGGCCTTCGTTCGATGGGAGCGCCCCGTCTCCGATCGCGAACGAGACGGTGCGGATGTGGTCAGCGATGACTTTGAACGCCACGTCTTTGCTGCTGTCGGTGCGGTACGTCTCGCCGCTGATTTTCTCTGTCTCGCGGATGATTGGCATGAACAAGTCCGTGTCGAAGTTCGTCGGTACGTCTTGCATGACGCTCGCCATCCGCTCGAGACCCATCCCTGTATCAATGTTTTTCCGTGGGAGCTCGGTATAGTTGCCGTGCCCGTCATGGTTGAACTGACTGAAAACGATGTTCCAAATTTCAAGGTAACGCTCGTTCTCGCCGCCCGGGTATAGTTCTGGGTCGGTCGGGTCGTCGCCGAACGCAGGTCCGCGATCGAAGAAGATTTCTGTGTTCGGGCCAGACGGGCCTTCCCCGATTTCCCAGAAGTTCTCTTCGAGTGGGATGATGCGGTCGGCCGGCACGCCGAGTGCAAGCCAAAGTTGTTTCGCTTCTTCATCTTCCGGGTGAATCGTCACCGACAAGCGATCCGGGTCGAGCCCGTACCATTCGTCGCTCGTCAGAAGTTCCCAGCCCCATTTGATCGCGTCTTCGCGGAAGTAATCACCGACCGAGAAGTTCCCGAGCATTTCGAAGAACGTATGGTGACGCGCCGTCTTCCCGACGTTCTCGATATCGTTTGTCCGAATCGACTTCTGCGCGTTGACGATGCGCGGGTTGGCTGGAATGACACGGCCGTCAAAGTATTTTTTGAGCGTCGCGACGCCTGAGTTGATCCAAAGAAGCGTCGGGTCCTCGACCGGTACGAGTGAGGCACTCGGCTCGACACTGTGTCCTTTCGATTTGAAGAAATCTAAATACATTTGGCGAATCTGTGCGCCAGTTAATGGTTTGAGCGGTTTCATCAACAATTCCTCCTTCAGTTTAAACGAAACGAAAAAAAGCGATGCTCATCCCTGTGGAAAGGGACGAAAGCATCGCTTCGTGGTACCACCCTCGTTCGCACGGCAAAGCCGTGCCTCGAACATCCGATAACGCGGATGAGGCGCCCAGGGTGAGTGGGGACTCCAGACTAGCTTCGGTCGACCGGACCCCCATCTTCTCACAGCCTAGGAAGATGTCTCTGGTGAGGCGGTTACGACGTACTCATTTCCTTCATCGTCTTTAATCGTTTCAGTTTTCTATTCGTCATTATCACACGTCAATCGGGAGACGTCAAGACTTGCCGCCTAGCCGCTCGACGAGTTTCGTCCGCCGTACCGGCTCTTCTTCTCGCGTCGCCGCCTCGAGCGCACGGACGTCCCCGAACAAGAGCAAACTCTTCTTCGCCCGAGTGACGGCCGTATAAATCAAGTTGCGCGACGAGCGGAAGCCGCCGTTGAAGAAGACGGGCATGAGCACGATCGGGAACTCGGACCCTTGTGACTTATGGATGGTGATGGCATAGGCGTGGGTGAACTGGTCCCATTCGCTCCGGTTATACTCGACCTCGGTCTGATCGAAGCGGATATAGATTTTGTCGACCTTGTCGACGTTTTCTTTCGCATAGAAAATGTTCGTGATTTCACCGATATCGCCGTTATAAACGTTCTCCTCGGCGTTATTGACGAGTTGGAGCACTTTATCCCCATTTCGGTACGTCCGGTTGCCGTGTTTCACTTCCCGGACCGCCGATTTCGGATTGAACACGTTTTGGAGCGCCTCGTTCAATCCGTCGATGCCGCACACCCCACGGTACGTCGGTGCGAGCACTTGGATATCGAATGGGGAATAACCTTTTCGCAGTGCGGCCCCGGCCATTTGACAGATCGCCTGGAGTGCCGTCTCTTGGTTGGCCGTATAAAAGCGGCGGTCCGGCAGTGCCGCGAGCAAATCGTCCGGCATCTGTTTCGCGTTGAGCGCGTGCGCCAGACGAAGGATGCTCGACTCGGACGCCTGCCGATGGACGACATCGAGCCGGACGACGGGAATCCCGTCGGTCGCCATCAAATCGGCGAGCACTTGGCCCGGTCCGACCGAAGGCAATTGATCCCGGTCACCGACGAAGAGGATTTTCATCCCGTTCGGCACAGCCCGAAGCAGGCTGCGGAACAAGAAGATATCAATCATCGACGCCTCGTCGACGATGAGCACTTTTCCGACGAGCGGATTCGTGTCATCGACTTGGAACGAGCTGCCATCAAACTTTAAGAGACGGTGAATCGTCGAGGCCGGCAAGCCCGTCGACTCACTGAGCCGTTTCGCGGCCCGGCCGGTCGGTGCGGCGAGCACGAACGGGAACGGTTGGTTCTGTACCGGTTCAAGCTTCCAGTCGAACACGTCGCTGAGCGCATGGATGATACCGCGGACGACGGTCGTTTTACCGGTCCCGGGTCCGCCTGTCAGCACCATGAGCGGCGACTTCAAGGCAAGTTCGATCGCCTCTCGTTGTTGCTTGGCATACTCGATCGAGAACATCTCCTCGACGCGACCGACCGCATCAAAGATCGTCGTCATATCGACGTCTTCCGTCGTCGATGTCGACATGATGCGCGCGAGTTCCTCGGCCGCTTTTTGTTCGGCCCGATAGACGCGTGGATGATAGACGACCCCGTCCTCGACGATGACACGCTCATCGTTCGCGAGTGTCTCAAGCGCCGAGACGAGTGCCTCGCCCGGGTCGCCACCGATGATGCGCGGCATCTCGCTCGCGAGTTGATCGGCCGTGACGAACAAATGCCCGTTGCCTTGCTCGAGCTCGAGCACGTATAATACGGCCGCGGCGATCCGCTCTGGGTGAATCCCTTGAATCCCGAAATGGGCGGCGATGGCGTCGGCCGTCTTGAAGCCAATCCCAGGGACGTCATACATCAAGGCGTAAGGGTTCTTTTCAATCGTCTCCATCGCCCGGCCTTCATACTCTTTATGAATCTTCGAGGCGAGTCGCGGTGTGACGTCGAACGGCGCCAAAAACAACAGCAACTGATCGACCCCATACAACACGTTCAACCGCTCGGTGATAACGCGGGCCTGCTTTTCTTTCAAGCCGTCGACGTTCGACAAGATACTCGGATGCTTAACGATTTGGTCGATGCAGTCGTCTCCGAGTGCGTCAGCAATCTTTTGGGCCGTTTTTTGCCCGATTCCCGGGAAAGAGCCGTTCGTCAAAAACCGGACGGCCGCCCGTTTCGTCATCGGGACGACACGGCGGATCCATTCCGCTTTCATCTGTTTCCCGAATCGGGGATGGTCGACGAGACGCCCGTGCGCTTTATACGTCTCTCCTTTTTCAATGCCGACGCCGACACCGGCGATGACCATCTCGGTCTCGTCTATCTCAAAGTTCTTTTCTTTTATACGTACGAGCGCGATCGTGTGCGCTTCTTCTTCCGATTGAAACAGGACGCGGATGACTTTTCCTGTCAACTCGTAAGGTGCTGCCATCATTCGAGCCACCTCCAGCTAGTTTTCCATCCCCCATTATAGCCCGAGTTTGAACGGTAGGACAAATCGCCTAACTGAACAGGTTGAGGATGCGCTCGAGCTGGTCGAGGTCGACACGTTCAAGAATCCGAATCAGCTGATCGACATCGATTCGGTTCAAGATGCGCTCAAGTTGCTCCAAGTCCACGGTTTCAAGCAGTCGTTCGAACCGTTCCAGCTCCCCCGAATTGACATAACCTTCGAGCCGTTCGAACAGCTCGGTCCGCTCGACACGAAACAGTTGCTCAAGCGATGGTCGCTGAATCAACAGCACAAGTCCCGCGGCGATGACGTGGACGCCCCAGTTCAACACGACGTGACCGAGCCGTACCGTCTGTCCGACGAACGGGACGAGCGGGATGAACGACAACTGCAACACGATGATCCCTAGCTGGATGTACGGGTTCGGGATGAACCAAGCCACGAGGGCAAGCAGGGCCGGGACGACCCACGCCACCCCGACCGCTCCAAACGTCACGGGCCAGGACTTGTTCGCCGACAATACCCAATGCATGACGACACCGATTACAAAAAATGTCGCAAACAGGAGTAACAGCACGGTCGTCGCCCGTTCCGACTCGACGACGACCCGGAACAAGAGATTATTCGTCCACTCGCCCGTCGCGAGACGATTATCGACTTCGATGAACAGACGACCGAGCATGAACCATTCGATGATGAAAAAAATAACGACGCTGACCAAACTAAACATCCGCATATGCTTTCTCCCCTCTCACATTGCTAATCCATTTCCCGAACACTCGGACGGCTATGCACGTTTTTCGTCGAATCAAAGCGGGAACTGTTCGAGTGAACCTATGAAGGAGGGATTATGTATGACGAACCGTATTCCAATCAGTGGCCTGTGTGAACTCGTGTTAGAAGTGACCGACATGACCGAGGCCGTCGATTTTTGGCACGGCAAGCTCGGACTGCCCGTCGTCGAACAATGGGTCGGTGATGATGCCGAGCCGAGCGAGGCACAGGAGCACGCGGACGAACCTTGGGCGACGTGGCTCTATGTCGGTGGGAATACGCGCCTCGGCCTTTGGCTGAAACGAGATTTCACGTCAGAAGAAGAATTGAATCGCCAAGAGGACGTGACCGAGTGGGACACGCTCTATGATGAAGGCGGCGCCCACGTCCACTGCGCATTTTTCGTTCCGATGGAGTCGTTCGACCAAGCGCTCGAAGTGTTAGAGGCGTCAAACATCCCGACGAAACTCCGGACGTGGGACGAGGACGAGACGGTCAACGGCAAAGAGCGCTCGGCCTACTTCAAAGACCCGAGCAAGAACGTGATCGAACTATACACGAAAAACATGGACGAGGCCTACGGTGAGTTCGGCGGCGAGCCCGTAAAAATCACGACGAAACAGCTCTGATTCACATTTACGCTCGACAACCCACATGATACGATGAGAGAAAATGGAAAAGGTCGTGCTATATGCGTTTCTTCCCGCTTTTCCTCATGGCTTGTTTAGGCTTGCTCACCTTTGGGCTGTATTTTGTGATCGATGCGTTTCCCACGCTCGACCGACCCACTTCGTTTGCAGCGTTGGCGTTCGTCTCATTCGGGACGAGTTTCCTGATTTTGATGGATGGTGTACGACGAGCCAAGTCCGGAAAGCGTGTCTTGTGGAGCTACCTCGCGCTCTCCGGCACGCTTGTATTGATGACTTTTAATCTTTTGATTTGGGTCATCGGGGAGGTGTCCGCATGACGCTCACCCTCCCTGAATGTATCACCGGCTTTTCATACGGCGACTGTTCCGCCCCAGGGTCAGATTGGAAGACGTTCAAATCGATTTGTTTTGAGTTCACCCGGATTAAACGAGGAATATGTTCCTTTACCATTGGGGACGAAATCACTCCGAATTATCACCAGGCGAGTATCACATGGAGTGAGCAAACCATCTATGTCCTGCTCAGCAGAAACTATCCTGTCATCGGCATCTCCAAACTCGAACCGTTTCAATATGAATTCATCGATGTACCCGAACTGACCGACATGTTTCCTGACACCTATCAGATTCCGTCAGCGGCTGAGTTGAATGAGCGGTTCGATTTGTCGCTACAGCCGTTTCTGAACAAGGCGGAACGCGGAGAAATCAAATATTGGAAACCAGAGACGGTCGGTAACGTCATCTTCCATTATTGGGACTAACAAAAAGCGCCTCTCGCAAAAACTGCGAGAAGCGCTTTATTAATTTAGTTACCGAGCAATTCATCCATTTTCGCTTTCGCGTCATACGCGAGCGCATGGTCCGGTTGCAACTCGAGCACACGTTCAAGCTCGGCGTACGTCTTGTCCTGTTCACCGAGGAACGCGTAGGCGATCGCCAAGTTGTAGCGGGCGTCCGTATGGCTCGCGTCGAGGTCGAGCGTATGCTCGAGCGCTTCGACGGCCTCGTCGAGCTGTTCGTTCTGCGCGAGCGCGAGCCCGTATTGGAACGAAATTTCGACGTCTTCCGGTGCCTGCTTCATCGCTTCCCGAAGACGCGGCAAGGCCCGGACGAAGTCGCCCATCGCCTTGTACGTCAAGCCGAGCATGAAATGAAGGTCGGCGTCGTCCATCCCGGCGAGGAGCGCCTGACGCAGAGATGCCTCGGCCAAGTCGAGCTGTTCGAGCTCATAGGCGAGCGCTCCCTTCGCGTAATGGGCCGCGCCGAACGCGTGGTCGAGTTCGAGCGCCTTATCGTAAAAGACGACGGCCCGTTCATGGTCGCCGATCGCTTGCAAGAGCGTACCCATGTTGACGTAACCGGTCGGGTCCGTCGGGTCCGCTTCGATGGCAGCATTGAACTGCTTGGCCGCCTGTTCGAACTTACCTTGTTGCATCGCTTGGATGCCTAATTCGTTTGCGTTCAAAGTCATCACCTCATCCGATATAGTCGAGTCGTTTTCCGTTTCGATACGCTTCGTCAATCGTCGCACCACCGAGGCAGATATCACCGTCATAGAAGACGACGGCCTGTCCTGGCGTGATCGCACGTTGCGGCTCATCAAATTTGACGAGCACTTCGCCATTTTCAAGTGGCGCGATCGTCACAGGCACGTCTTGTTGACGGTAGCGGAATTTCGCCGTCGCCCGGAACTCGCCTGTTGGGACGGCACCTGTCCATGACAGCTTCGATGCGAGCAACGCGTCCGAATAGAGCGCGTCATGATGGAACCCTTGGCCGACGTAGAGGATGTTTTCTTCCACGTTTTTGCCGACAACGAACCATGGGTCCCCGTCGCCACCGATGCCGAGGCCGTGGCGTTGACCGAGCGTGTAATACATGAGTCCGTCATGGTTTCCTTTTTGTTCCCCATCGAGCGTCTGCATGATGCCTGGTTGTGACGGCAAATACTCCGAGAGGAACTCTTTGAAGTTGCGCTCTCCGATAAAGCAGATGCCCGTCGAATCTTTTTTCTTCGCTGTCGCGAGTCCCGCTTCTTCGGCGATGACACGGACGTCTTTCTTGTCCATATGACCAATCGGGAACATCGTCCGCGCGAGTTGGTCTTGTGACAACTGGTTCAAGAAGTACGTTTGGTCTTTGTTGGCATCTTTCCCACGAAGAAGTCGATGCTCACCGTCGACGTACTCGACCCGTGCGTAGTGCCCGGTCGCGACGAAGTCGGCACCGAGGCGAAGCGCGTGGTCAAGGAACGCCTTGAACTTGATTTCCTTGTTACACATGACGTCCGGGTTCGGCGTCCGCCCGAGACGGTACTCGGCCAAGAAGTATTCGAACACGCGGTCCCAATATTCTTTCTCAAAGTTGACCGCGTAATAAGGGATCCCGATTTGGTTCGCGACCGCGATGACGTCTTCATAGTCTTCGGTCGCCGTACAGACACCGTTCTCGTCCGTATCATCCCAGTTTTTCATAAAGATTCCGATGACGTTATACCCTTGCTCTTTCAGCAAATGGGCCGTCACCGATGAATCGACGCCGCCTGACATCCCGACGACGACCGTCGTCTCGGCAGGGGCTTTTGTGCGTAAGTTCATGATTTATCTCACTCCGTTCGTGAATGTCGAGACGACCTCAGAGAGTCGTTCGGCGAGCCGCTCCACGTCTGCGACCGAGTTGCCATGTCCAAAGCTGATGCGGACGGACTGTTTCGTCCGATCCGACGTCCCGAACATCGCCGTCAAGACGTGTGACGGTTCAATCGACCCTGCCGTGCAGGCACTGCCGCTCGAGATGGCAAAGCCGCGCATGTCCATCATGATGAGGAACGGTTCAAGTTCGATGCCCGGGAGATACAAGTTGACGATGTGCGGTAAGCGGTTCGCCCCGTTCACGTCATACTCGACTCCGAGCTCATCGAGTCGCTTGAAGAGCGCCTCGGTCATTTGCTGGTACGCGCCCACTCGTTCGACTTGCTCGATTTTGGCCAGTTCGGCTGCTTGTTGGAACCCGACGGCACCCGGAACGTTTTCCGTGCCGGCTCGACGTTTCCGTTCTTGTTGTCCTCCAAAAGAACGCGTCGCTAATTTTACACCTGTTTTTATAAAAAGAAAACCGATACCTTTCGGGCCATTGATTTTATGGGCCGAGGCCGACAATAAATCGACCCCGAGCGCCTTGACGTCAATCGTTTCCGTGCCGAGCGCTTGGACCGCGTCCGTATGGAAATAGGCCTGATGGTCGGCGAGGAGCGCACCGATTTCCGCAATCGGTTGCAGTGTGCCGACCTCGTTGTTGCCGTACATGACCGAGACGAGGATCGTATCGTCCCGGAGTGCAGCACGAACGGAGTCAAGCGTCACCGCACCCGTCGCGTCGACATCGAGATACGTCACTTCGAATCCTTCCCGCTCGAGTTGCTCCATCGCGTGCAAGACGGCGTGGTGTTCGACTTTCGTCGTGATCATATGTTTGCCTTTATGTTGATTCGCGTAAGCCGTACCGAACAACGCATAGTTGTCCGACTCGGTGCCGCCCGATGTGAAGACAATCTCGTTCGGGGTCGCCCCGATCCACGTGGCGAGCGTCCGGCGCGAAGTATCCAGTGCGGCGCGCGCCGTCCGTCCGATGCCGTGGATGCTCGACGGGTTGCCATAATGTTCGAGCATATAAGGTGTCATCGCTTCGAGCACTTCCGGACGCATCGGCGTCGTTGCGGCATGATCAAAATAGTTCATATTCGTTCACCTCATCTTTATATATAGAACATATAGCCATCAGAATCTTTTTCAGCGAGATCGGCGAGTGTCGTCTCTTCGAGCACTTTCTCGATCGCCGCTTTGATTTTATCCCAAAGCTTCCGTTTCACGGCGTCGTCCGCTTCTGAGTCTTCGACGATTGTGAGCGGCCCTTCGAGCAAGCGGATGATTTCTCCCGCCGTGATGTCCGTTGCCGGTTTGACGAGCTGATAGCCGCCGTACGCCCCGCGGACGCTCTTGACGAGACCGCCGTTGCGAAGTGGACCGATCAACTGCTCTAAGTAATGTTCCGGCAAGTCATGCCGGGCCGCAATCTTTTTCAAGCTGAGCGGTTTATTGTCCGTTTCCCGGGCCAGTGCGATCATGATCGTCAATCCATAACGACCTTTTGTAGATATTTTCATCTTCATGTCTCCTTCTGCTATACTAGTCGAACAAACGTTTGTCGAAAGGAATGTGTACGTATGAGTGATTTATTTCAGCAATCGAATAGCGGCCCGCTCGCCAATCGGATGCGGCCTGAAACGTTAGACGAAGTCATCGGTCAACGCCACATCATCGGCGAAGGCAAATTGCTGCGGCGGGCCATCGAGGCCGACCGCCTCGGCACGATCATCCTGTATGGACCGCCGGGAACGGGCAAGACGACACTCGCCCGCGTCATCTCGAATTATACGAAAGCGACGTTCGTGCAATTGAACGCCGTCACGGCCAAACTCGATGAACTCCGGAGCGTCATCCGCGAGGCCGAGTCCCGGTTTGATTTCGAGCAAGAACGAACGATTTTATTTTTAGACGAGATTCATCGTTTCAATAAACTGCAACAAGACGCCCTGCTCCCGGCACTAGAGGCCGGGAAACTCATCTTGATCGGGGCGACGACCGAAAACCCGAGTTTTGAGGTCAACGCGGCGTTGCTGTCGCGCGCGACCGTGTTTCGGCTCGAACCGCCTGGACCAGACGAACTTCGTGTCGTCTTGGAGCGGGCTCTCGCTGATAAAAAGGGACTCGGCAACTATCCCGTCCAAATCGAGGAAGCCGCCGTGGACCATTATATCAAAATGGCGGACGGCGACTACCGTGTCCTGTTGAACGCCCTCGAGCTAGCCGTATTGACGACGCCCGAGGTCGATGGCAAGATTCAAATCACACTCGACGTCGCCGAGGAGTCGATTCAACAAAAAGCCATCAAGTACGACAAGACGGGTGACCGACACTATGACGTCATCTCGGCGTTCATTAAGTCGATTCGCGGCTCGGACCCGGACGCGGCACTGTACTGGCTCGCCGTCATGATCGAGGCCGGCGAATCACCGCGTTTCATCATGCGCAGGCTCTATGTGCATGCGGCCGAAGATATCGGGCTCAGTGACCCGAACGCGCTCGTCATCGTCGATGCAGCCGCTCGCGCGAGCGAACACGTCGGTTTCCCGGAAGCGCGCATCCCGATGGCACAGGCCGTCCTATATCTCGCAACGGCACCGAAATCGAACGCGGTCATCACCGCCATCGATAAGGCGATTCACCACGTCCGGACGGTCGAAGGCGGTCCGGTACCGGTCCATCTCCGTGACGCGCACAGCCCAGGCGCCCGCGAGCTCGGCAACGGTGCCGGATACAAATACCCGCACGACGAGAAAGACGGCTACGTCGCGCAAAACTACTGGCCGGAGAACTTGGCCCGAAAACGTCCTAAATATTATACACCGACGAGCCGTGGCTTCGAGCAACAGCTGCAAAAACGACTCGATTATTGGGAAAAACGACGCTGACTCTTTTGAGCCGCGTCGTTTTTTCATTTCTGGATGCGGTTGATTTCGACACCAGCTGTCTCAAGCATTTGGTTGATGACGTACCCTGCTGCGACGAGGCCGGCGACCGATGGGACGAACGCGTTCGAACTCGGCGGCATCTTCGCTTTACGGATCGGGGCATCTTTCTTCCCGACGACCTCGTTCACGTCTTCGCGTGTCACGATCGGCGACTCGTCTGAAAAGACGACCGGGACGCCTTTATGGATGCGCTCTTTACGGAGACGCGTCCGGACCATTTTGGCGATCGGGTCGTATGTCGTATCCTTGATGTCGACGACTTTGATGCGCGTCGGGTCCATCTTGTTGGCCATGCCCATGCTCGAGATGACCGGGATGCCACGACGTTTGCACTCGACGATCAAGTGGATCTTATAGATGATCGTGTCCGAGGCATCGATGACGAAGTCGAGGTTTTGCTCGAAGAATTCTTCGAACGTCTCTTCCGTGTAGAACATTTTTAATTTGACGAGCTCGAGCTCAGGGTTGATATCGAGGAGGCGTGTCGCCATCGCTTCGACTTTCGGTTGCCCGACCGTCGATAAGAGCGCGTGAATCTGGCGGTTGACGTTTGTGATATCGATATCATCTTTATCGACGAGCACGATTCGTCCGACGCCGCTCCGGGCAAGCGCCTCGGCCGCGAACGACCCGACACCGCCGACGCCTAGAATGGCGACCGTCTTGCCTTTTAATGTTTCTAACCCTTCTTGACCGATGGCCAACTCATTACGTGAAAACTGGTGTAACATACTCTTCCTCCAAATGAATCCTATTTTCTCACACTATTTTACTCGGAATTATAATCAAAAAAAAACGTCTAGCGACGTTTTTACAATAAAATCGATGGGACCCGGAGTGCCGTGACGATGCCCTGCTTTTGAACCTGCTTAAGCAGGTGGGTGACCTAGCGTCCCCTTCACAAGTCCTCCTGCACGTGATGAGGCAGTTGATCTGGATAGCAGTTCGGTCTCCCGTATTCAAAGTGTTGGCTCAAAATAACGAAGGCGGCTCTCGTACACCTCAGGTATCCCATCTGTTGCCCTTACTATAGCACTGTCTGTAAAAAGAAGTCAATCAGAAACGACGACTTCTTATGACAGTTTCGTCACAACCAGCTGTTACGAAACGCACCGGTCGGGTCGTACGTATCTTGTTGCCGCGTGACGTTGAAACGGCGATCTCTCGAGTCGTTGCCGACGCCGGCCTGGTACGCCCAATTGCCGGTATTGCTGGCAACATCATAGTCGATCAGCATCGATTCGAAATACGACGCGCCGATACGCCAGTCCTGCCCGAGCTCTTTCGCAAAATAGCTCGCGACGATTTGACGCCCCCGGTTTGACATCCATCCCGTCGCGTTCAATTCGCGCATGAACGCATCGACGAAGTCGACGCCCGTCTCTCCCGCTTGCCAACGCCCGATGACGTCATCGTCCACGCGCCATGTCTTCTGTTTCGAACGGATGCCTTGGGCGCGGAACAGTCGTTTCCCTTGCTCGAGTGCGACCCATTGGAAGAAATCACGCCAGAGCAATTCAAAATAGAGCCAATACGTCGACTCATTCGCACCGTGTGACCGCTCATGTTGCTCGAGCTCGTGCAGCACCCGGCGCGGTGAGAGCGACCCGTTGGCGAGATAAGCCGACAGCTTCGACGAGTCGTCGACCCCGAAGCCGTTTCGTGTCTCTTTGTACGTTCTGACCGGATCGGCCAAATAGGCGGCGAGACGCGCTCGCCCCGCCCGTTCCCCGCCTTGGAACGGGAACGCAGTCCGTGCGTCCTGTCCCGGCTGTGTATAAGCGACCGGAAAATCGACGGCACGCCATTCCTTCATAGGCGAACGTTCGACCAATCGGTCCGGTCTCGCATCAGCTTCGACCGCTTTCCGAAACTCGGTGAAGAGGAATGGCAGCTTCTCAAATGGAATCTCTTCCCGCGGATAGAGGGTGAATCCGTCGAACGACTGATATTCGCCTTGCCACGCGGTTGTGACCTCACGTTCACGTCTCCGTTCGTTATAGCCGATCGACCGTTGGAATAACAAGCGGTCGGTCGGTTCGAAGACGTCGAGTGGATGTCCGACATGGATGAACAGCGGGATGCCAAACGCTGTGAGCGAACCGGCCAAGTCGTCGAGTGCCTCGTTCAAAAACTGGAGTCGCCGCGGCCCGAGCGGAATATGGCCGAAACGGTTTTCAATGAGCTCTTCTTGCGCAATGACGTAATGGCCCTCAATCGGATCGTCATGACGGAGCGCCTCCTCGAGCGGACGATGGTCGTCGACCCGTAAATCGTTTTGATACCAGATAATCGTCTTCATCTTTTTCGCCTCCTTCCCCCATTATGGGACATGGCTGCTGGTGTTACCTTAGACGAAACTGTAGAAAACATGTTTTCATTTCCTAAACAGGTGGAATATACATCATTAGAAACAGAAAGGGGTGCAACAACATGGCTAGAAAAGGTAAATTTGGTACACTCATCAAAGTCGCGACGGCGGTCGCACCGTTCGTCTACGATTACTATAAAAAGAACAAAGCAAAAAAAGCATCGACACCTAAAAAGTGAGCCAAGCGCTTCGGACTTCGTCTGAGGCGTTTTTTTCTTGTCGTGAAACCAACTATGATATGATGATGGAACATTTTAGGGAATCGAGGCGACGAACATGCACGCGGTATGGGTACAATCTTTACGAATCAGCTTGAAGTGGACGTTGTTCATGAGCGGTCTATTCCTGCTCGCCCTCGGGTCATCGATGATGATCACGGCCGACCTCGGCGTGTCGACGTGGGACGTGCTCCATCTCGGCCTCGCCCGCCACACACCGATTTCCGTCGGGACGATCATCTTGCTCGTCGGTCTTTTGCTCGTCCTCTGCAAGTACATACTGGACCGGATTCGGCCCCAGTTCGGGACGCTCGTCAATGCCGTCTTCGTCGGCGTGTTCATGAACTTGATTCTCGACCAGCATTGGTTGCCGCAGCTCGACGGCATCGCGCTCAACATCGCCTGGCTCGTCCTCGGCATCTTCGTCATCGGGATGGGTGCCGGTTTGTACGTCGCCATCGGTTATGGGGCCGGCCCACGGGATGGGTTGACGCTCGCCTTGGCTGATCGATTCAACACGTCGGTCCGCATGATGCGGACGTGGATGGAACTGACGGCCTGCCTCATCGGCTGGGTGCTCGGCGGCCCCGTCTTCTTCGGAACGGTCCTGTCGATTTTCCTGATCGGCCCGTTCTTCCAGTTTTGGCTCGAACAGTTCCGGCGGCTCGTCTCGGTCATTGATCGCGCAAAAGTGGATCCAGTATAAAAAAGAAGGGAAGTTGGACTTAACGTCCAGCTTCCCTTCTTTTGTTGATGAAAACTGATAGTTTGGTTCGACTATTTAACTGTACGGTATGCTGTTTACAAACATGAGCGAGTTGTGAATTTTACAACTGTTGGCGCTTTAAAAGTCCGGCGAACACGCCGCCTTTCGCGCTCAGTTCATCGTGCGTCCCGTCCTCGACGATGCCGTCAGCGGTAACGACGAGGATGCGATCGGCATTTTTCACCGTCGCCAAACGGTGGGCGATGATGAGCGTCGTCCGGTCGGCCGCGAGCTCATTGAGCGAGTCTTGAATGATCGCTTCCGTCTCCGTGTCGAGCGCGGACGTCGCCTCGTCCAAAATCAAGATCGGCGGATTTTTAAGGAACATGCGGGCGATGGCGATCCGTTGTTTCTGTCCGCCCGACAGTTTCAAGCCCCGCTCCCCGATTTGCGTCTCGAGACCATGCTCGAGCTCCTCGACGAGCGAGTTCAAATGCGCCTTCTCGACCGCATGCATAATCTCCGCGTCGGTCGCGTCCAGTTTTCCGTAGGCGATATTCTCACGGAGCGTCCCGGCGAACAAGAACACGTCTTGTTGCACGATCCCAATTTGGCGGCGCAGACTCTCTTTCGTCATATCACGGATGTCCATGCCATCGATCGTGATGGCACCGCTCGTCACATCATAGAAACGTGGGATGAGCGAACAGATTGTCGTCTTCCCGGCCCCGCTCGTCCCGACGAGGGCGACCGTCGTCCCCGACTTGATGTCGAGGTCGATGTCGGTCAACACTTGGCGATAGTCCGAGTAGCCGAACGAGACGTGTTGGAAGGCGATGTCGCCTTTCAGTGAAGTGACGTCGACGGCGTCCGGACGGTTCTCGATGTCCGGAGCCTCGTCAAGCAGTTGCGTGAACCGTTTGAAGCCGGCCATCCCTTTCGGGTACATCTCGAGGAGGGCCGTGATCTTCTCGATTGGCTTGATGAGCAAATTCATATAGAGGATGAACCCGACGAGCTGTCCGTAAGACAGTTGCCCTTGATACGTCAAATAGGCGCCGTAGACGAGGACGAGCAGCGTCATGAGCCGCGTCGTGATGTAAATCCCGGCGAGCGACTTACTCATGACTTGGTACGCCTCGATTTTCGAGCCGCGATAGAAATTGTTGTCTTTCTGGAACCGCTTGATCTCGAACGTCTCGTTCGTGAACGATTGGACGACGCGTGCCCCAGAGACGCTGTCCTCGACGCGGGCGTTCACTTCTCCGATGTTCGTATACATCTTTTGCCACGCCTTGTTCATGTTCTTGTTGGCATACGTGATCATGATGACGAGGAACGGCACGGCGACGACCGTCACGAGCGCGAGTTGCGGGTCGATCGAGAACATGATCCCGAACGCACCGAGCAGCGTCATGATGGCGATGAAGAAATCTTCAGGCCCGTGGTGCGCCACTTCGCCGATATCGAACAAGTCGTTCGTCACTCGGCTCATCAAATGGCCGGTCTTGTGGTTATCGAAGAACCGGAACGACTGTTTATGGATATGGGTGAACAGCTCTTCCCGCATATCGGTCTCGATATTGATGCCGAGCTTATGCCCCCAATAGTTGACGACGTACTGCATCATCATGGCGAGTATGTAAAGGATGAGCAAGCCGATGCTGATGATGATAATCCAGTTCCATTCCCCACCTGGCAACAAATCGTCGATGAACCATTGCACGGCGAGCGGAAAGCCGAGCTCGAGCAGACCGACGAGGATGGCGAACGAGAAATCGAGGATGAATAACTTCTTATGTGGACGGTAATAACTAAAAAAACGTGAGATCATTTCGTTTCCCCCTTCTAAACAAATAGTTTACGCCTTTTTGCAGGAAGTGGAAAATGGGAAGCACGTCTTTTTCAATCTTTTTTCCAGCGCGGTATAATAGACATAAGGAGCTGATTCAAATGAACGTACAAATTACAGAACGCGCCCAAGAGCGGATTGACGCTTTAAAAGGCGACCGTAAAGGACAGATGCATTTGTTTTATGAGACGGAAGGTTGCGGCTGCGGCAATAGCGGCATCTTCGAGATTCGCTACGTGACCGAAACGACACCGGAAGACGTCGAGATTGATTCGAACATCGGCCCGATCCTCATCAAGAACTGGACGAAAGTGTTTCTCGACGATGACATGATCATCGACTATCGCGAAGATAAACGATCGCTCGTCTTGAAGAGCAACGGCCAAGTGTTCAACTCGAACTTGCTCGTGACCGACGGGACCGGTTGCCAGTTGAACGTCCCGAGCCGATGAAACAGGCGTTACGAGACCATCCGAGCCTTTGGCTTTGGTTTCTCCTCAGCTTCGGGCTCGGCTTGTTCGGCATCTTCCTCGCTTTCACCGACTCCGTCTATACGATGACGGCCGTGATCGCCTCGCTGTTCGCTTTCGGGTTCGCCCTGCAGCGGACGGCGAAGAAGATGGACAAACAGACCGATTAAAAAAGGAGGTTCGCCGCGGCGAACCTCCTTTCGTTTCCTTATTTCTTCTCTTTCACCGCAGTGCGAATCGACAACTCTTGGAGTTGCGCGTCCGCGACCGGGCTTGGTGCTTGTGTGAGCAAGTCGCTCGCCGACGCCGTTTTCGGGAAGGCGATCGTGTCACGAAGGTTCGAGCGACCCGCGAGGATCATGACGAGACGGTCGAGACCGAGGGCGATACCCGCGTGTGGCGGTGTACCGTATTCGAACGCTTCGAGCAAGAACCCGAACTGATCGACCGCTTCTTGTTCTGTGAAGCCGAGCAATTTGAACATCCGCTCTTGAATGTCGCGCTCATAAATCCGTTGCGAGCCGCCGCCGAGCTCATACCCGTTCAAGACGAGGTCATAGGCAAGGGCGCGTACGCTCGCTGGGTCCGTCTCAAGAAGATGGAGGTCTTCACGGTTAGGCATCGTGAACGGGTGGTGGTTGGCGTAGAAACGGCCGTCTTCTTCTTCGAACGTGACGAGCGGGAAGTCCGTCACCCAAAGGAAGTTGAACTTCGACTCGTCGATGAGACCGAGCTCATGACCGAGTTTGACGCGAAGTGCGCCGAGGCTGTCGGCGACGACAGTCGGTTTTGACGCCACGAAGAGGAGCAGGTCGCCCGCTTCCGCGTTCGTCGCTTCCATCAACTTCTGGGCGTACGTCTCATCAAAGAACTTGGCGATCGGTCCGTTCAAGCCTTCCGGCGTCACTTTGAGCCAAGCGAGGCCTTTGGCACCGTAGACGGCTGTGAACTCTTGAAGCTTGTCGATGTCTTTACGCGAGAACTTGTCCGCCTCGCCTTTGACGTTGATCGCTTTCACTTGTCCGTTTGACTCGAGGGCCATATCGAATACTTTGAAGCCGGCACCTGTGACCGCGTCGGCGACGTCGATGAGTTCGAGACCGAAACGAGTATCCGGTTTGTCTGAACCGAAACGGCGCATCGCTTCTTCGTATGTCATCCGCTCGAACTTGGCCGGCGTATCGGTGCGACCGAGCGTCGCTTCCATGACTTGCCCCATCATCGATTCCATCATCGCCATCAAGTCTTCGACGTCCGTGAAGCTCGTCTCGATGTCGACTTGCGTGAATTCCGGTTGACGGTCGGCCCGAAGGTCTTCGTCACGGAAGCAACGTGCGATTTGGAAGTAACGGTCGAACCCGGCCACCATGAGGAGCTGTTTGAACAACTGTGGTGATTGCGGGAGCGCGTAGAACTCGCCGCCGTGGACACGGCTCGGGACGAGATAGTCACGCGCGCCTTCTGGTGTCGATTTCGTCAAAATCGGCGTCTCGACTTCGAGGAACTCTTCTTCCGTCAAGAAGTTACGAATCGTGTTCGACGCTTTCGAACGAAGACGGAACGTCTCTTGGAGCGCCGGACGACGGAGGTCAAGGTAACGGTATTTGAGACGGAGGTCTTCCGAGACGTTCTCGGCCTCGTCACCGATTGGAATCGGCGTCATCTTCGCCGCGTTCAAGATGTTAATCTCTGAAGCGATGACTTCGACGTTCCCGGTCGGCATGTTCGGGTTCTTGTTCTCACGTTCGAGGACTGTCCCTTTGATATCGAGCACGTATTCGCTGCGAATCGATTCGGCGAGCTGGTGCACCGCTTCGTTTTCCGGGCGAACGACGACTTGGACGATGCCTGTGCGGTCACGAAGGTCGATGAAAATGAGTCCTCCAAGGTCACGACGTTTTTGTACCCATCCTTTAAGTTGTACCTCTTGGCCGATGAGTGACTCTGTCACGCGGCCGTTCATATGTGTGCGTCCGATCATTGTCCTGCTCCTTCCGATAGTTCACGAATTTTGTCTGCGACGGCCGAGAGCGGCACGTCGACTTGTTCCCCGGTCGCCATGACCTTGAGGGAAGCTGAGCCGCGTTCGACTTCATCGTCTCCGAGGATGACGGTGAACTTCGCGTTCAAGCGGTCGGCTTGTTTGAATTGGCCTTTGAACTTGCGGCCGAGGTAATCGCGGTCCGCCTTGAAGCCTTCGCTGCGAAGCAGTTGCAACAGGCGTGTCGCCGTCATTTCGACTTCCGTGCCGCCTTGGGCGACGACGAAGACGTCAAGTCCCGTCTCGAGTTCAGGAAGTACTCCTTCGTTCTCAAGAGCGAGGATGAGTCGCTCGAGCCCGATCCCGAAGCCGATGCCCGGCATGTCCGGTCCGCCGATGTCTTGGACGAGACCGTTATAGCGTCCACCGCCGCAAAGCGTCGTGATGGCGCCGAAGCCTTCTGCTTCTGACATGATCTCGAACGCCGTGTGCGTGTAGTAGTCGAGACCACGGACGAGCGTCGGGTCGACCTCGTAGGCGACACCGAGCGCGTCCAAGTGCGCGAGGACTTTCTCGAAGTACGTCTTCGACTCTTCGTTCAAGAAGTCGAGAATCGATGGTGCCGATTTCATCGACGGGTGGTCGCGGTCGACTTTACAGTCGAGGACGCGAAGCGGGTTCTGGTGAAGCCGCGTCTGGCAATCTTGGCATAACTCATCTTGGACCGGCTCGAAGTGACGGATGAGCGCTTCGCGGTGAGCGTTGCGGCTCTCGGCGTCACCGAGCGAGTTGACGACGACTTTGATTTTTTTAAGCCCGAACGATTTGTAAATCGTGTAGGCGAGGCTGATGACCTCGGCGTCAACGGCTGGGTCGCTACTGCCGATCGCCTCGACACCGTATTGGTGCAGTTGGCGGAACCGTCCCTTTTGTGGACGTTCGTAGCGGAACATCGGTCCCATGTAGTACAGTTTCGTCGGCTGGTCAGGGCTACCGAACAGCTTGTTCGTGACGAAGGCGCGGACGACCGAGGCCGTGCCTTCCGGACGGAGCGTATACTCGTCCTTGCCTTTCTTGACGAGTGTAAACATCTCTTTTTGGACGATGTCTGTCGTCTCGCCGACGCTTCTTGTGAACAGGTCGGTCGTTTCAAAAATCGGGGTACGAATCTCTTTATAGTTGTAACGGGCGCTGATGTCGCGTAGTTTCTCTTCGACATACTGCCACGTCTCGACCGTGCCCGGAAGCAGGTCTTGTGTGCCGCGTGGTGCTTTCATCCAATTTCCCTCCTTAGAATACAAAAAGGCCCTCGTCCGCAAAGGGACGAGAGCCTGTTAAAGTTTCCCGTGGTACCACCCTCGTTGCAGAGCCAATGCTTGAAACTCTGCCACTCGAAATCGGTTAACGCCCGATGAAACGGCTCCCCCTACTAAGCGTTCAAGGAAGCACCTCCAAAGTGTCGTTCGGGTCATCATCCAGTCGATGCTTTCAGCCTAGGCATCGCTCTCTTTGCTGGTGGGGTGACCGTACTCTTCTTTATCGCAGGTGTTAGGTTATATGGTTCATGATGCCGAATCGTGCCCTCTTCTGTCAAGCGTTTTTTTCGAGCATGAGCGTGACCGGTCCGTCATTGACGAGCGCGACATCCATCATCGCCCCGAACTGCCCGGTCTCGACGACGAGCCCGTGCGTCCGCAAACGCTCGTTGAACTTCTCGTAAAGACGTTCGGCGATATCCGGCTTCGCTGCTTGCGTGAACGCGGGACGACGGCCTTTCTGCGTGTCGCCGTACAGCGTGAACTGTGATACGGACAATACTTTCCCATCGACGTCTTGAATCGATAGGTTCATCTTCTCGTCCGCGTCCTCAAAGACACGAAGTCCGGCCACCTTGTCGGCGAGCCAGTTTACTTCCGTCTCGGTGTCCTCGTGGGTCACCCCGACGAGGAGCAGATAGCCGGCCTCGATTTGGCCGACCGTCTCCGCGTCGACGGTGACCGAGGCTTGTTTCACTCGTTGCAACAATACACGCACTGAAATCTTCCTTTCGTTACGTCATCATGACTCGGCTGACCGAGTACACGTCCGAGATTTGCTTAATCCGGTCGACGACTTTTTGCAGATGGTTCACGTTCGGAATCGAGATTGTCATCGAGATGCGGGCCTGTTTGTTCTGGTCCCCGCGCCCGCTCACCGCCACGATGTTCGTGTTCGTCGCCGAGACGGCTTGAAGCACGTCGTTCAAGAGCCCTGAACGGTCGTAGCCTGTGATCTCGATGTCAACGTTATAGTTCTTCTCTTTTGCTTGCCCGGCTTCCCACTCGACCGTGAGGAGCCGCTCCGGATGCTGCTCATTGATGATGTTCAAGCAGTCTTTCCGGTGAATCGACACGCCGCGTCCGCGCGTGATATACCCGACGATTTCGTCGCCCGGTACCGGGTTACAGCATCGGCTCATGCGGATGAGCATATTGTCGATCCCTTTCACCGAGACGCCGGCCTCGGTCGTCTTCTTCTTCGGTGACTGACTGACTTTCAATTCGTTGATCGCGTCCGACAGTTCAAGTTTCGGTTCTTTCCGCTGCTTCTCCGTCAACTTGTGGGCGACTTGCGCCGCCGTGATGCCATGATACCCGACCGCGGCGTACATCTCTTCTTCGTTCCCGAAGTTGAACTTCTCGACGACGACGGCAAGCGACTGGTCATCGATCACTTCTTTCGGTTCGAAACCGAGCTTCTTGATTTCGACGTCGACGAGCTCTTTGCCTTTCTCGACGTTCTCTTCACGCTGTTGGCGCTTGAACCATTGGCGAATCTTGTTCTTCGCTTGGCTCGAGACGGCTAGTTTGAGCCAGTCCTTGCTCGGCCCGTAGCTGTGTTTCGACGTGATGATCTCGATGATGTCACCCGTCTCGAGTTTATGGTCGAGCGGCACCATCCGTCCGTTCACTTTCGCGCCCGTCATCCGGTGACCAATCTCGGTATGGATGCGGTACGCGTAATCGATCGGGACCGAGCCTTTCGGCAACTCGAAGACGTCGCCTTTCGGTGTGAAGACGTAGAGCATGTCGCTGAAGAAATCGACTTTGAGCGATTCCATGAACTCTTCAGCGTCGGTCGTATCTTTTTGAAGCTCTAAAATCTCGCGAAGATGGGCGATCTTTTCATCGAACCCGTTCGTCGCGACGTTCTTTCCTTCTTTATAGGCCCAGTGCGCGGCAATCCCGAATTCGGCGATGAAGTGCATGTCCTTCGTCCGGATTTGCACTTCGAGCGGCTCACCCTTCGGTCCAATCACCGTCGTGTGGAGCGACTGATACATGTTCGGTTTCGGCATGGCGATGTAGTCTTTGAACCGGCCTGGCATCGGCTTGTACTGCGTGTGGATGATGCCGAGGACGGCGTAACAGTCGCGAATCGAATCGACGATGATGCGGACGGCCATCAAGTCATAAATTTCATTGAACTCTTTTTTATGCTTCACCATCTTGTTGTAAATCGAGTAGATATGCTTCGGACGGCCGTTGACATCGGCCTCGATACTCACGTCCTCGAGAACGGTTTTCACTTCCGTGATGACCGATGTGACGAGCGCTTCGCGTTCAGTGCGCTTCTGTTTCATCATCGAGACGATCTTATAGTATTGCTGCGGGTTGATATAACGTAACGAGATATCCTCGAGCTCCCATTTAATCGTCGAGATCCCCATCCGGTGGGCGAGCGGGGCAAAGATTTCGAGCGTCTCTTCCGCCTTTTGAACTTGTTTTTCTTTCGGCATATGTTGAAGCGTCCGCATGTTGTGCAGACGATCGGCAAGCTTGATCAAGATGACGCGCACATCTTCTGCCATCGCGATAATCATTTTACGGTGATTCTCAGCGAGTTCTTCTTTTTTCGATTTATATTTGATTTTACCAAGCTTCGTCACTCCATCGACGAGCATGGCCACATCGACACCGAACTCATCGGCGAGTTCTTTGAGCGTGACGTCCGTATCCTCGACGACGTCGTGCAAGAGCGCCCCGATGATGGTCGTCGCGTCTAACCCGATATCAACGAGAATACCGGCCACTTGGACCGGATGCAGAATGTAGGGTTCGCCTGAACGTCGGAACTGACCGGTATGATGCAGTTTGGCGTATTCGTAAGCGCGTCTTACTTCGGCAATCTCGTCTTCACCCATATACTCCCCGAGCGCGTCGAGAAGGTCCTCAATACTTACGATTTGTTTTTTGGTCATAACATTCGACACCCTTTTTCTTACCGCTCCAATCGACTCGGACAAGTCGCAGCATGGTAGTAGTTAACGTACGTGGTTGTTCTAATTTTACTTACTATTATCGAAAAAATCTGACGACCTGTCAAAGGTTGTGGGTTGTTTTACTTAAAAAACTATTTAAAAAAGGGAAGCCATCGCTTCCCTTTGATTAATCTTCGTAACGGATGAGTGAGAACACGTCGTATCCTTCGAGACGCTCACGTCCACCAAGTCCATCAAGCTCGATTAAGAATCCGATCCCAGCGACGACGCCGCCGAGCTGTTCAATCATTTTGATTGTCGCTTCGATCGTTCCGCCTGTTGCGAGCAAGTCATCTAAGATGACGACTTGTTGGCCCGGTTTGATCGAGTCTTTGTGCATCGTCAAAATGTCTGTGCCGTATTCGAGTCCGTAAGAGACGCGAACCGTCTCACGTGGCAACTTGCCTTCTTTACGGACCGGGACGAACCCGAGCTCAAGTGCGTACGCTGCCGGGCAACCGACGACGAAACCGCGTGCCTCAGGGCCGGCGATGAGTTCAGCACCGCGCTCCTGTGCGTAAGCGATGAGCTCGTCGACCGCTTTTTTATAGGCCGGGCCGTCTTGCATGAGTGACGTGATGTCCTTGAAGCTGATCCCTTCTTTCGGGTAATCCGCTACTTCTTTAATATGCTGTTTGAAATCCATTTTATGTGTAAGCCTCCTGCATCTTGTTCGATCGCAATGATTGTAACCGCTCTTTCAGTTCTGCCAACGACGCATAGATGAAACGCTCCTCGAGTTGGACTCGTCCGACCCGGCGCTTATAACATGGCGCTTCGGTCAAATCACGTTTCGGCGCTTCTGGATTCACTCCAGGCAGTCCGTCTTCCATTGTAACAAGAAATTCGAGTTCAGAGAATACTTGATGCATAAATTGAATCGTATTTTTTGACCATTTTCGCTCGATTGACAAACGAATCAAGTTTTCGCGCAGGTTTTTCCGTTCGCACGTCGCCATATGGACGTAATATGTTCGGAAATCTTCTCGCGTCGGCAACTTCTCAAAAAATGAGCCGCCTTGTCCGAACGCACAGTACACGCGCTCGACGTCTTCGGTCAACATGTCCGCGAGCACATCTTCCTCGTCCGGCAAATCGAGCAGGACGACGAACGGTTTGAGCGGCGTGCTGAGATCGTGGAGCGGGAAGTCGTCCCGGCCTTGGAATGATACGAACGACGTCGTCTCGCCCGGAAGCTGTTTCAATTCGTCGAGCGAGTTTTTCTTGCCTCGGTAGTCGAACACTTGGAAACCGTCGACACGGATGTCTTGAATCATGAGCTGCGGCTTGCGCATCCCGTTCCATTCATTGACCTGCAGACTGCCCATGACCGAAACGTGGGCCATCTTCGAAATTTCGGAGACGACGTGACCGAAGCCGAAGCCAATCCCGTCGAGCTCTCGTTTGTCCCCTGCGAGCTGGACTTTCAAATGGGTATTGTCGCGCCCGATTTGACGAATGTCACGCAGGCGCGCATCCGCTACGACGACGCGCGGTGATGGATTGCCCATCCCGAACGGGGCGAGCTTGCCGATCTCTGCAATCAAATCGAGCGACACGTCGTTCACGTCAAGTTTCAAGTCGACGTTCACGCGGGCGACGAACGTCTCATCCGGAATCGATTCGGCTTGTTCGTTCAGACGCCGGCGCAGTTCGGCCACGTTCTCCGATAACAAGGTCATCCCGGCTGCGGCCGGGTGTCCGCCGAAGTGCGGCAAGATGTCTTCATTTTTCGACAGTTCTTTGAACAAGTCGAAACCGTCGATCGAACGGCCCGACCCCTTCGCCTTCCCTGTTTTCGGGTCGTGGCACAACAGGATGACCGGACGATAGTACGCCTCGACGAGTCGTGAGGCGACAATCCCGACGACACCCGGATTCCATCGTTCGCTGGCGACGACGAGGACGCGGTCGTCCGTCATCGAGGCCTCGACGAGTTCAGTCGCTTCTTTGGCGATCGTCTTGACGATGTCTTGACGTTCTTTGTTCTGTTTGTCGAGCTTTTGAGCCAGTTCGAGTGCTTCCTCGACGCTCTCGGCGAGCAACATTTGGAGCGCCGGCATCGCCGAGTCAAGACGACCGGCGGCGTTGATGCGCGGTCCAAACGCAAAACCGACCGACTCTTCGTTCAATGTCCCGTCCGTCAACGCGCACACTTCGCGGAGCGCGAGAATGCCTGGACGTTTTGAGTCATCGAGCGCTTTCAGACCAAGCTTCGCGAGCAAACGGTTCTCCCCGTCGAGCGGGACGAGGTCGGCAATCGTGCCGAGCACGGCCAAGTCGAGCAACTCTTCCGGCATCCGTCCGAGCACGGCATGAGCCACTTTGAGTGCGACGCCCGCCCCAGCGAGTTTGTCATACGGATACGACGGGTCGATATGAGGATGGATGATAGCGAATGCATCCGGTAACGTCTCTTTCGGTTCGTGGTGATCGGTGATGATCAAATCGACACCGAGCTCTTTCAAGAGCGCCGCTTCTTCAATCCCCGAGATCCCACAGTCGACCGTGATGATGAGGGTGAACCCTTCACCGGCGGCCCAGCTGAACGCCTCTTTGTTCGGCCCATATCCTTCGGTGAACCGGTTCGGGATATAGCATTCCGCCATGACACCGATCTCCGTCAAGGCGTGCCACATGACGGCCGAGGCGCTGACACCATCGACGTCATAGTCACCATAAATCAATACCATTTCGCCTTCGTCGGCCGCTCGTTTCAAACGTTCGACGACTTTTGGCATCTGTTCAAATAAAAACGGATCGTGGAACGTCAATTCATCCTCGACGTATAAAAACGCCTTGGCCGCCTCGACGTCGCGGTGCCCCCGTTGCATGAGGAGCGTCGCAAGTTGCTCCGATATATTCAATTCTGTCTGTAACAGTTCAACAGCCGTTGTATCCGTCTCCGGATACACCCAACGTTTCTTCGCATGATACATAATGCCTCACTCCAATCAATTGTTGATTATATCAGAACGAGCGAGTGAAGTGCCGTCTTGACATTCAAAAAAGGTCCCCCGAACGATGCGGGAGACCTGCTGTTACGCCTCTGGGGCGGTTTCTTTCTTTTTGTTGAGCGACATGCCTTTGAGGAGCATCCACAAGTACGAGGCGATGAAAATCGATGAGTACATCCCCATGACGAGACCGATGAGCAACGCGATTGAGAAACCACGGATTGACTCGGCACCAAAGATGTACAAGGCGATGACGGTGAACAATACAGTGACGACCGTATTGATCGAGCGGACGATCGTCTCTTGAATCGCTTTGTTCACGAGCATACGGTACTCGTCCATCGTCTTGATTTTCCGTTCTTTCTCATACGCTTGAATGTTCTCGCGCACCCGGTCGAACGTAACGATTGTATCGTTGACCGAATAACCGATGATCGTCAAGATAGCGGCGACGAAGTACAAGTTGACCTCGATGCCAAAAATCGAGAACGCCACAAGCATGAAGAACGCATCGTGGAGCATGGCGACGACGGTGGCGACACCGTAAGAGAATTGGAAGCGGAACGTGATATACAAGATAATCCCGAGCGATGCGAGCGAGACGGCATAAATCGCATTACGGGCGATGTCTCGGCCAACCTCGGCTGAGACGGTGCTGATGTTCGGGTCGTTCCCGAACGTCTCCGTGAACACAGTCTTCACCGAAGCGACTTCATCTTGAGTGAGCTGCCCGACGAACGTCACGTTCGCGAGCGTCCCGCCTTCTGCATATTGGACAGAAGAGATGTCTTCATCCACGCCTGCCTCGGTGAAGGCGGCCGCTAAATCGTCTTGCGACACTTGCGACTCAGTTTGGACTTCGACCCGCGTTCCAGACGCGAAGTCGATTCCGAGGTTCAAGCCGCGGAAGAACAAGATCCCGAGCCCGATGATGACGACGGCACATGAGATGAGGAACAACGTGCGCATCGGTTTAATATAGTTTAATTCAGTGAGCTTAAAGTTCACGGATTTCACTCTCCTTCACACCAAACCAGCCTTTGCGCTTGTCGAAGAGACGACTTGCGACGAGGAGGTGCATCAAATAGCGCGAGATGAAGACGTTCGAGACGAACGTCATCGCGATCGAGATCATGAGCATGAGCGCGAACCCTTTGACGGAACTCGTTCCGAAATAGAACAAGACCGCTGCCGAGATGAGCGTCGTCAAGTTGGCATCGATGATCGTACTGAGCGAGCGACGGTTACCGGCACGGAACGCCGATAGGACCGACTTCCCTGAGCGGAGTTCGTCTTTAATTCGCTCGGCCGTGATGATGTTGGCATCGACTGCCATACCGATACCGAGGACGAGACCGGCAATCCCCGGGAGCGTCAAGACGGCGTTAATTCCGTTAAAGAACAACATAATCAAATTGATATACAAAATGAGTGTGATGATCGAGACGAGACCGGGTAAACGATAGAAGAACAACATGAACAAGAAGATAGCGACGACACCGATGACCGAAGCGAACACGGTCTTCTCAAGTGCATCTTGACCGAATTGGGCCGAGACCGA
This sequence comes from Exiguobacterium sp. s40, assembly GCF_018617905.1. Taxonomy (NCBI): domain Bacteria; kingdom Bacillati; phylum Bacillota; class Bacilli; order Caryophanales; genus Exiguobacterium; species Exiguobacterium sp. s40. The sequence goes on along the minus strand of NZ_JACSLC010000014.1, from coordinate 5,038 downwards.
CGTCGAGTAAATCTCTTCAAGTTTGACCGGGAGTGCCCCGGCGTTCAAGATGTCAGCGAGACGTTGACCACTCTCGGCGTCGATATCTCCACCGGAGATGATGGCTTTATCCGAAAGAATCGGTCCGTTGACCGAAGCGTCCGAGACGATTTTCGAGTTCTCTTTTTGAATCTCTTCGGCGTACGTGTCGCCTTCTTCATAATCAAGCCAGATGACGAGCCGGTTTTCCGGTGCCGGACGCTGGGCGATCTCAGACGTCACTTCACCGAACTGTTCTGCCGATTGGAGCGTCAATTCAACGACCGGGTTGCCTTGCTGATCGTAGCTGATTGAGGCACCGCGCGGCGCGAGATCTTTTCCGTCGAGCAGGACGTTGTCATCGATGTCGCGGAACGTAAGCTGCGCCGTCGACGACAGCACTTCTCGGGCATCGTTTTGGTTCGATACACCCGCGAGTTGGACACGAATCCGGTTATCATCCTCAATCCGAATGTCTGGTTCCGAGACACCGAGGACGTTGACACGGTTGTTGATGGCGCGAACGGTTGCATTCATCGCTGATTGATCGATGACATCGCCGTCTTCGAGCGGCTGGACTTCGTACAGCACTTCGAACCCGCCTTTAAGATCGAGGCCGAGGTTCGTGTTCTTGACGACCCATGGCGTCGACAAGGCGGCGAGCAGGATCGTTGCAATCATGATGACCGCAAAGATCGCGATATTCCCTTTTTTGTACATACGACTATTTCCTTTCTAAACACATGTTCTCGTAAAAAAACTTCTCTCGTTAACATTACAAATATTCTAAACATTTATCAATCGTTTTCCTGAAATTGTAACACCCACACGTTGATTTCCCACGCTTTTTTGCACTTGCGACTAAAAGTTGCATTAGGGCAAAACTTGAGCTATGATGTGATTATCAACTTACACACTACATGCAAAGGAGTCCTTTCTAATGGATAGTACGATACTCTATGCCTTTTTACTGACGCTGTTCGCTGGACTCGCGACGGGGATCGGAAGTATGATCGCCTTCTTCGCCAAACGGACCAACACGGCATTTTTGTCGGTATCCCTTGGCTTCTCAGGCGGGGTCATGATTTACGTATCCTTTATCGAGATTTTTCCGAAAGCGCTCGATGAACTCGTCGGGGCCCACGGAGAGCAGGCCGGCACGCTCTATACCGTCCTCGCCTTCTTCGGCGGGATGTTGTTGATCGCCTTGATCGACAAGTTCATCCCGTCTCCGGAAAACCCACACGAAGTCAAATTCGTCGAGACGATGCAAAACGACCCGTCGTCCCAGGAACTTGCGACGACGGCGACCGAACGTGTCCCATTGAACCAAGAGACGAAACAACGGCTTCATAAAATGGGTCTGTTCATGGCGCTCGCCATCACCATCCATAACTTTCCGGAAGGTTTGGCCACGTTTATCTCGGCCCTCGATGACCCAGCGGTCGGTCTCGCCATCGCAATCGCAATCGCATTACACAACATTCCGGAAGGCATCGCCGTCTCGGTTCCGATCTATTATGCGACCGGTTCTCGGAAGAAGGCGCTGAAACTGTCCTTCTTGTCCGGACTTGCCGAACCGCTCGGAGCGGTCGTTGGTTTCCTTCTTTTGATGCCATTCTTGAGTGACACGGTGTTCGGCCTCTTGTTTGCAGGCGTCGGCGGCATCATGGTGTTCATCTCGCTCGACGAGTTACTCCCAGCTGCCCGTGAATACGGACGGGCCCACCATGCCGTGTACGGCATGGTCGCCGGTATGATGGTCATGGCAGCCAGTCTGATTTTGTTAATGTAACCGAAACAGCGTCTCCTCGATTGTCGAGGAGACGCTGTTTTCATGCCTTGAATAAATGAACAAGATCTTTCAACTCGACGGACATATGGCTCATCGTCTCGGCGATGCCGTTGATTTCTTGAATGGCGGCGAGTTGTTCTTCTACGTTTGCGCCTGCTTCTTCCACGCTTCGTTGCGTCGACACGGCATTCGTCGACATATCCTCGACCGAGACCGCTACCTCGGTCGTGTTCGCGCTCACTTCTTCCGTCGCCGCCGCGATCTCACTCATTTGACGAGACGTCTCTTGAATGACAGAGACGATCTCACGGAACGCACCGGCGACTTCTCCCATTTGGGTGACGCCGCTCGTCACATGCTGGCTTGTGACGTCGAACGCCGCTTCGACTTCCGACGTGTCGCGCTGAATGTCGGCGACGACCGCTTGAATCTGTTTTGCCGACTGTTTCGACTCTTCGGCCAGTTTTCTGACCTCGGCCGCGACGACGGCAAACCCTTTGCCGTGTTCCCCGGCCCGAGCCGCTTCAATCGCCGCGTTCAAGGCGAGCAGGTTCGTCTGTTCCGTGATGGCCGTGATGGAACGAGTGATTTTCTCGATCTCGAGCGATTGATTCGATAAGCGCTCGACCATCCGTTGCGTCAAGTCGTTCGCTTGTTGAATCTCCCGCATCTGCTGCTCGGCCAACTGAATTGTCTCCAGTCCCCCACTCGCCGCTTCGAGTGTATGAATCGTCTGCTCGTTCACGCCTTGCGAGGCAGCGGCGATTTGGTTCAAGCCGACGACGGCTTGATTGACGCCGGACGTCCCTTCTTCGGCCCGTTTCGCCGACACTTGGGCGGCAAGGTTCATCTGTTCGAATAGACCGGCTACATCTTGCGTCGTCGTGGCGACATGGTCCGTACTGGCGTACAGCTCTTCCGAATAGGCCGTCACTTTATCCGAGGCCGCCCCGACTTGGCGAATCAGGCCGACGAGGTTCCGTTTCATATCGTTGAACGCCGTGACGAGGTCACCGAGCTCATCGTTTGAACCGACCTCGATATCATCTCCGGTCAAGTCTCCTTCGGCAACGACGCGCGCTTCGCTGACGAGTCGATTGATCGGCTTCAAGAACAGCTTTTGGAGGGCTACTAGTGAAAGTAGACCCACAGCGACGCCGATGATGCTGATGACAACCATCCAGATGATCGACTGCCCGGCACTCGCCTGGACCGCTTCCGACTCAGCGGCGAGCGCTTCGCCTTGATACGTGACGAGGTCGGTCACCGTCATCCGGACGCGATCCGTCGTCGGTGTCACACTCGTATTGAGCACCGTCTTGTATCCGATCTCGTCTTGCTGCTGTCGAAGGTCGATGACGCGGGCCATCTCCGTGTCGAGATGTTGATTGAATTTCTCGAGATCATCGAGCCAGGCGAGCACTTTCGGATCTTCTGTCGACTGTTGGAGCGTATCCATCAATTCGTCCCGTTTCGTCTGGGAAGCCTCAAGGCTAATCAACGTTTTCGGGTTCGAGACGAGCAGGTAGTAGTTCAAATAACGCTCGGCATCGGTCACGGTCAACGCCAAATCTTCGGCGACGAGCATATCTTGGAGCCGCTCGTTCAAGACGCGGTCATACTCTGACGTCGCGTTCTGTAATTGATACGAGCCGAGCGCACCGACGATCAGTAAAGCGATCAGTGTCGGCACGAGCGCCATCGCCATCTTACGGCGCATCGACGAGCGTCCTTTCACGCGGTCAGGGCGACGTCGTACCTTCCATTTTTTGAGTGGGCGTAGCAATCGTTTCACATCCATGTCTTCTTCTCCTTCTTTCCAAGTCTTCTCAACTTGACGATAATGCAAACGTTTTCACGATTCAATTTGATTTTTGGAAATAAGGTGGATGATTCGTCGGATTGACGAAGTTTGTCAAAAAGACGCCACTTCCGCTATGATACTAATCGTAATGATTACTATTTAAGAGGTGGAACGATGGTTTCTTCACATACACGACATACACGGATTTTGATAATCGGCGGCGGCGTCCATGGGATGACACTCGCCGTCTCCTACTTAGAACAAGGCGGGTCGCTCGAAGACCTGCTGATTATTGACGCAAACGATTGTCCGCTCGCTAATTGGAAGACGCAGACGGAACGGATTTCAATGTCGCACTTACGCTCGACGCGGGTGCATCACCTGTCTTCTAACCCGCACGCTTTGAAACAGTTCGCCGCTTGTTACGATTACGGCTCGCATCATTTCAAAGACACGTTCGGTCGTCCCTCGCTCGCCCTGTTCAACGACCATTGTGACCAAACGATTGATGATTGGCAGCTATCGTCCCACTTTATTGGAAACGAGCCTGTCGCCCGCGTGACACGTGAAGAGAATATGTACGTCATCGAGACGAACCAGCGCTGCATCACGGCTGATGTGGTCATCGTCGCGACGGGACAGTCGAACGCCGTCCACCTTCCGGACTGGGCCGAACTTCCACGTTGCCGTCACATTTTCTCCGCTGAGGAGGTCCATGAGCAAGATCATGTCACCGTCGTCGGTGGTGGAATCACAGCGCTCCATTACGCCTTGGCACGATATCAGAAAGGACATCACGTCACGCTTGTCACGAAACGACCGCTCGAGGTGAGCCAGTTCGATGCCGACCGTAGCTTTATGGGACCGAAAGGCTTACGGGCCTTCCATAAGCTTGAAGACGATTGGATCGAGAAGCGCTCCTTCGTCAAAGCCGAGCGTCGGCCCGGGACGTCCCCGAACGACCTCGTCCTCTAAGTGAAACGACTCATCCGTCAAGACGTGATCAATCACGTGATTGGTGAGGCGGTCCGGTGTGACGAACAATTGTATGTCGACGGACAGGCACTCCCATCGACCGAGATCGTCTGTTGTACGGGTATCCGTCCGCTCGATGTCACCCAGTCGTTTCTACGACCGCTTCTCGAGCAACTCGACTTGCCGCTCACCCCTTGTGGCACGCCTGTTCTCGATGAGACGCTTGCTTGGACCGACGATTTTTATATGACCGGAGCCTATGCCGACCTTATCGTCGGACCGTTCGCACGCGCCATCTATGGGGGACAAGAAGCGGCTCGGCGGATCATCCCCCAATTATTTTCCACACAAAAATACGAGGCTGGGACATAACTAGCCGGCTTTAAAGCTTTTTAATAAAAAGAGGGGTCCGGTCACCGATTTTCGGTGGCCGGACCCCTTCTTTG
>NZ_JACSLC010000013.1:0-80521 GCF_018617905.1 Exiguobacterium sp. s40 | reverse complement strand
GAGGTAGATAGGTCATGGGTGGAAGCACGGCGACGTGTGGAGCTGAATGATACTAATCGGTCGAGGCTTTGATCTAGTCTAATGGTTTGTATGAATTGATGAGTCTTCAGTTTTGAGAGAACGATCTCTCTTGTCTGGTGGCGATAGCGAAGCGGCCACACCCGTTCCCATGCCGAACACGGAAGTTAAGTGCTTCAGCGCCGAAAGTAGTTGGGGGTCTCCCCCTGTGAGGATAGGACGTTGCCAGGCCAACGCGAAGGACGATCAAGCATCTGCTTGGTCGTTCTTTTTTTTATGAAAGTGTTGACAAACGGGATATATAATGCTAATATAATAATTGTCTAGTGGCGATAGCGAAGTGGTCACACCCGTTCCCATGCCGAACACGGAAGTTAAGTACTTCAGCGCCGAAAGTAGTTGGGGGTCTCCCCCTGTGAGGATAGGACGTTGCTAGGCCAACGCGAAGGACGATCAAGCAGATGCTTGGTCGTCCTTTTTTGTCGTTTCCTTTGAAACTTTTCATCTAATCTTCTCGTATGAAGAGACAGAAGAGGGGGAGTCAAGTATGCAAATCCGTGAAGCGACAGTCTCAGACTACAAGGCGTTCACTGAGGTTTCACGAGCGAGTTTTAAACAAGAGGCAGATCGTCTCCGATTACCATATCGGGACTTAAATATTGAACCACCGGGTTATGATGACCAGGCGATGAGCTTGTATTTGATTGAACAATTGATGTGTTATGTCATCGAACATGAAGGACAAGTCGTCGGGGGAGCCGTCGTGACGTTGACAGGGAAAGATTACGGACGGATTGACCGCATCTTTATTCATCCATACAGACAAGGTAAAGGGATTGGAAAACGGGCACTACAGTCAATCGAGAAGCTTCATCCGACTGTACGAATTTGGGAGTTGGAGACATCAGCAGCCCAACCCTACAATGTGGCATTTTATCGGGCAGTCGGTTACCAATCCGTCTTCGAATCAAGCGAAGAGGTCTGTTTCGTCAAACGGGTAAAGCAACCCGTAGATGAAGCAAACACATTGCGATATGAAAAGCGCTCGATCAAAGGTGCCCAAGCGTATGGAATGGATGCGAGTCAAATCGCCATCACGAATAATAACGTCTCAGAACTACGGGCCAACAATTGTAATTTCACGAGGAGCCAATTCCGCAATATTAACTTCAGAGAAACCGAGTTCGACGACTTGAACCTTTCCGGCTCACAATATCGATTTGTCACCATGTACGAGTCAGGACGGCCGACGACGTTCTTCCATACAAACCTGACGAACACGATTATGAAAAACTGTCGGCTTGATGGGGTCCAGATCGAGGGTTCATCGATTGACGGCTTAACGATTGTTGGGGTACACGTCAAAGACCTGTTAGAACATTATCGAAAAGAAACTGGAGGAATGAAACGTTATGAGTGATCTCTACCAAACCCAACACGACTTACAACAACAGATGGCAGAACGGGACCGACTCGCCCGGAAATTAAAAACACTCGACAAGCAAATTGCCGAACATGAAGCTGTACGAAAGCAACTTCTCAATTCGTTTACGAAAGAACAGCGCGATGTCTATGACTTAGATTCATTCTCGCTCGTCAACGCATGGCGCAAATTCAGGGGAACATTCAACGAACAAAAAACGATTGAATTAGAAGAGGCGGCCCGGGCCGAATTGAAGTTACGAGAACACGAGGCAATGGTCGATGAGTTAGGGCTTGAACGTCGTGATTTATATGAAACCTTTGAGACGTATAACGGGATTGACGCAGAGTGGGAAGCGTTCGTCAAAGAGAAAGAAGCCCACTTGAAGCAGGATCCTGAAGTTAAGGAAACACTATATCGACTCACGAAGCAGCAAGTGGAAACGAATGAGGTGCTCATTGAGTATAAAGAAGCTATTAGTGCTGGACATACAGCGCGGACTGCCATCTCCAAAACACTGAAACATCTCGACAGTGCAAAAGGCTGGTCGACGTATGATACGTTCTTTGGAGGGGGCTTGATTGCGACAGCGATGAAACATGATGCCATCGATGCCTCGGAGCGGAAGATGCATGAACTTCAAGCCGCACTTGAGCGATTCTCGCGGGAGTTGGCTGATGTGAAAGGCGTCGTCAGCGGATTACAGATTGAACGCGGATCACTGATCCAGTTCGCTGACTATTTCCTCGACGATATTTTCTCAGAATGGACGATGCATGGACGAATCAACGATTCACTGGATAAAGTGAACGGGCTCGATCGTGAAATCGCTAAACTGATTGAGAAAATGACAAGAGAAGACGAACGTTTGGAGCGACAACTCGAAGAAATAGAAGCGAAACGAAAACAGCTCATCCTTACGCGGTGAGCTGTTTGGTCATTCTGGTCGTTTCAACCAATGGCGCAACCCTTTCCCGGCATGGGGACCTGCCGTGTAACGCGGGATGACATGCAAGTGCGCGTGGGGCACGGTCTGGTTTGAAGCGGTCCCGACGTTCCAACCAAGCGTATAGCCGTCAGGGCCATACGTCTCTTCGAGGAACACCTTGGCTTCGTGGAGCAGTGTGTATGTATCATGCCATTCGAAAGGCGTGAGATCGAACGTCGTCGCTCGGTGTTGTTTCGGTACGATGACGCCTGAACCGACGAGCACGTCCTGTTCACGATCATGCATTAAAAAGTAGCAGGTCTCGTTCTCGGCAACGATTCGTTGTGATGGATCAAGCTGTGGATGACAAAATGGACAAGTGTCCATCGGATTGGTACACTTCCTTTCTATACGAAGTGTACCAAAAGGGGGATTCAAATGAATGATTTGATCGATTATATCGTCGACGAAGTCGGGCAAGAAAGACATACGGTCATCGGGATTTCGGGACACGGAGGTGCCGGCAAGACGACGTTCGCTGATGCTTTACGTGCGCGTCTCGGGGACGTGAACTATATCAATACCGACCCTTACATCACGGATTCGATGTTACGGAAGAGTGCCATGCTCGACTATACGGTCGACGGTCAAACGCATCACTACAAGATGACGGCCTGTCATCCTTCCGCGCATCACTTGCTGTCACTCGAGCGTGATGTCCGGATGGTCCGGGAAGGCATCGGCTTTTATACGATCGACGTCCCGTATCTCGAACGGACGTGGATTGATCCAGCAAAACGAATCACCATCATCGAAGGGATGAGTGTCGCCTTCCTCGAACCTCACTATTTCGATGTATCGGTCTATTTGTATACGGATAGCGACACTGAGTTCGCCCGTCGTTCTGTCCGGGACATCCAAGAGCGTGGGATGGACCTGGGCTACTTGAAAGCCTCGCACGACGAGCGTCGGTTTCAATATGAACTGTTCATGCATCCGCATCGTGAGAAGTTCCAGACGGTCGTCTCGACAAGCGATAATGTTTGGACGATTGAGCGGAGCCCACAAAAAAACCGCTCATCATGAGCGGTGGCTGCGTAACGTTTCTTGGATTCCGAGCCCGAGCCGATCTTGTTCGCGCTCGAGTTGGTCCCACGTGAGCGAGCGATGGCGTAACGTGACGTCGTTCGCAATCGATCCAAGTGTGCGTTGCTTCTCGATGTTGTCGAGCCAGTAATAGACGTCGACCCCATCCTCATCGATGCGCCAGAACGATTTGACGACTTCGAACTCGTCGGCCCAGTCGCCGACCGGCTTAAACCCATACTTCTCGACGAATGGATACGGTCGTTCTTCTCCGAGCGGGTCGATGACGTTGCGGACGAACATGAGCTCGAGCCCGGCATGTTCGGTCGCCTGTAACAAGCGTTTCAAAGCGGGGAGCGGTTCGACTTCGACATTCTCGACAACATCGAACCAAACCCGTTTGCCGTCCGTGTCCCAGACGGTCGCTTCCACACTATACGGAGCGCCCGCTGTCGACGGGGCATACATCGTTAAATCAAACGTGAACGGGATATGCTCTTCAGCACCTGGTTCGAGGACGACCGATAGAGGGATTGGGACTTCTTGAAGATCGGCCTCGCGGTTGAACTCATTCCCTTCGAGCGCGATGTCTTTAAAGGTCGTCAAAAAGTTAAGCGTCAACTCCTGCAGTCGCACGACATGTGAAGTGGTGTTCGACACGCGTAACGTTCCATGGACGGTTTCGTTCGGGAGAAACGGTACGGTGTGAAAATAGACGGATGCATCCAGTTCGGAAAAGAACCATTTTTTAAAGCGATTACCCCATTTCGACATGACGGTCGCGCCCCTTTTCTCTAGTAAGTTACACTCCTTATCATGTTCCCGATTCCAATTCTCAAAAAACATTTAGAAAAAGGTTGCATTTTATAACTACTTCACTTATTATAGAGGATGTCGAAACAATTCAAACCATCGCGGGGTGGAGCAGTCTGGTAGCTCGTCGGGCTCATAACCCGAAGGTCGTCGGTTCAAATCCGGCCCCCGCAACCAATTTTTATTTAATTTCATATGTCGTCGCGGGGTGGAGCAGTCTGGTAGCTCGTCGGGCTCATAACCCGAAGGTCGTTGGTTCAAATCCAGCCCCCGCAACCAATTTTTTAAATGAGATAGCGAAACGATGACGTTTCGTGTTTTTTTTTGCGCAAAATTGAGTGTACAATGAGTACGTATCGCTAGAACTACTAAAGGAGAAACATCATGTATACATTGATTACCCATTCTGCGGCCGAGACGCAGGCAGTGGCAGAGAAGTTGGCCACACTCGTCAAAGCCGGGACGGTCATAACGTTGAACGGAGACCTCGGTGCCGGGAAGACGACGTTCACCCAAGGCTTTGGCAAAGGTCTCGGTGTCACGCGCAACGTCAACAGCCCGACGTTCACCATCATGAAGCAGTATCAGGGGCGCTTGCCGCTCTATCATATGGACGTCTATCGTCTCGAAGACACGGGGGACGATATTGGCCTCGAGGAATACATCAACGGTGATGGTGTCGCTATCGTCGAATGGTCGAACTTGATCGAGTCGTCACTTCCGACGGAACGGCTCGCCATCACAATCGAGCGAATCGGGGACGAGGAACGTCAACTGACGTTCGCGCCCGTCGGCGACACGTACGATGCACTCGTGAAGGAGGTGCTCGCATGAAACAACTCATGATTGACACGTCGACGACACGTCTGTCTGTCGCCTTGAGTGAGCACGGACAGATTCAAGCCGAGGCGACGGTCATGGTCTCGAAAAACCATGCCGTCACGCTCATGCCGATGATCGAACAACTGATGAGCGCGGTCAAATGGACACCGACCGAACTCGAACGCATCGTCGTGACGACGGGACCAGGTTCATACACGGGGATTCGCATCGGTGTCACGACAGCGAAGACGCTCGCCTACACGCTTCAGATTCCGCTCGTTGGGGTCTCGGCGCTCCGTCTTATGGCGGCGGCCCCGAACACGGAGCTCCCAGTCGTCTCGCTCATCGATGCCCGTCGTGGCAATGCCTATATCGGGCATTATCAACAGAACGAGGCCGTCACACCCGACCTTCACGCATCGGTCACCGCTTGGCTTGAAGCCAATATCAGCGGACCGTTCGTCGTCGTCGGCGACGTGGAGCCGTTCCGTGACGCACTCGCGTCTTACGACTATACCGAAGCACCGGCCGCGCATAGTTACGGCCGGGCGAGCGATCTCGTCGCCTTAGGTGAAGTCACGAATGATGTCCATGCGTTTGAGCCCGAGTATCTTCGTCTCGCTGAGGCGGAAGCGAAATGGCTCGAGGGACAAAACAATGGCTGACATTAAAATCCGGCGCATGACATGGCTCGACGTCGAAGAAGTGACCAAAGTCGAGGAAGCCTCGTTCGCTATTCCGTGGACGAAAGAAGCGTTCATGAACGAGATGCTCCGCAATGACCAAGCGATCTATTTCGTCGCTGTGCATGAACGGCGCGTGGTCGGCTTCGTCGGGGTTTGGCAAATTGTAGACGAGGGGCACATCACGAACATTGCCGTCTTACCAGAATATCGCGGGCAAGGCATCGGCAATCTGCTGTTGACGCAACTCGTTGAATTCGCCCGCTCGAAGTCATTGGCGGCGCTCACGCTCGAAGTGCGCGTCTCGAACATCGGCGCCCAAAAGCTGTACGAACAGTTCGGTTTCGAAAATGCCGGACGCCGGAAACGATATTATCAAGACAATAATGAAGACGCCTATATTTACTGGGCGAAGTTAGGAAGTGAAACAGATGGACACATCGCTCATCCTCGCGATTGAGTCGAGTTGTGATGAGACGTCGGTTGCGCTCGTGCGTGACGGTAAGACGCTTTTATCGAACGTCGTCTCGTCGCAGATTGAAAGTCATAAACGGTTTGGCGGGGTTGTGCCCGAGGTCGCCTCGCGCCACCACGTCGAACGGATCACCTACGTCATCGATGACGCCCTCAGTGAAGCGGGTGTGACGATGCAAGACGTCGACGCCGTCGCGGTCACGCAAGGGCCGGGTCTTGTCGGTGCGCTCCTCGTCGGAATCAGTGCGGCCAAAGCGCTCGCTTTCGCCCATAGCAAACCGCTCATCGGTGTGCACCACATCGCCGGACATATTTACGCGAACGAACTCGTCGAGGAGATGGAGTTCCCACTCGTCTGTCTCGTCGTCTCGGGCGGACACACGGAGCTCGTCTATATGCCCAAGCACGGTGTGTTCGAAGTCATCGGTGAGACACGTGACGATGCGGCCGGAGAAGCATATGACAAAGTCGCACGGACGCTCAGTCTTCCTTACCCAGGTGGACCTGCCATCGACCGTCTCGCGGCGGATGGGGAAGACACGTACAAGTTCCCACGGGTTCGGCTTGAAGCAGGAAGTTTCGATTTCAGCTTCAGCGGGCTCAAGTCGTCGGTCATCAACGCCGTCCACAACGCCGAACAGCGCGGGGAGACGGTTATCCCTGAAAACTTGGCGGCCAGTTTCCAAGCGAGTGTCGTCGAAGTGCTCGTCGAGAAAGCGATTCGTGCCGTGAAAGAAAAAGGAGCGAAGCAATTGCTCGTCGCAGGTGGCGTCGCAGCCAACCGTGGACTCCGCGTTGCGCTCAAAGAAGCGACGGACCGCGAAGGCATCCGTCTCGTCATCCCGCCACTTGATCTATGCGGAGACAACGCCGGTATGATTGGCGTCGCGGCACATCATGCGTATGTGCGCGGAAAGCGCGATACACTGGCGATGAATGCGGTTCCTGGGTTATCCTTAGAAGAGAGCATGACAGTCTAGGGGGAAAATATACAGATGATGAAACGCATAATCATTGGAGGTCTTGTCGTACTGCTCGTCGTCGCGACGTTTTTGCAAGTACGGGAGATCATCCGCGCTTATAATATCGCCTATCAAGAAGAAATCGTTCCGGAAGCGACACGCGTCCGGTCGCTCACGGGAGCGGAATCGCTCGAAGGCATCGGCCGGGTCACGGGTGAGAACACGCTCGTCGAGACGTTGTACGGCTATAAGAGCCTAGACGATCAAGACATCGAGAGCGTCATCGTCGTCGACCGCAACCTCGGCGTTCAGCCGAAAGCGAGCGACGCGTATTACGAGATTGCGCCGGGACGAGAAGCGACCGAAGAAGAGGCGGCGAAGTTCGAGGACATCGTCAACGAGTTTGACGAAGAGCAATTGTTCGCTCAAGTCATCTCGACGCATGAGGCAAAATATGTGACGAACGACGAAGAGGCGCTCACATTCTACAAAGTGTTCGTCCGTGACGTCGATACGAACGAGTACGTGTTCTTCATCACGGAAGACGGCATCAAGCTCGACTTCCACACGCGCGGTTTCCAACCGCTGCGTTATTTCTAAACGTAAAACAGGGAAGCTGACCTCCACAATGGAGTGCGGCTTCCCTGTTTTTATACTTCTGGATGATGTTTCTTTTGTTTATACCACATATTCACTCGGCTCACGACATAGACGATCAAGGCGAGCACCCACATGAGGAGCGTCGACTGATAGAAGTGGCCCCATACCGAGCCGGGCGTGTAAAAGCTGTGCACGGTCACATCGACCGGCCAGAGGACGAGGCGGATAAAGAGCGTGCTCATGAGCAGACCGCTCAACAAGCTGATGACAATCCCGCTCCACCTCTGGATGATGAAGCCGATGACGACCGGCAGGAAATAAAACAGGAACGACGGGACGACGGTCGGTTCCCCACGAATTAGTTCGGATACGTACTCCGTCCCGGTCGGCACGATGTAGGCGAGACCGGTCAGGAAGGCGTGCATCCACTCGATTCGCATCGCACGAAATCGCATCATGAATGGAGCTCCTCCCATTCTGCATACAGCGCCGTGATCGATTCTTTCGTCGCATCGGACTCGGTCGACAGTTCCTGTGCCCGAGCGAAGTTGTTGAAGACGTCCGGTTCACACAACAGCTGCTCGATTTCCTCGAGCCGGGCCTCGTGTTGCTCAATCGTGAGCTCGATTTCCTCGATCCGTTGTTTCATCCGGCGCTCCTCGCGTTGCTGCTCCTTGTCGGCGCGCTGTTTCTTGACGATGACTTGTTTCGTCTCAACGCGTGCGAGTCGGGCCAGTTCTTCGAGTTCTTCTTTCTTCTCGACATAGTACGAGTAATCACCGAGGTATTCGTCGATGCCGTTCGGCGTGATCTCCAAGACGCGCGTCGCGAGCCGGTCGATGAAGTAACGGTCGTGGGAGACGAACAAGATCGTGCCCGGGTAGTCGACGAGGGCGTTCTCGAGGATCATCTTCGAGTCGAGGTCCAAGTGGTTCGTCGGCTCATCCAAGATGAGCAAGTTCGGTTGCTCGAGCTTCAGCTTGGCGAGCGTCAAACGGGCCCGTTCCCCACCCGACAGTTCATGGACGCGTTTCATGACGTCGTCACCGCTGAACAAGAACTGACCAAGCAGGCTCCGTACTTCTTGTTCACGCATGAGCGGCCAGTCGTTCCAAATCTCGTCAATGACGCGGTTGGCATCCGACAAGTTCTGTTGCTCCTGGTCGTAGTAGCCAATCTCGACGCCGGTGCCGTAGCGGATGTCACCGGTGAGCGCCGGCTGTTGTTTCGTCAACACTTTCAGGAGCGTTGATTTGCCGACTCCGTTCGGGCCGACGAGGGCGACCGATTCGCCGCGCTGCAGCTGAAAGCGGAGATGCTGGGCGATCGGCTCCTCATAGCCGATGGCGAGGTCGCTGCCGCTCAACACGTCGTTCCCGCTTTGGCGTTTGATTGAGAACGAGAGGACGGCACTTCGCTCGTCACCATCCGGCACGTCCATCCGGTCGATCTTCTCGAGACGTTTGCGGACGCTCTGGGCCCGTTTCGTCGTCGTCGCCCGGGCGATGTTGCGCTGGATGAAGTCCTGCATCTTGGCAATCTCTTCTTGTTGCGACTCGAACTGCTTCTTCTCTTGCTCATAAATCGCGGCCTTCTGCTCGAGATACTTCGTATAGTTGCCGACGAAACGACGGCTCCGGTGGCGCGACAGCTCATAAACGACCGAGACGACGCGGTCGAGGAAGTAGCGGTCGTGGGAGACGATCAAGACGGCGCCTTTATAACCGCTCAAATACTTCTCGAGCCAACCGAGCGTCTCGATGTCCAAGTGGTTCGTCGGCTCATCCAAGATGAGCAGGTCTGGACTTTGAAGGAGCATCTTCGCCAGGGCGAGGCGGGTCCGTTGTCCGCCGGAGAGCGTATCGATGCGGCGTTCGAAGTCGTCCGGATAGAAACGCATCCCATGAAGGACGGAGCGGATCGTTGCCTCGTATTGATAGCCGCCGCGGTCTTTGAACGTATGCTGTTCTTCATCGTAAGACGACAGCAGGCGCTCATAGGCGGCCGGGTCGTTCAAAATGCGCTCTGAACCCATGTCTTGCTCCATGCGGCGCAGCGTCTTTTCTTGTTCGATTAAATCGGTGAAGACATTGAGCATCTCATTCCAAATTGTCTCGTTGGATTCGAGTCCTGAATCTTGGGCCAGGTAGCCGATGGTGACGTCTTTTGGCTTCATGATATCGCCCGAGTCGTAGTTGTATTCCCCGGCGATGACTTTGAGCAATGTCGACTTGCCGGCACCGTTACGGCCGACAAGCGCGACGCGTTCGCCTTCTTGAATTTCGAGTTTGACGTTCTCTAAAATCGGCTCGACGCCGAATGATTTCGATAAGTTATTGACTTGCAGTAGGATCAAGTGAAAAAACCCCTTTCTCTCTATTTAGTATACTTTATTTCTTCCCCTTTTCAGGTATATTCGTTGAGTGGTCATGTGAATTCGTTTACAATCAAGGTGTATGAAATTAGATTCGTTTGAAACGCGTCGTAAAAAGGAGGCTCTTTCCGTTGAGTCAAAACGAACCAAAGATTCCGCAAGCGACAGCCAAACGGTTGCCACTATACTATCGGTTTATCCAAAGCCTGCATTCATCAGGAAAACAGCGTGTCTCTTCTGCTGAACTGAGTGAGGCGGTCAAGGTCGATTCGGCCACAATCCGTCGCGATTTCTCGTACTTCGGTGCGCTCGGTAAAAAGGGATATGGCTATAACGTACAGTATCTGTTAGACTTTTTCCGTAAGACACTGAATCAGGACGAGATTACGAACGTCGCCTTAGTCGGGGTTGGTCATCTCGGGACAGCTTTCGTCAACTATAACTTCCTTAAAAACAATAACACACATATCGTCGTCGGGTTCGACGCAGACGAGACAAAAGTCGGCACGACGATGTCCGGTGTCCCGATTCATCACGTCGATGAGATGGAACAGATCATGAAGCAAAACAAGATTGACGTCGCGATTTTGACGGTGCCGTCTGTCTATGCACAGCCTGTCGCGGATGACTTGGTCCGCTTCGGCATCAAAGGCATCTTGAACTTTACACCGGCCAGGCTTACTGTGCCGGACACGGTCCGCGTCCATCATATCGACTTGTCGATCGAACTCCAGTCGCTCATTTACTTTATGCAACACTATCCATCTGCTGAGGGGGTCCATCAATAATGGAATTACTATCATCGTTGCTCGTCGTCGGTATTCCTGGGGGAGCGAGTATCTTCATTATCGCCATCGTCGCGCTTATCATCTTCGGGCCGAAGAAATTGCCTGAATTCGGACGCGCCGCCGGACAAACGCTCCGTGAGTTCAAAAATGCCACGAGTGGCATGATGAACGAGCATGACGAGAAAGACAAGAAAGAAATTGAGAAGAAAGAGCAGTAAGCGATGAGCCATCAACCTGATCAAGAACGGGCACTGTCCGACCACTTGACAGAGCTGCGGAGACGACTGATGCTGTCGGCATTTGTCGTCTTTGCCTTCTTTTTGATTGCTTTGCCGAGTGTCAAATATGTGCTCGCCTATCTCCAGGCCGACCTCGTCGAACGAGGGCTTGAATTGAACGCCTTTGGGGTCGCGGACCCGCTCATGATTTATTTGAACTTGGCGCTCGTCATCGGTCTCGTCGCGGCTGGTCCGTTTCTACTGTATCAACTGTGGGCGTTTGTCGCACCTGGTCTGCATCCGAACGAGCGGAAAGCGACGCTCGCCTATATTCCGATCATCTTTATCTTGTTCCTCGTCGGTTTGGCGTTTGCCTACTATTGGTTGTTCCCGCTCGTCCTCGATATCTCGACGGACCTCGGGCAAGACCTTGGTCTGACGCAAATCATCGGGGCGTCGAACTACTTCACGTTCTTGCTGCAACTGACCATTCCATTCGGACTGTTATTCCAGTTGCCGGTCGTGACGATGTTCTTGACGCGCATCGGTGTCGTGACACCGTACTTCCTGTCATCGATTCGGAAATATGCGTACTTCGCCTTGTTCGTCATCGCGGCCTTCATCACGCCGCCGGATTTGACGTCGCACCTCATGGTGTCGCTGCCGCTCTTCTTCTTGTATGAAATCAGCTTGTCGATTTCACGCATCACGTACCGGGGCGTGCTCCGTCGTGAGAAAGAGGCGATGGTGAAAGAGCAAGTCGATTTGATGAAACAAATGAATGAGAAGTGAGCATCGTTCCTTAAAGGGACGGTGCTTTTTTGTTGTCACACACATAGTTCAAACTTTAGACATAATTACGTGAAAAGTTGAGCAAAGGTATTGTCAAACTGTCTTGTGAAATAGTACACTAATTTCAGAAAGTAAATGTGATATTTATCACAAACACTAACTTGCCTAACACTCAAAGGAGAGACAACCATATGAAAATCGCAGTCATCGGATGTACACACGCAGGAACAGCAGCAGTCAAAGGATTACTCGCCAAGCACGACAATCTCGACATCACGGTGTATGAGCGGAACGACAACGTCAGCTTCCTCTCATGTGGGATCGCCCTCCACGTCGGCGGTGTCGTCAAACGTGCGGAAGAGCTCTTTTACGCGTCACCGACCGAGCTCGAAGAACTCGGCGCGACGATGCGCATGAAGCACGACGTGTTGAACATCGACACGGAAGCGAAGACGGTCCATGCGAAAAACCTCGACACGGGAGAAGAGGTCTATGACACGTTCGACCGCTTGATCGTCACGACTGGTTCATGGCCGATCGTCCCGACGCTTCCTGGCATCGAGATGACTGGGATTGAACTCTGCAAAAACTATGGCCACGCCCAACGCATCATCGAGCGGGCATCCGATGCGACGAACATCGCCGTCATCGGTGCCGGCTATATCGGCGTCGAGCTCGTCGAAGCGTTCGAAGTGTACGGCAAACACGTCACGTTCATCGATAGCGCCGACCGCATCTTGAACAAGTACCTCGACAAGTCGTTCACGGATCAACTTGAAGCGGACATGACGTCACGTGGCATCGACCTCGAGCTCGGCCAGACGGTCGAAGCGTTCCGCGGGACAGATGGAAACGTCACGCACGTCGTGACCGATAAAGGTGAGTTCGAGGCTGACCTCGTCATCCTCTGTGTCGGCTTCCGCCCGAACACGGGACTCCTTCAAGGCCAAGTCGACATGCTCGGCAACGGCGCCATCATCGTCGACGAGTATATGCGCACGAGCAACCCGGACGTCTTCGCCGCTGGTGACAGCTGTGCCGTCTATTACAACCCGGCGCGCACACACGCCTACATCCCGCTCGCGACGAATGCCGTCCGCATGGGAACGCTCGTCGCTGAGAACTTGATCGCACCGCGTGTCCGCTATCAAGGGACGCAAGGGACGTCAGGTCTTCGCCTGTATGATTGGAACATCGCCTCATCAGGTCTCACGGAAGAAGCGGCCGGCCTGTTCGGCCTCGACGTCGAGAGCGTCGTGGTTGAAGACGCGTATCGTCCGGAGTTCATGCCGACGGCAGAAAAAGTCGAGTTCAAACTCGTCTATGAAGTCGGCACGCATCGCGTCGTCGGTGGACAAGTTCTCTCGAAAGCGGACATGACGCAAGCGGTCAACACGTTGTCGCTCGCGATCCAAAACGAGATGACGGTCGAAGAGCTCGCCTATGTCGACTTCTTCTTCCAACCGCACTACAACAAGCCATGGCACTTCATCAACAGTGGTGCGCTCGCGGCGATGAAAGATAAAGTCAACGCATAAAAAAACTCGGGAGCCGCGGCTTCCGAGTTTTTTTATAGATAGCGTGGAGCGTCTTTCATCGAGTTGGCGAGAATCATATAGATGAGGACGTTCCCCGGCACAATCAAAAAAAGCAGACGTACACCGAGGGGCGACAAGTCGAAATACTCGGCGATGCCGCCGCAGACACCAAAGAGCGATCGGTTCGTGGCGGATTTACGAAGCGGACGTTGCATAAGCATGGCTCCTATCTCACATGTGATATGAAAATTTTACCATATAGACCTACTGGAAATGTATAGGTTTCGTAGGTTTTTTTTCGTCTGAAGCCGGGGAAGTGGTAAGAGAAAGCTAATGTGTCACCTGGTCCTGTCAAAGGAAGAGCCCATATGGCTAAGAAGGAAAAATAACCGTACCATATCGTCACGTTCACGTTTCCAGAGGAGTCCATCTCGTATCAAGCGTTCAGCAAGTTGAAAAAGTATCACGCCGAAGGACTCGTCGGGTTCGAACAACTCGTCATCATCAAGCGTGAAGACAACGGTGCCTTCTCGTTCGAGGATGCCGTTCAACTGACACCGACGAACAAGTCGACCAAAGGCGCGCTCATCGGTATGGCCGTCGGGATTCTCGGCGGAACGTTCGGGATTCTGTTCGGTACGCTCACGGGAGGACTCATCGGAGGAACGAAAGATTTGAAACACGTCCAGAGTATTCAAGAGACGTTCAAGCGGACGGTCGGGAATATCGAGCCCGGACAGACCGGGGTGATGGCAATCGGGGAAGAGTTCGATCACTCGGTGCTCGATGGACTGGCGGCTGAACTTGGCGGCACGGTGACACGGACAGAATAAGAACTGTGAAGGGGAGTCGGACTACATGAAGATTGGTATTTTAGGGGCCGGGAAAGTCGGACGGACGCTCGGGCGCAAGTTCGAAGACGTCGGCTATGAAGTGTTGTATGGGACACGCTCGGAGCGCGAGGGGACGCTGTCGCTCCAGGAAGTAGCATCGAATGCGCAAATCCTCTTATTGACGACACCGTTCGCGGCGGCCGTCGATTTGATTCAATCGCTCCGGGACTTGGACGACAAAATTGTCATCGATGTGACGAATCCGATTGCCAAAGAGTTTGACGCCATCGAGCGGCCGGAAGGGAAATCAGGGGCCGAGCATCTGCAGGAACTTGCGCCGCACGTCCGCATCGTCAAGGCGTTCAATCAGACCGGTGTCGAGAACTTGGAGAACCCGAACATGTCGATGATGTTCATCGCCGGTGACGAGCAAGAGTCGGTGCGAGCCGTTCAAGACCTTGCCTCGAAGATCGGCTTCGACGCCCATACGCTGCGTCACTTGAAACTGGCGCGAGAGCTCGAGTCGCTCGCTTGGCTATGGATTCATTATGCGACGAAAGAACGGAAGCACCGGAATTTCGCGTTTTACTTGAAAGAGAATAATTTCTGACGATCAAGACGGCTACGCGAGTGCGTGGCCGTCTTGCGTAGGTACACGTATAATAGGGATGAACACTAATTTCATTGTCGTAGGAGGATACACATGGGCTTCGCCATTTTGACATTTATCGTCGCGTTTATCCACGTGATCGCGGGAGCGGTCGTGTTACATAAATATCCGCAACATAAGTCGATTGCCATCAGTATGATCGTGCTCGGTTTCCTATATGGACTGTTGACGGTCGGATTTATCGTGTTATAGAAGAACATAGAAAAGACCGGTCAGACTTAGGCCTGACTGGTCTTCTCTGTCCCAAGCGGAGTCGCTTGGGATTTTCTTATGCCGATTTATCGTTGTTTTCTTTTTTCGCTTTTCGAGCGAGGGTCAAAATCTGATACACCTTGAAGAAGTCATACGCGGCTACGGCGATGATGAAGTACGTCCAGAAGCTGAAGCCGTACTCCTGCACCGAGTAGTAGGCGAGGACGGTGAACAGAATCCCGAACGAGAGACTGAACAAAAACATAACTTTTAAGTGTCGCGGCATCAATGCCACCTCATTTCTACATTAAGAATAATACGACCATGACGAGCGCGTTGTTGAACGCGTGAATCGCGATCGGTACGATCAAGCGACGCGTCTTGGCGTATGCGACCGTGAAGGCGAAGCTCATCGCCACGTAAACGAGAATCTTGTTGTCACCGTGGATGAGCGCGAATAAGAGCGAACTGACCGCGAAGGCAATCCAGAACCCGAAGCGGGCACTCAAGTTGCCGAACAAGATGTGACGGAACAGAATCTCTTCCATAATCGGTCCGAGCAAGACGACCGAGAGCGTCATGACCGGGACGAGACGGACGATGTCCGCGATTTGCTCGGTGTTCTGGGAGCCCATGACGTCACCGGAGATCCACGTCTCAATCAAGTTAGCGACGATGACGAGCCCGTACTGCATGAGGATCCCAAGTCCGATCCATTTGACCGTGTCGTTCAAATTCGATTGGATGCCTTGCTGTTTATACAGCTTCAAGTCGGGCCAGAGCAAGAAGACCGAGATGATGATCGTCAAGCTGAATCCGATAGCGAACCAAAGTCCAGTTGCCGTCGGCGTGATCCATTCCGGACGCACTCCGCTAATCAATACCGGAAAGAATTGAACAAACGCGTAGAGCAGAATCGGGATGATATGCCGAATCCGAATGTTAGGCGCCATCGAAAAACGGGTATTTATCGATTGGTTTGAGTTTAGTGTAGCCAATTCAACACGTCCTTATTCCTAAGAGTCAACGTTCCTTTTCACCATTGTAACAAATAAGGTCTCTTGACCGCGAGTGGAAGGATTTTTTCGATGTTCCCGCTTGCATTTTCAGGCGTCTCATACTACACTAATCAATGTTAGCACTCCTTTTTGATGAGTGCTAAAACTTACGATTCAACGATACATCATTCATATTCGGAGGAGGTTTTTTCTATGTTAAAACCACTAGGCGATCGCGTCATCATCGAAGTCGTGGAGAAAGAAGAAAAGACGATCGGAGGCATCGTGCTTCCTGACACGGCGAAAGAAAAGCCGCAACAAGGACGCGTCCTCGCAGTCGGTACAGGCCGCGTCACGGACCAAGGTGAGCGAATCGCGCTCGACGTCAAAGAAAATGATTTGGTCATCTACTCGAAGTACGCGGGTACCGAAGTGAAGCATGAAGGCAAAGAATACTTAATCGTTCGAGAGAGCGACATTCTCGCAATCGTAGGCTAAGACTCACCATTTTTCAAAAATCTTGTTTAGGGGGAAATGAACAATGGCAAAAGAAATCAAATTCTCAGAAGATGCACGTCATGCGATGCTTCGCGGTGTCGACGCACTCGCTGACGCGGTAAAAGTAACAATCGGACCGAAAGGACGTAACGTTGTCCTTGAGAAAAAGTTCGGCTCACCGCTCATCACGAATGACGGCGTGACGATCGCGAAAGAAATCGAACTCGAAGACCACTTCGAAAACATGGGCGCGAAGCTCGTTGCTGAAGTCGCCTCGAAGACGAACGAAGTCGCAGGGGACGGTACGACAACAGCGACAGTCCTCGCTCAAGCGATGATTCGTGAAGGTCTCAAGAACGTGACAGCGGGCGCAAACCCGATGATTCTTCGTAAAGGAATCGACAAAGCAGTTCGTCGTTCACTCGAAGAGTTGAAAGAAATCTCGAAACCAATCGAGTCGAAAGAAGCGATCGCCCAAGTCGCGGCCATCTCGGCAGCGGACGAAGAAGTCGGCGAGTTGATCGCTGAAGCGATGGAGCGTGTCGGCAACGATGGCGTCATCACGATTGAAGAATCACGCGGCTTCACGACAGAACTTGACGTCGTCGAAGGGATGCAGTTCGACCGTGGTTACTTGTCACCATACATGATCTCAGACTCAGATAAGATGGAAGCGGTGCTCGACAACCCGTTCATCTTGATCACCGATAAGAAAATCTCGAACATCCAAGAAATTATCCCAGTGCTTGAGCAAGTCGTGCAACAAGGGAAACCAATCCTTATCGTTGCGGAAGACATCGAAGGCGATGCGCTCGCGACACTCGTCTTGAACAAGCTCCGCGGTACGTTCAACGCGGTCGCGGTCAAGGCACCAGGATTCGGCGATCGTCGTAAAGCGATGCTCGAAGACCTCGCGACGCTCACAGGCGGCCAAGTCATCACTGAAGACCTCGGTCTCGAGCTCAAGTCGGCAACGCTTCAACAGCTCGGACGCGCATCGAAAGTCGTCGTCACGAAAGACACGACAACGATCGTCGAAGGTGCTGGAGACGAAGCGACAATCAAAGCACGCGTTCAAACGATTCGCAACCAAATCGAAGAGACATCATCTGACTTCGACCGTGAGAAACTCCAAGAGCGTCTCGCGAAACTCGCAGGCGGCGTAGCCGTCGTCAAAGTCGGTGCGGCGACAGAGACAGAGCTTAAAGAACGTAAGCTCCGCATCGAAGACGCGCTCAACGCGACACGCGCAGCCGTCGAAGAAGGCATCGTCGCAGGTGGTGGTACGGCGTTCATCAACGTCATCCCAGCCGTTCGTGCGTTGCTTGCAGAAGTGACAGCGGATGAAGCGACAGGTGTGAAACTCGTCCTCCGTGCTCTCGAAGCACCGGTCCGTCAAATCGCGGAAAACGCGGGTGAAGAAGGTTCGGTCATCGTCGAGAAGCTCAAGAACGAGTCGGTCGGCATCGGCTACAACGCCGCAACGGGCGAGTACGTCGATATGATCGCACACGGTATCGTCGATCCGGCAAAAGTAACGCGCTCAGCGCTTCAAAATGCAGCATCAGTATCAGCCATGTTCCTCACTACGGAAGCTGTCATCGCAGACAAGCCAGAACCAGCAGGCGCTGGCGGCGGCATGCCTGACATGGGCGGCATGGGTGGAATGGGCGGCATGATGTAAGTTTAGAATTGACGTTGAACCTGTGAAAATGGGTTCAGCGTTTTTTTTGGAGCAAATTAACTATAGATGGAGGAATATCAGAAATGCCTTTATCAAAAATATGGTAAAATTTCTGATAAAGGCATTTCTAGTTATCAATATTTCAATTAAGTAAAATGAATAGAACAATTTTTTTAATACATTTATTTTTTTAGAAATTCAAAGGGAGTAAGCACATGTTTAATACTGAGAAAGAATTAGTAGATAGTTTTGTGGTGCATGAAAGTAAAAAGAAGAATACTAAGATTTTTGTAGAATTAGAAACAAATTATGGACGTCCAGATATTGTAGTAGTTAAATATCATCCACATATAATAGAAAAACGAATTGAAAAAAAATATGATAGTCCATTTTCAAGAATTCATAGTTACGCTTTAACTTTTTTGTATAATAAGAGATGGATACGAACGGAAAAACTTAGAGATTTTTTGAATGTTAATGATAATCAAATATCTAAAATTGTAATTAATTTAGAAAATAGAGGATTAATTGAAAAAAGAAGTCATTTAATTAAGATAAAAAAGAATGAAGATATTTTAGCTATAAAGAGTATTAAGTGTGTCGAAGCAAAGTTAACGAACTGGAAGTATGTTATTGAACAAGCGGAAAGACATCTATGGTTTACCAATGAATCACTAGTATTACTACCTACATTATCTGAAGATATTTTGTTTAAATGTGAAGAGTTATGTAAAAAAACGGGGGTAAATTTGATTGTTTCTGGTAACAAGGAAATAACTACAAAAGTATACACTAATAACAAAAAACTAATTAATACCCCTCTGCTATGGGAAATTAACGAACGACTTATAAAGGAGTTAGAAAAATGAATGAGGCGATATTGCGACAGAAAATCTCATCTGAGTTTGAAGGAATAAATCTTTTAGAAAAAATAGGAGAAGGGGGTCAAAAAACAGTTTTTAAATTTGAAAACGGAAATTCTTTTCATGTTATGAAGTTAATAAAAATTAATGAAGCTAATTCCTTACTTCGAGCCAATAGAGAGTTAGATATAGCAGAAACTCTAAAATCGTCTTACTTTCCTGAAGTATATGATCATGGTGAAATTGAGATTGGGGCAGATAGTTACTTGTATGTAATTGAAGAATTTGTTGAAGGAGAAAGCTTAAGAAATTACATATTAAAACAGGATTATGAGTTTAAAGATGTTTTAAATATAGGCATCAATCTATTGAACGCACTTGAATTAGTTCATTCTAAACAATTGGTCCATCGTGATATTAAGCCTGAGAATATAATTATACATAATAATAAAATTACTTTACTAGATTTTGGTATTGCTAGGGATTTAACTAAAGAGTCTCTCACCGCAGACGTTGCTTTTTGGGGGCCAATGACAATAGGATATGCTGCGCCAGAACAAATATTGAATCAAAAAAAAATAATTTGTGATAGAACCGATATTTTTTCTTGGGGAGTGTTAATGTACGAGTTAAGTACAGGTACTCATCCGTTTCGAAAAGATGGTCTGTCCAATATGGAAGTCATTGAAAATACTTTGAAATTGAAAGTTCCTAAACTAGAAACTCCAAATGAGGCATTTAATAATTTGGTTTTTAGAAGCATGAATAAAGAATTACATCGTAGACCAATAAGCGTCACCAAAATAATTGAAAAACTGAATTGAATAGAGAGGATGAGTGAAATGACGTTTTATCTACAACAAGGATATGGGATGATGAAATTAAATGAAGAATTTGCAGACAAGCCCGATGATATAGCTTTTATTTTGTCTCCGAGGTCACTTCAAAGACAGTCACCGATAGTTAAAATTGCACAACATGGTTCTAAATTACAGCGAAAAGATAAAAAAATACTATTTGATCCACAATTTTATGAACCAAAAACTAATATGGATAAAATCTTAAAGTTTCCCTATTTTGATGGCCTAAATTACTCTACTCTTGAATTTGATAAACAAACAGCTCAGATTTTTGGTGAGAATGTTATTAAATATCAACATGAACATCTTAGTGTAGATGAATATATTATTCCTGGGATGTATACAAATAGTATTACTGAAGAGTGGTTTGATGCTCATGAAAATATGATGAATGGTGGTATGGCATACCCTGAAAAAAAAGTTACATATCAAACCTTAGCAATAGGTCCCGATGTAGTAAAAAATGAAAAACAATTCAGTGAATTAATTAATAGATGTGTACAATATCCGGTTGATGGTTATTATATAGTTTTGAAAAGTCCTGATAGCTATTTGATAAAAAACGAAAGTTATTTATACAGTCTCCTCGACGCCTTGATAAGCTTAAATATCGCAGGAAAAAAAGTTATTATGGGATATTCCAATCAACAAAGTTTAATTTTTGGTGGAGTTGGAGTATCGGGCATTGCAACGGGGAATTATAGAAATGTTAGATCTTTTGATCCTAGTATTTTCTTTGAAAGTGATGAAGATGAATTTAAAAGAAAAGGAACATGGTATTTTGATGGAAATACTTTAGGAGAATACAATCAACAACAATTAAGCTTGGCATTTAAAAGAAATTTAAAAGACTTTTTCGGTCCTGTTACTGAATATAGTCGTTCTTTACTTGAAAGTCCTGATCCAGTCAATATACCTTGGACGGAAAAATTAGCTTTTAATCATTATTTACATGTGATGAATGAGAAATGGAAGATACTTAAAAGCTCACACCCGAGTCAAAGAATAGACTCTGTAATTTCTATGTTAGAGAGTTCAAAATCTATTAATGAAGAACTGGTAGAAAAACGATTCAGATTAGGTAATAAAGGTTTTGATATAGAGATTTTTGAGTCAACTATTAGTGCGTTAGATGCGATAAAGCATGATCGTCAAGATGATATAGAAGATCTTAAAGACTTATAAAATTTATCAAGTGGTGTCGCTTTTAAAGTTGGAGCGACACCACTTTCTATTAATCCGTCTGTTTCCGGTTATACATCACAATACTTCCAACGAACACAACGAGCGCCCAGGCCGACAGAATCACGAGCTCCACCCATGTAGAGCCGAGTCGAGCTCCCGTCTCGATCTGATGCGCGAGGTCAATCAAGACGATGTTCGGCAAGTACTCGAGCAAACCGATGATGGAGAAGCGATCCTCGTACGCTAACAACATC
The DNA here is from genome assembly GCF_018617905.1 of Exiguobacterium sp. s40. Taxonomy (NCBI): domain Bacteria; kingdom Bacillati; phylum Bacillota; class Bacilli; order Caryophanales; genus Exiguobacterium; species Exiguobacterium sp. s40. The sequence continues at coordinate 58,965 of NZ_JACSLC010000013.1, read as the reverse complement.
GGTGAGAACGAGAAGAAGAAAAACGCCGGCATGACGATGAGCGAGGCTTCCATAACCGTCTTCGTCATCAATCCGAGAATCGTCCCAATCCCGATATAAAAGAACGTCGAGACGATCAATGCGAGTGAGACAACAAACAGGTTCGCCGGGCTGTATCCCATGATGAAGGCACACGCAGCGATGAGGATGAGCGTCGTTACGAACGTGAGCGCACTTTTCCCGAGTAAGATGTCGAGCGTGCTCGCTGGCGACAACATCAGCCCACGGAGCGTGTTCTTCTCTTTCTCTTCGGCGATCAATGCACATTGGACGAACGTCGCGACGAGGCTGAACGTAATATTGATGATGAAGTATGTCACGTCGATGCCTCCTCCGCCGAGCTGTGAATAGAAGACGGCGAAGAACAACGGCATGATTAACGTCGAGGAGACGAATAAGTTCCGCGACAAGTCTTTGTAGTCTTTCTGAAAAATGGCGAGTGCCCGTTTTATTGAAAATGTCATGATAATTTCCTCCCCGTTACTTCGATAAAGATATCTCCGAGCGTCGGCTCATTCGAATGGATGGCCGCGATGTTTTGGTCGCGCATCTGTTCGTGTAGCCAGTCGGCCCCGTCTTTTCCTTGCTTCAATTCAACCGTTTCCCCGTCATGCAGTTCGACGCGCATCGAGCCGTTCGCATATTTTCGACGCAATTGTTTCGGGGCGTCGAGCAGTTGAATCTCCCCTTGATGTAAGAAAGCGACGCGGTCGCACAGTTCTTCGGCCTCGTTCATGTCGTGCGTCGTCAAGAAGATGGTCGTCCCTTTTGCCTTCAGCCGTTCAATCCCTTTATAAATATGACGCGAGTTGACCGGATCGAGTGCGGACGTCGGCTCATCTAAAAACAATAGCTCCGGTTCATGTAACAACGCCCGAGCCAGTGTCACCCGTTGCAGCATCCCGCGTGATAAAGCGGAGATGCGTTTTTTGCGTTCCCCGGCCAAGTTCACCGTTTGCAGTACTTCATCAATTCGGATGCGTGGCTCGTCGTATAGGTCGCAATAGAGTTGTAAGTTCTCTTCAATCGAGAGACGGGTGTACAGGCCGCTGTTATCGGTCAAAACACCAATCCGCTTCCGATACTGTTCTTGTTTCAACTCCGAGACCGGCACGCCGAACACGGTCGCGTCACCTGACGTCTGCGCGAGTTGGGACGTCAAGATTTTGATGGTCGTCGTCTTCCCAGATCCACTCGGTCCGAGGAAGCCGAACACTTCCCCCTTGCCGACAGAAAACGTCACGTCGCGTAACGCCTCTTCATTGCCGAATAGCTTTTTTAATCCGTTCACTTGAATGATTGAGTCCATTCTCGTTCCTCCTCGTCGATGTCATCTTGCTTGCTTTCATCATATCGAGAGAAAGAGGAAAGCGCATTAGAATGGCCATAAATGGCGTTTTTTGAGGAGTGAGTGGAGCGAATCGGACGGTGAATGGAGCCTATTTCAGCCCGATCATCGTCTTCAATTCGGCCATTTTTGTCTTCGAGAGCGGGATGGTCGTCTTCGCCGCATCATCGAGCACGAGGCTGAAACTGTTCTTCGTATAGGTGATGACTTCCCGCACCCGTTGAAGGTTGACGATGTACGACCGATGGCAGCGGAAGAAGCCGTATGGGGTCAGACGCGTTTCGAGTTCGTTCATCGTGAAGACACTTGGGAACTGCTCGGACTGACTGTGCAATACGGATTGTCCGTCCTGACTTTCGATATAGTCGATTTCCGGCGGGTCGAGCAAGACGATTTTCTCGTTCACTTTCGTCGGAATCTTCTCGAAGCGGACGTGCATCACCTCTGGCGTGACATCTTCGTTCGCCTCCGGTTCGTCTGGCTCCACATCGAGTAGGCGCAAGTGCCGATGGTCGATACGATAGACGGTCGACGTGACGAACAGGGCACTCTCCATGTTGCTCGTCAGGAGCAGGATGGCTTTTTGTTGTTGCTTCAGTTGCAGCAAGACGGTCGCGAACAAGTGCCGTGTCTCTTGGTCGACGTTTTGATCCGGTTCTTCGAGAACGTAGACGTCGCGATTATGTAAGAGTAGCGCCGCATATTGGACGCGCCGGACGAGCGACAGACTGAGCCGGTTCAACCGTTTGTTCCGGTATGGGGTGAGTTGAACGGTTTGGAGGACAGCATCCAACGATTCCGTTGATTCATAGAGCGTGTGCGTGAAACGCAAATATTCCTCGACCGTCAGCCGGTCATATAAGCCATCACGGATGGAGAAGACCGAAAGCGTGCAATTTTGTGTATCGATGGTCCCCGAGTAGTTCGCGTGCGAGTCCGTCAATAATGCGAACAATATTTCCCGGGAAGTGACGCCGCAGTGGATGGCTGCGACTTCACCCCGATTGATGGTGAACGAGATATGTTCAAGGATGAGCGTGTCTTGTTGGCGAACAGAGACGTTGTTGAACGTAAGCACCGAATCCCTCCCTTTTTAGTTGGAGTATACCATTGATTCAGGAAAGACTTGAGTAATGAATTGGAATAAGGCTATGCTAAACTGGAGATAATTTGAAATTAGATGAGGGTGGGTCAGTGAAGATGATTGAGGTCATTCCGTTAGATTTTGATAAAACGAGTATAGATGAGATTGACCGGACAGCCGATTATTTGAACTATCCGGTGATTTATATTTTGAACGGACAGAAGGAAGCGTATATTGGGGAAACGGTGCATTTCCAAAAACGCATGAAACAACATCTGAAGCTGAAACAAGCTGATCGGAAAAATGTAGACCAAATCAATCTCGTGAAGCATGAGACGTTCAATCGGTCGGCGACGTTCCATCTTGAGACGAAGTTGATCAACTACTTTTTAGGGGACGAGAAGTACACCTTACAAAACAAAAGCAAGACGGCGAGCGACTTCACACATAACTATTACAATAAATCGTTCTACGACAATGAGCTGTTTCCTGAGTTATGGGGTGCGCTACATAAGAACGGGCTCGTCGAAAACGACCTGCACGCCATCGAGAACAAAGATATTTTCAAATTGTCACCGTTCAAAGAACTATCTGTTGAACAGATGGACTTGAAAGAGCGTGTGCTTGAATTCTGTGAGACACGGATTGCGAAGGCCAAGCCCGAAGACACGTATGGAGACTTGTATGTCATTGAAGGAGAGGCCGGTGTCGGCAAGAGTGTCGTGCTCAGTTCTATCTTCAATACCATTCAAGCGCGGACGAACGAGGCGGGTTCGAATCTGTATCAGACGGAGAACTATCTGGTCGTCAATCACGAGGAGATGCTGAAGACGTATAAAGGGATCGCCAAACAAGTCAAACACTTGAAGGCTGTCAATTTCGTCAAACCGACGCCGCTCCTTAACAAGTTAAAAAATAAGAAGGTCGATATCATTTTGGTCGACGAGGCGCACCTTCTATTGACAAAGTCAGATGCATACAACAACTTTCGGGCAGATAATCATCTCGAAGAATTGATGAAGATCGCCAAGGTTGTCATTGTCATCTTCGATCAAGACCAAGTGTTAAAGCTGAAGAGTCGGTGGGACCAAAGCAAGTTGGATGAGTTTAAAGAAAAAGCGAAGTGTTTGAAAACATATAAACTGACGAATCAGTTTCGGATGCAGGCGGATGAGGATGTCATCGATTGGATCAACGCCTTTAAAGCTAAGCAGATACAGGCATTCCCGTCGTCTACAGACTATGATTTGCGCGTGTTTGAAACGTTGGAAGAGATGCATCAAATGATTATCGAACAAGATCAGAAACATGGACTCAGTCGAGTCGTGTCGACGTTTGATTATCTTCATAAAAAGGATGGAGAAACGTATTACGTCTATGAGTCGAACGGGGAGTATAAGATGCCGTGGAATACGACGGGCGGCAAGACGACGTGGGCCGAGAAGTCAGAGACGATTGCTGAGGCCGGGTCGATCTATACGATCCAAGGTTTTGATTTGAACTACGTCGGCGTCGTGCTCGGTCCTTCGGTAACGTACGATGAGACGAAGGGTTGCTTGGTGATTGACACGAATCTTTATAAAGATACAGGAGCTTATGCTGGGATTGACGGTGTCAAGGATGTCGAGCTGGCGAAAGAACAGATTGTCTTGAACTCGATTAATGTGTTGATGAAGCGAGGCGTCCGAGGACTTTATTTGTATGCGAGCAATCAAGCGTTGCGAGATAAGCTGTTACACATTCAAAGAGAGAAGGTACAGATATGAACGAAGTACAACGACTGATGGACAAAGTGATTGAATTCCGTGACGAGCGCGATTGGGCGTTTCACCATAATCCGAAAGACTTGGCGTTATCGCTATCGCTCGAGGCGAGCGAGCTGTTGGAGTTGTTCCAATGGGTGTCGAGCGAAGAAGCGCTCGAGACGAAACACGTCGAGATGAAAGAAGAACTCGCGGATGTACTCATCTACGCGCTGACGTTCGCCCATGCGGCAGGGATTGATGTGTCGCAGGCGATTGAAGAGAAGCTCCAGAAGAATGCGGTGAAGTATCCGAGTCCACAATCATGAGTGAAACGCTCGAAAGGTATCCTCCAGATCAATTTATGATTCCTTGCCATTTAACCGGAGAGAATTTCTCACCTCGCGTTGCAACAGAAAAAACAGGCATTCAATTTTATAAACAAACAGAAGTCGGGGAGATTGAGCGCGTAGGGAAATGGCAAGGAATTGCTACGTACGGTCATGCGTCATTTGAACCACCACTTGAATTTCAACAAATGGAAAATCCGTATATCGGACTCTTTTGGATGGTGGACATCCTTACGGAGCATATCGATACCCTTCGTTCTTGTGGAGCCGATTGTATCCATATCGATTTAGGTGTCGTCTATCACCTTGATGTGAAACTAGAGTTTGAACCCGATTTCTTAATGAAGCTTGCGAATTTAAAGATTCCATTTTTAATTAGTGGCTATAAAGAAGAAATTGCTGAATAACGTTACAGGAACTAGTTGGATAAGTACGGTATTAACATCGAGAAAAAAGCAGTACAGCCCGTTATTGGGTCTGTACTACTTTCGTTTGAACCATCGCGATGACCTCATCCATCGTTTGGATGGTCGCGAACTCTTCGTTCAAGTTGGCGAGGGAGACGTCATGGATGACATCTGCTGGAATCAACGAACCGCTCAATGAACGGCGGTCGAACGTCGCCGTCGCATCGGACACGACAATTGGTCCGAATCCGAGATTGCCGGCCATGCGGGCGGTCGTCTCGACACAGTGGTTCGTGATCAATCCTGTGACGATGATGGATTTCGCTTGATACGCTTCGAGAAGCTCTTGCAGGTTCGTACCGATGAAGGCACTGTTGACCTGCTTGGTGAGGATGGTGTCTTGTTCGCGTGGACGAATGAAGTCTTGGAACAAATGACCGTCCTTCTGGAAGTAAAATAATGATTCAGGCACTTGAGAGACGTGTTGGACGTAGATGATCGGTTGATTGGCATCTTCCCAAGTCGAGATGAGACGTGCAGTGTTTGCTTCAAACATCGGATTGTTCCGATTGCCCCAACTCGGATCGTGGAACGCTTTTTGGACGTCAATAATCAATAATGGTACGACTGTGTTTTGCTTCATGTCTGTTTCCCCCTTGTTAACGTTACCTTAAGTGTAGCGGGGAGGAAGAGTTGATTACATACGAGATCAACGGAGTTCTGCGTGCGATTCCTTAAAATGCACGGAAGATTGGACACACAACTTACGATTTGAAAGTAGGGACCGAAATGGACGAAATTGATCGACATATCGTCAGCTTGATGCAGGAGAACGCGCGGATTTCTGTCACGGAGCTCGGGAAGAGGATTGGCTTATCAACACCGGCTGCGAATGAACGGCTGAAGCGGCTCGAAGAACGCGAAGTCATCACAGCGTATCGTGCCGTAATCAATCCGAAGAAATTAGGAAAGCATGTGACGGCCTTTATTTTATATGACACGACACGATGCGAGGCGTTCCGAGAGTTTTGCCGACAACAACCGAGCGTGATGGAATGCCATCGTCTCGCCGGCCAGTACAGCTATTTGGTAAAAGTGGTGACGGAAAACGTACGCACTCTCGAGACGTTCATCGATGAATCGATGGCTTACGGCCAGCCGTCGTCACTCATCAATCTGTCGTCACCGGTTCCGTTTAAAGGAATTGAGTAAATAGAACCGTACTCACCTAAACGCCTTGGCCTGCGAAAGGAGAAATAATTGAATGACCCAACGCGAACGATTCGATCATTTATATGAAAGCGGGAAGCGCTCGACCCGCCAGGCACTCGCGTTATTTGCACTGATCACAGGAGTCAGTGTGGTCTTGATGACCATTAATGAACATCGTCTCGCTGAATTCATTTGGTTCCTCCTAGTGTTGCCATCTGTCGGTCTCGTGAAAATAGTGACGCGGACGAACACATTGCTACGCTTCAACTCGTCTGCCGCCTACAAGCGACTTGTGCGTCTTGAAGGTTGGGCAGCTATTGGGCTGATTGGAGCCTACGTGGTATTGATGCTGACACTCCTGTTCAACCCGGAACAAATCAGTTTGTTGGTGCTTGCAACGGGACTCTCCGGAATCGGAATCATCGCGTCGTCCCGGCTCGATCAAAGACTTGGCGAACTTGACGCGGAACATGTGACACATAAAGTGTATGCTCAGGGAAAAGTCGGTTTCTTTCCAAAATAAAGGCAGTCAAAAAGGAGTAGCGCGGGCTACTCCTTTTCATTTACGCGATCGACCAATTGTTTTGCTTCAAGTAGCGACAGACCATATGTCTCACGCAAGAATTTCACGGTCGGAATCACACCAATCGTATCGATTTTTTCTTTAATCGACGCATAAAACTCGTCATCCTGCACGATTGGTTCGGTATGGAGTTGTTTTCGTTTCAATGCATTAATATCTTTTGTTTGCATAACGATGACGTTGAGGAAGAACGCGTTCAAAATCAATGAAGCAATCAACATGATCGTGGTCCAATCCATTCAAACACTCCTTTCCATTAACGGCGAGTTTCTAACGCCTCTTCAATTCGATCGAGTCGTTCAATTAACGCATTCATTTGTTCTTGTTGATGCAAGGCGGTTAGTTTCTCGAATTCAATCTGTGCATTAGCGCGTTGCTCATGGCGATTCATGAATCGTACGATTGTCACAATGAACAAAATAATGATAAGCAACGGCAGCAGTGCCATATCTCCCTCGAGCAATGAGAACAATACTTCCTCCATGTGGTTTCCTCCTTGTGTGGCTCTTAGATATTACGATTTCAAATACGATTTGGTTTCATCGAGCGGAATGTATCCAGGCTTGGTACGTCGCCGTCTGACGTCCGAATCAAAATAATGAAACGGTGTGTGCATGGCCATAGAGATATAGACCGAAGCAAATGTCTTCAAATAGAGGGGTAGTGGAAAGAAATCATCCAATACTAAAAACATCAATGGGAAAGCTATGACAATCAATGCAACTGTCAACATGAATTCAGTTTTGATGAACCGATACAATAGACGCATCGTCCAGATGAATGGGAAATAAAAATAATAAAAGAATCGGTTCACCTCGTAACGTCCTTTCCTGAGCTTTGCGCCCAGATTATGTATATTCGCCTTTTTCAGTATAATAGGAACACCACGTATAAAGAAGGAGCGTTTTCATGAATCCATCAATTGCGATTATCGGAGCCGGTGTGAGCGGACTGTATGCTGCGTCGCTCCTCATCGAGAAAGGCTATGACGTCACCGTGTTCGAGTCGCGTGACCGCATCGGGGGACGGGTGTTGAGTCACGATGGCTTTGACCTCGGTCCGACTTGGTATTGGCCAGAGACGGAGACGACGATGACGCAACTGGTCGACCAACTGGGTCTTCAAGCGTTCTCGCAATACACGGCCGGAGACTTGATGCTCGAGCGGCAGTTCGGTGTCATCGAACGCCATACGCTCCCGCCCGGTCATACAATCCCATCGATGCGACTCGTCGGTGGCATGGCCAGTTTGTCGACGGCGCTCGCGGCGACATTACCGAGCGAAACGGTTCAGCTCGAGTCGACGGTCACCTCGATTCAACAGGTTGAGGACGGGGTATCTATCGAACTCGAAACGGGAGGGTCCCAACCGTTTAGTCACGTCATCCTAGCCATCCCACCTCGGCTCGTCCCACGTATCTCGTTTCAACCGGAACTATCGGAAACCGTGCAAACGAAACTGTCGAACACGCCGACCTGGATGGGCGGACAGGCGAAAGTGCTCGCCGTATATGACCGTCCGTTTTGGCGAGATAAGGGGCTATCCGGCCAAGGCATGAGCTGGGCCGGTGTGTTGCAAGAGATTCATGATGCCTCGCAGCCGGACGGACTTGCCGCGTTATTCGGTTTCTTCCGGTTGACCGCTACTGAACGCTCGGTACTCGACCGGGACGAATTGAATCGTCTCGTCAGCGACCAGCTCGTCCGTCTATACGGGGAAGAGGCGCGCACCCCGCGTGATGTCTTATACGTCGATTGGTCGAGTGACCGGTATACGGCCACGGTTCAAGACGGAGAACCGTTGACTGATTTCCCTGTCTATCAGCCGATTGCACTTGATGCGGACTGGGAAGGTCGCCTTTCACTTGCTGGGACAGAGACGGACTCTTTGTTCGGTGGTCATATCGAGGGCGCACTCCGTTCAGCAGAACGTATCGTCGAGCCGCTCTAACCAAAAATGCGTATCATCCCAAACCCAGGATGATACGCATTTTTCATTTGAACTTTTGGATCATCAACGCGAGCGCACGATTGATCATTGTCATCTCATCGTCTTCGAGCACGGAGAACATCTCCTCGGCGAGTCGTTCTTCAATCGCATCGATTTGTTTCGAGTACTCCATACCGATTGGACCGAGGCGGATGAAACTCTCGCGCAAGTTGTCCGGGTTTTTCTCTTTTTTAACGAACTGACGCTGTTCGAGCACTTTGAGCACTTGGCTGACCGCACTTTTCGAGATATTCATCTTCGTGGCAATCTCGGTCGTCGTCCATGTGTCTTGTCGTTTGAACAGGAGTAGCATCTGTTCCTGTTGATAACTCAGTTCGAACTCGTTCAACTCGGTAAAATATTTAGTGAACAACAAGTCGAGCTCGTCGATTTGACGGTACATCTCGATGACTTGCTGTTTGCGTGTGTCGTTCAATGATTGTTCTCCTTTCATCGCGTGTCACGGAACGTCTGGCTCCGCACGTATAACACGCTACTCAATATTAATCCGATTATACCAAACGAGATGAGTAACGTTTGAATCGGCACGGCCAAGGCGACCAAAATCGACAGGACGGCGAACGCGATCGGCTCTAACCCGGATGCGGCGAGCGCCATGATGCTCATGACGCGTCCAATCTTGTCGTGGTCGCTATGTTCTTGCATGAGCGTGACCGTCGGCAAATAGACGAGCATCAACATAAATCCGCTCGCAGCTGCAGCCAAGGCAAGGAGTGTGATCGACTGCGCCTGCGTATAGAGGAAGAAGGCCCCAATCGTCAAAAACAGGACGCGGAAGACGAAGCGTCCACGGTGGACCGAGCGGAACAACAGGACGAGAAAACTCGCGACGAACGTCCCGACAGCAAGTCCACCTTCAATCAAACTCAAATCAAACGCGTTGCCACCCCGTTCACCTACGAGAATCGGGATGCTCATGATGAGCGGTCCCATGACGAACAAGTTGACGATAGCAATCGACAGCGTCCCGCTCCGTAAAATCGGCGTGCTCGAGACGTAACGAATGCCTTCTTTCAAATCGACGATGACATGGCCGAGCGACATCGCACGGGCTAGGGGGATGGAGTCACGAATCAAGCGCGGCATGATCAAGATAGCGGCGATGAAAATCAAGACGGCCGCCGTCCCGAAGCTTAGCCCGAAGCCGCCCCATGTGAGTAAGGCACCGGCGAGGAACGGTCCGAACACGAACATGAGCTCGAGCGTCCCTTGGAAGAGCGAGTTGGCACGCTGCAGCTCTTCTTGTTTGACGAGCGACGGAATCAAAGATGACAACGCCGGATAAGACATGCCGTCGAGCAGTCCGAACACGATGGAAATCATAATCAAGGCGAACACCGAATACGCGTCCGCAAGATGAAGCGCCACGACCGCGACCATGAGAAGACCTTGTCCGAGGTTCGTCAAAAATAAGAGCCGACTCTTTTGGAATCGGTCGGCGAATACACCGCCGAATATCATCATCACGACACGCGGCAACGAGACGGCGGTCATGATAATCCCGAGGAGGGCGGGTTGCTTCAGCACATCGATTGTGAGCCACGACACGCTCAAGAAGAAAATCGAGAACCCGAGCGTGAGCGTCATGCCGGATAACCACGTGAATACGAAGCGTGGATTTTGTAGCAAATTCATAAAGAAAACCTCAGTCTTTCTATCTTTTAATATAGTTAAGTTAACTAAACTATATAGTGAAGTGAATGGTTCGTCAAGCGAGTAGGCTACTACAAAACAATTGTAAAAAAACGGAACTTTTTTTACTGAAAACCGTATAAGTAGTTAAGAGGTGAATGATATGAACAAACAAGAACGACTACATAATGTGAAACGAATGAATTTACAGTGGATGTTGTTACGGCTCATGTTTGCTTTGCCGACTGGGGTTTTGGTCTATTACTTCTTACAGTCGCAAGGCTCCCCGATGATTATGGCAACGTTCCTTCTATCGTTGACCAGTGCAGCAAGTATTTTGTTTATGAGGGAAGCGCGCTTCGTCAAAGCATTAACGACGCATGACCAAGTGAAGAAGGTAATCGGCATCCAATATCAACTTGATTACTTGTTCGTCATTATGATGGCCGTGATTTTTCCGATGATGATGCGACTGAATATCCTGACCAACCTGATTCCTTTCCTTCTATTCGTCGGTGGTAGCGCATTAATCTGGTTTACGCAGCATAAACTCGATCAACAGTTGAGCTGGATGGATACAGAACAACCGACTCGTCGCGAGATTCAACGCACGAGATTCATGTGGTGAGGTGCCGATATGACCAAACAAGAACGCATCAATCTGATTTATAAAACCAATATAAAGACGGCCGTTTTCCAAAGTCTGCTCACGTTTCCAATGGTGTTTTGTCTCGTCGGATTTATCGAATCGGATTCATGGAACGGTTGGTACGTGGCGGGAGCGCTCGTCTGTCTGTTACTATTAGGCGGAATCTTCTTCAAGGCGAATCGAGTCGAGACCGAGTTGACCGAGCAAGAGGAAGCCAAAAAGATGATCGTCCGTCGGAACGGATTTGTCTTTGCGCTGTTCGTCCTTTTCCTTTTGTCGTTTGCCCTGACGCTTAAGCTAGGGTGGACGTACGCGTGGATATTGGGTGTAGCGGTCGGTGTCATCTATGTCGGGTATCGTTTGATCCGAAAGCAAGACGAGCGGTTGATGAACATCGATCCGGAGCATCCGATGCTTCGTGAGATACGGCTCGACAACGTCAGAGACTGAGGAGGGATGAGATGGATCGAGAAGCCCGGACTGAGGCATTGTTACAAATCTACACGACGTATCGTCGTTTCATGATTGGAAGCAGTGTCGTCATCTTTGTGAGCGCGCTTTATTTCATGATGCACACGACGTATTCTGGTGTGATTGCGGTGGCCAGTCTTGTGCCGACACTGTTTTTCGAATGGAAACAGACCGTCCTGTATCTTCGGTTCAATGACGACTGGACATATCGGCGTCTCGTGAAAGGACAATTCTTTATCTTAGTAGCTACCTTCCTCACGTTGTTCAGTCTCATCACCCTGTTTTTGACGGGGCAGATTCATCCGGACGTGTTGATGTGGGCGATGGTCATCGGGGCACCACCGTCTGTGTTGTTGCCGCTGTGGATGGATCGAAAACTGCTCAAACTCGACCCAGAACACGTTACGTCAAACATGCTGGCTAAAGCCAATCGTGAGAAGCTGAAGCGTCGACTTGACGGAATCAATGATTAGAAAAGGAATGGAATCGTATGACGAAACAACAACGGATTGACGAAATGAACCGATACCGTGAGCAAAGGAAGCGGCGACGAAACATGATGTTCGCCCCTGTCCCTGGACTATTATTTGTCACGTTGCTCGCGGATCACATTTGGTGGGTTGGCTTAGGATTGATAGGTTTGTTCGCCAGCGGTTCAATCGTATATTTGCTGAAAGAAGGAGAGACGTTCGCTCGTCTATCGGATGAAAACGGCGCTCGAATGGCGACGCGGAACGTCTACCAAATTCTAAGCGGATGGTACATCTTCCTCATCGGTAGTGTGGCGAGTTATAAATTAGTGGCCCCTTGGTGGACATGGGTTCTCGTCATGGGCACTGCCATCATGTTGTCGCTTCTGTATAAACGCTTTACTGAAAGCGTCCAACGAGCGGATGGAGCTCAACCCGTTCGTTCCGAGTTGGTGACGGCGAAGGGATTACTATGAACATGTTGACGAAACAAGAACGAATCGAGCGATTATTCGCGCATGAGGATGCGACGTGGCACTGGCGCTACTGGGGACTTTTCTTCAGCTTGATCGCCGTCGCATTCATCTCGTATCAGACATCGATTTACTTACCGCTCATCCTATTTGCTGTGTATTTTCCCCAATTGTGTGTCGCGTGGTGCAAGACGAAAGTGTTGCTGACATTTAATCCGGATCCTCGCTATCGACGTTGGATTTACAGTGATTTCATCGTCGAATGGTTCATCTTTTTGCTGTTCATCTGTCTACTCGCTGCCTATCACACGGGCCTTCTCACGATTTGGCCACTCATGGTCATGTTGGTGACTGGGACGATTGGCGGGTTACTGTTTTCATACATGGTCACCCGAATCGTTCTGAAATTTGATCAACATCACGTCACGAATCGGATGTTCGACGAAGCGAAAACTGAGCGCCGTGCACACGAAAAGACGAGTTCCTGATCATCGGAACTCGTCTTTTTTCACATTTCAGGACATAGGTCCTTTATGCTCGAGCGCTCGAGGAGTAAGCTTGAGATGTACACAGTATATAGAGAGAATCGAGGAAGAGACTATGTTAGCCATTGTAATTGGACTCGTCATCGGGATTTTGTTGCCGATGCAGACGAGCGTGAACTCACGTCTGCGCACCATCGTCGGGTCACCGTTCGTCGCGTCGTTTCTGTCGTTCGCGATCGGGACGACCTTTTTAACACTTATGTTATTACTCACCGGGCAGTCGTTCGGGATTGAATCGTCCATCTTCCGAGCAGAACCGCTTTGGATGTGGTCGGGCGGCTTGTTGGGGGTCATCTTTTTAACGGGTAACATCCTCTTGTTTCCAAGGCTCGGCAGCGTTCAGACTGTCATCATGCCGATTTTGGACAGATTTTGATGGGACTGTTGATTGACCACTTCGGTTGGTTTAATTCAGCCGTCAACGTCCTCACGCCGTGGCGCGTGTTCGGGGCCTTGCTCGTATTACTTGGCGTCGTCGGGACGGTCGCACTTACGGACTGGATTAACCGTCGCCGCGGCAAACTAGTCGCCCCATCGCAGACGGGAACCGGCAATTTGAACGTCTGGCGCCTCGTCGGAATCGGGACCGGTATGATGAGTGCGACACAGACGGCCATCAATGGTTATTTAGGAACGGTGCTCGAATCGGCCTTGAAAGGGGCCCTCGTTTCGTTCATTGTCGGGACGCTCACGTTACTGCTCATCTTGCTCGTCTTGCGGCCGAGCGTCGAATGGCGCGGGTTACGCGGTCAGCCGTGGTGGATGTGGCTCGGCGGTATCATCGGGGCACTGTTCATCGGCGGGAACGTCTTAATCGTGCCGATGGTCGGGACCGGCATCGCCGTCGTCATCGTCATTGTCGGCTTGCTGTGCGGAAGTCTGCTCATCGACCGCTTCGGCTGGTTCGGGGCCGCGAAGAACCCGGTCACCGGGATTCAACTCGTCAGTTTACTCGTCATGGTCATCGGGATCATGCTGATTCGTTTGTCATAGGGGAGGAAAGGCATCATGCGCGGAGTACTGTTCGCCATCAGTGGAGGTTTCTTTTTGACACTGCAGAGCGTCGCCAACGCTCGCATCAGTTCAAGTATCGGGACGTGGCAGGCTGCGACGTTGACGCAATTGACGGGCTTTCTCGTCGCGCTCGTGATCATGCTCGTCGTCCGCGATCGGACGTACGTCCACATGCGTCGCGTCGAGCCGCTCTATTTGTCAGGGGGCGCGTTTGCTGCGTTCATCTTGTTCAGCAATATGACGGCCGTGCATAAGCTCGGCGTCACCCTCACCATCTCGTTGTTCTTAATTGCCCAGCTTGCCCTCGCGCTCGTCATCGACTGGCGCGGCTGGTTCGGGATGTTGCGCCGTGACTTGAACCGGACGCAACTGCTCGGTGTCGTCATGATGATTGTTGGGATTCTCGTATTGAAAGGATGACGTGCGATGGAACAGATTGACCATTACATGAAGCAATGTGGATTGAATGAGGTGCTCCCATCAGCCGTCCGTCCTCATTTCACACTCGTCCGTTACGCGACGGGGGAGGCGATTTGTACCCAAGGCGCTAAGGCCGAGCAGCTTCACTTTCTCGTCAGTGGAAAGATTCGGGTGGCCCACACGTCGGCGGCCGGGAATCGGCTCGTCTTGTCGTTCAAATATCCGCTCGACTTGATTGGCGACATCGAGTACGTCCGCCGCACGCCGTTCTTGAACACGGTCGAGGCGGTCACGCCGGTCGAGATGATTGTCGTCCGCTTCGATGAGCTCGCGCGTCATGCTAAGGATGATGTGACGTGGCTGCATTATTTGCTCGAAGGCATCACGAAGAAGTTCGAGATGAAGTCGCAGTCGATGAGTTTCAACTTGTTTTACCCGGTCGATGTGCGACTCGCGAGCTATTTGTTGTCGATGACACCGGAAGAGACGACGCTCGGGTCGACCGTCGATGAGTTGACCGATATCGCCGATTTGATTGGGACGAGCTATCGCCACGTCAACCGGACACTCAAGCGGTTCGTGGAACAAGGATTGATTGAACGGGATCGTCGGTCGATTGCAATCATTGATCGCGCCGGGCTGATTGCCGTTGCTGGGGAGAGTATTTATGAATGAGGAGGACACATCATGGCACTTGGGATGATGCTCGCGGTCATAGGCGGCATGCTCGTCTGTGTGCAGAATACGTTTAACGCCAAAGTGAAAGAACAGGTCGGGGCGTGGGCGACGACGACGCTCGTGCTCGCCCTCGGTTTCCTGGCATCGCTACTCGTCGGATTGATCAGTGAAGGAATGGGTCTGTTCGCCGTCACGGGGATGGAGACGTGGTACTGGTTCAGCGGCATCATCGGGGTCGGCGTCGTCATGAGTGTGACGCAAGGCGTCCAACAGCTCGGACCAAGCCATGCCATCTCAATCGTCATGGTGTCGCAAATCCTATTCGCGCTCCTCTGGGACACGCTCGGCTGGTTCGGGCTCGAAGCCATCCCGTTCACATGGAAGACAGCGCTTGGTATCGTGTTGATTGTCGGCGGGGTACTGTTGTTTCAGTTGAGTGGGAAGAAAGAGACGGCACACCAAAAAGCAAAGCAAGCCGTCTAAAAGGATTTTCGACAAGTTGAACAAGTCTGCCCGTGTTCCTGCCGTTTGACGACGGTTTGGCAATGCGGGCATTTTGTCGTGAGCGAGGCGCTTGGTTGAACGGGGGAACGGTCTCCGAACGATGACGGATAGATGGTATAAGAGCGGGTCACAATAAAGAAGACGATGCCGAGCAGGATGGCTAAAATGAGAATATCCATCGAAATACCTCCTAATTATTGGTATGCTATTCGTATATACGGTGAACGGTCCGAATTGGTTTCAAGGAGGAATACATTTATGGTGACACGAGAAGAACGAATCGAGCAGTTATATATGCTTCCCAAAAAAGGTGCGTTTAACTTGTTATGGGCCGCCGCGGCAGGGCTAGGACTGGGGTGGTGGATCTATACCAATGCATCATTGCCAATGCTTGCGATGTTCGTCTTTTTGATGATGACGGCTGTCCCGCTCAGTCGCGTAGCGTGGCAGAAGACACGCGTATCTGTGACGTTCAATGAAAGTCGATCCTACAAACGGTTGATTCGGGCGAAAGGCGTCATCGCGATTGCGATGTTATGGGTCATGCTCGGTCTGATGGGCGGGTATGTATCAGGATACTTCGGATTGCCGGTATTCAGTGGACTGTCGGCGGTGTTGATTGCAGGCATGTTAGTGGTTGAGACATGGCTCGATTACCGGTTACTTCGTATCGATCATGAGCATGTCACTGATAGCTTGATTGGGTTTACGAAACGTGAGCGCTTGAAGCGGAAATGGGAGGGCGAATGATGGTCGAGCATAAAAATCGCTTGCTTCAATTGATGCGGTTTGAACAAGTCTCGATTCGTTTATTTGGTCTACTAGTAGCCATCATCATCTTGACCTCGTTTTATCTCCATAGTCGTTACACTTTAACGAACATGCAGGTGTTCGCAGCCTTTTTAGTCATTTACGCATCATTGATTTTATGGGGCTGGTTACGGATGAAGCTATTGCTTCGCTTTAGTTCGGATGAGCTGTATCGCCGATATGTTCGACTCAACTTTTTATTCATCTTCATGACGGTCATCGGGCTCGCGGTATTTATTTGGGGTACAGTCATTCAAACTTTTCAACATGTCACGTATTCATTGCTTGGTACGCTAATCGTCTTGCCTTGTCTTTATTTTGAATGGTGGGTGAATGAGCGACTCAAAAAGATTGATCCAGAACATGTGACGAATCAAGACATTCGCCAATACAGACGATTGAAGAAAGCAGGGGAACAATGATCATTTGGAACGATATACCGGACGACCCGAACCGGTTGCCCGCATTAACGGATGACGTATTAACTGAAGTGGAAGGGCGACTCGGAGTGAAACTGCCGGACGATTATCTCGAGGCACTTCGTATCCAAAACGGGGGATATGTCGAACAGCGCGACTTACCGATTACATGGAATGGGCAAGATGACATCGCCCTCGTCGATTCGATTGCTGGAGTTGGTTTAAATAAAGGGTTGATTGAATCCAAGGCGTTATTAAAAGAGTGGGGTGTCGAGGATGAACAATTGATTGCGTTCGCCGGTGACGGGCACTTTTTCCTCGCATTCGACTACCGTGAAGGCGCGACGCCGAAGATTGCCTATATCGATACGGATACGGAAGAGATTGATGTCTTGTTCGACTCATTCCGTCAATTCACGGAAGCGCTCACGACGGTGGATATGGGAGTATATGAAGAAATGACTCCAGAATCAGGTACTGAAATGAAACAAGGGGAGACGCTCCTGAACGATGCGCGACGCCTACTCTATAGCGATCATCTAGAAGACAAAAGGATTGGTGCGGTTATTTGGTTCAATAGCTTGGATTTACTTGAAGCGGACGAACTCGTTCGTGAGCTATTGACCTGGATGGATGACAAGACGTTGCGAGAGACGGCGACAAGCGTCATTCAAGAAGTCATCATTCGACGGAAGCCTTTAGATCAACAACTGTTCGAAGCATTTTTTGAGACGCTCCACAGGCAAGACGACGCCTATAGTAAACAACGCTACGAAGAGACGATGTACATTCTCGATAACGATATTCGAGTCGAGTGAAACGATTTGCCGTTTCTTTTCGTAAAAGAAGGTAACGAGATTTGATTAGGGGGATTGGATGGTTGACCATAACATAAGACTTGAACGCATGATGGAGAACGATCGAAAGCGACAAAAACAAATGTTGTACCCGACGATAGGAATCATCGCACTGTTCATCATCTATTTTTGGGCGACGGACGTCCTCTTGCTATTGCCGATCATCTTGGTCGGACAGCTACCCGTGCTGTATAAAGGGTGGCATCGGATGAAGTTGCTGCTCACCTTCAACGACGACGCTCGCTACCAACAGAAAGTCCGGTCCGAATTCGGCATGGCCGTCGGGAACATCGTGTTTCTTTTATTGTTGATTGCGAGCTCGATGCTCGGGTGGATCACGCTACTCACGCTCGTCATCGTCGTTATCGTCGGTCTGATCACGTTCTTGGCGCTTGGGATTCGCATCGACCGTGAGTTGAAAACGATTGACCCGGAGCACGTGACCGCGACGGAACTCGGCAAGGCGCAACTCGAGCACGAAAAACGAAAGTCATCATGATGGGAGTACCTAACTATGGTTAATAAAAATGAACGACTGAAACAAATGGTCGAGAACGACCGAAAGGTGAACCGGACGGCGCTTTTGCTCACGTTCGCAATTTTAGGGATCGTCTTTTACTTCATCTTTACGCAAGACATCACCCTCGCGACATTCGCCATCATCATCATGGCGACGCAATTGCCGAGCCTCTATCGGGCGTGGCACCGCATGAAGTTGCTGCTCACATTCAATGACGACGCGCGCTATCAAAAGTTCGTGCGACTCGAGTTTGGCATCGTGCTCGCAAACGTCATCCTGCTTGGGGTCTTCATCGCCATCGCTTGGGCGATTGAAGGGTCACTCGTCATTTTCGCAATCATGCTGCTCGCTCTGTTCATCCCATTCATCTTCTTGTCAGTATGGGTGAACCGGAAAATCGAGTTGATTGACCCGGAGCACGTGACGAATCATGAGCTGCGGACGGCGCATCGCGATGAAGCGAAACGTCAGCTCAAATAAGGAGGAAGACGATGGATCTACGAGTGTTTGACATGCTCTGGTCGCTTGGTACCTTTGCTGTCATGTTAGGCGGAGTCATTCTTGTATTGAAGCTGATTATCGGAAAATCGAGTTCAGGCAACTAAAAGAAGCATCTGACGTCGTGTCAGATGCTTTTTCTTATGAAAACATGCCCACCAATATCCCGCAGATGACCATGCCAATCGTATAGAATTTGAAGCGGTGTCGTTCCCAAAATGAATCGGTCATCGTGTCACCGCCACATCATTCGTCGTTCCTTCGACCATCGCGACGAACGCCTCGTCCGGGTCGGTCGTCCCGGAGGCGCGCAACCAGTCTTGGAAGTCGCCTTCGTATAACACACGTCCCGCGTGGAGGAAGATGACATGTGCGTCAAATTGCGAGAGGTCATGTAGCTGATGCGTCGAGATGAGGCACGTCCGTCCCTCTTGGACGAGACGGTGTAACCGCCGCATGATGTGGATCCGCGATGCCGGGTCGACCCCGCTCGTCGGTTCGTCGAACAGATAGAGGGAGCGCTTGACCGAGGCGAGCAACGTCACGAACAACCATTTCCGCTCCCCAACAGACATTTTCCCGAGTTTCATCTTCCATAAGTGTTCGAACAATTCTTGCTCTCGAGCGGTCGAGAGTCCGTTCACATACGACTCGAGTTTTTTGAAATCGGGACGTTTGGACAACCGTCCGATAAAGTAGGCGAGGTCTTTTCCGGTCAACTCATGATGGTTATACATGAGTTGTGTCAAATACAACATGTCCGCCGTCGGGACGAGTTCAAGTGATTCTTTGTCGACTGAAAGTGTCCCGGTCATACAATCAAAGAGTGTCGTCTTCCCGGCACCGTTTTGTCCGATCAAGACATTCAGCTTATTCGGTTGCAGTGTGAACGAGACACCGTCGAGCACAGGACGCGTCGCTTTCGGATAGTGATAAGTAAGTTGGTGTACGTGCATAAGAACCTCCTAGCGTGTGATGAGTGAGACGAGACTGAAGCGTTTCAACGCAATCGCACCGATGATGAAGTAACCGAGTACGGAAAGGAATGTCGCCCATACTCCAAACGAGAGTTCGACTTGAGTAGTCAGGTGCAGCAATCCGAGCGCGAATTCATGGAGCGCGTAGAACGGGTTGAGGAAGCTGAACCATTGATCAGGTGAGTTGATTGCCAATAAAAAGAGCGGAAACATCAGAATGTTCGCGAACGTCCCGAGACTCGATACTTTCACTGGAAGTGCCGTGATGGCGACACTAGCAACCGCGAACGGGATACTCCCGATCAATACGAGTAGAGACGTTGCAATCAACTTGAACGAGAAGAACCCATGTACGAGTGTGACGACCATTGTGAATAAAAGCAGGCTGATGGAGGCGAATAATAGCTGTGCTAAGATGACGGCGATGACATACGTCAGTTTGTTCCCGGAAATCATCACGTACGTTTTCATCAGTCCATATTCGCGCATTCGAGCGAGTTCTATACCGACACCGTTCACATATGTAGCAAGAATAATATACACCCAGAAATAAGAGAGCCCTGGGTAGTATTCCGCTGTCGTCGCTTGGCGGATATCTGAAAACGACTGCGTCAAGGCGATAATGAGTGGGATCCCGAGCGTCCAGATGAATGGAATTTTATCGGTGACGACAACTTTGGCATACATAAAGAAATAACTTGTGATTTGATGCATCCTGTTCCTCCGCTTGGTTTGATTGTTGTATCGTAGCACAATATACGGAAGATGATTGGAAAAAGTTCCAAAAAAATAACCCCTCACATCGAATGAGGGATTGAAGAAAATCATTTCACTTTGTCACGTTTCGCAATCTTATCACTCACTTGCTGGCCGCTCAATGTCACCATCGGCATGCCGCCGCCGGGATTGACCGTGCCGCCGACGAAGTAGAGGTTGTCGTACAGCTCGCTCTGCTTCTTGTGCTTAAAGCCGCCGTTCTGTTTCTTATCGGCGACGGTCCCATAAATCGCGCCCCGGTCCGAGCCGTACGTACGCTCGATGTCATGCGGGGTCCAGACGTCGCGCGTCACCGTATGTTCGCGTAAGCCGTCCAAGCCCATGCGCTCGAGCTTGTCCAGGACAAGCTCTTCAAACGCCGCGTACTGTTCAGGAGTGAACGGCTCGTCTTGGATGTACGGGATGTGCGGCAAGATTTTGATGTTCTCGTGCCCGGGCGGTGCCTGTGTCGGGTCGGTCTTATTGACGTTCACCAAGTAAATCGTCGGGTCGTCCGGCAACTGATGCTGCTCGAAAATCTTATCCATCTGTTCATGCAAGTTCTCCGAGAAGAAGAAGTTGTGGTGGCCGAGCGCCGGATACTCTTTGTTCACGCCGAGGTGCAGCACGAAGCCGGAGCTGGCCGGTTCATACTTCTCGACGAGCTTATCGACGAATTGTTCATCCGCCTCGACCATCTTTTGATAGAACGGGATGACTTCCATGTTGGAGACGAAATAGTCAGCTGAACGAAGCCGTCCATCCTCGAGCTCGATCGCCGTCAGTTGACCGTTCAACGTATGGGCCCGGACGACGCCCTGCCCGGTATGGAGCTTCACACCAATCTCTTCAGCGAGTTTCGTCAATCCTTCAGCGAGTTTATGCGTCCCGCCTTCGACGTACCAGCAGCCTTGCGCGTGTTGCATGTAAATCATCATGTTGAGGACGGCCGGTGCGCTGTACGGGGATGAGCCGACATATTTCACGTAATACGACAGCATCGTCCGCAAATGCGGGTTGCTGATTCGTTTGGCAATCCCATCGTACATCGTCGACGTCAAATCGAAGCCGAACAACGTCGAGAAAAGTCCGGTCTGTGCCACCGCTTCGCGCGGCGACTCGAACCCTTCCTTCAAATAACTCTTCTCCGTCGTCTTGTAGATGCGCTCGGCATACTTCAACAGTTCGCGATACTCACGCATGTCTTTCCGCGACAGCGTCGGGTTAGCGCGCTCCATCAGATCCAAGTCGTGATACAAATCGAGCACCGTTCCGTCCGGGAAGAACGAGCGCCACTCGAGGTCGAGCCGCTTGGTTGGCACATAGTCTTCCATCCGCTTACCGCTGCCTGCGAACAGTTTCTCGAAAATCTGCGGCATCGTTAAAATTGAGGGGCCGAGATCGAAGCCGAACCCGTCCTGTTCAAGCCGATTCACTTTCCCGCCGATGTGGTCGTTCTTTTCGTACAAGGAGACGTCATACCCTTTTTGAGCGAGCGAGATGGCCGCTGATATCCCTCCGAGACCTCCCCCGATCACAATCACAGACTTGTTCACGTTTTGCATAGACGAGCCGCCCTTCTTTCGCCAGTTAAATTTTATAAATCTAAGACATTCTTCTCCGTATACATACCCATTCGAGAAGTATTTTATCCAAATATTAACGTACAAGAGGGAACGGTAAAAGTTTCAATGTGCATGGAGACCACCCGCGACGAGCGGCCCTTCAAATGTGATCGTATAGATGATGCGGGCAATGTCCTCGGCCGTGTCGGGACGGTCGCTATAGAGCCATTCGTAAATGACACCCATATGGGCCGACGAGATGTAAGACACTAAATAATCGGCCGGCACGAGCGCCTTCGTCTCGTCGAACAAGACCGTCGGGGAACGATGGAACAGCGCCGCATGCATGTACGACCGGAGCCGGGCCTGGAACTGCGGGTCCCCGTTCGGTCTGAGGAGCGGTTTCATCAAGATTTTGTTGTCTTCGATGAAACGGATGAACGGGACGAGCAGTTGATAGGATGATTCGCCGCGCTCTTCACCGAAGACGTGAGGGAGGTTTTTGACGAGTTTAAGTTCGGCCTCATGGAAAATCGCTTCAATCGACTTCTCCATCAAGTCGAACTTATCCACATAGTGACTGTAAAATGTCCCTCGGTTGATACCGGCCCGTTCGGTGATCGCTTTCACGGTGACCGCCTCGAATCCATGCTCGTCAATCAACTCGAGGAAGGCGCTTTTAATCAATTGTTTCGTTCGTGTGATGCGTAAATCTTCATGTCCCATCTGAATATTCTCCTTTATCCAACACTTGAGTGAAAACTGTCTGATAACCGACACGATGGCCGATATTGCCGATTGTTGGGCTGTCGACTGAGGTCTATACTGAACCTATAAACCAACACGGTGTCTATTAATTCAGTGTACTCGAACAAGGCATCGAAAAGGAGAATGAATATGGATATTCAACTGAACGACATCAGTAAATCGTTCGGTGACCAATTGGCCATCGACCATGTCGGCTTTACCATCAACTCAGGCGACATTTGTTGCTTGCTCGGCCCGTCCGGTTCGGGAAAGACGACGCTCATTCGGCTGATGATCGGTGCCTTGGCCGCGGACAAAGGTTCGATTCGCATCGGCGAAACAAAGATGCCGAACATGGGCATGCTCCACAATATCGGCTTCATGCCCCAGAACGACGGATTGTATGACGACTTGTCGGCCGAGGCGAACTTGGAGTTTTTTGGCTCGATCTATAAACTCGGTAAAACGAAGCTCCAACAACGCATCACGGAAGTGCTCACGCTCGTCGATTTGATGGACGACCGCAAAAAGCTCGTCCGTAACTTCTCGGGCGGGATGAAAAAACGGCTCTCGCTCGCGATCGCGATCCTCCATCAACCCGACGTCTTATTTTTAGACGAGCCGACGGTCGGAATCGACCCGATCTTGCGCCGTCAGATTTGGGATCAGTTTCAAGCGATTCGGGCGAACGGGACGACGATCATCGTCTCGACGCACGTCATGGACGAGGTACTCGAATGTGACCGGGGCGCGCTCATCTATAACGGCCGTTTGATCGCTTACGATACCGTCCCGCACCTGTTGGACCAGACGGAGAACGGTCGCGTCGAGGAACTGTTCCTCATCGCCGGTCGAGAAGGAGGGATGGATCATGCGTAACTTGGCGAAACGCGTCATTTTTCAGACGCTCAACGATAAGCGGAGTGTCGCCTTGATTTTGATCGCACCACTCTTGATTTTGACGCTCGTTTACTTCCTCCTCGGTGACTCGGATTACGTGCCGGTCGTCGTGCTCGATGAGAACGCGCAAACGCAACTCGTCGAGGCGTTCGAAGCCGAGACGCTCGACGTCCGGTTGGACACGGTCGACGACCCGTTCGGATACTTGGAAGACAATAAGGACATCGATGCGATTTTTGAAGCGACGCAGGAAGGGACGACAATCACGCTCCGAGAACCGTCGACGAAGTCATCGAAGGCGGTGCGAGAGATTCAAACGGCGCTGTCGGCGTTGAACCCGGCGGCTGATATCGAGATGAACTATGTATACGGGGAAGAAGGCCAATCGACGTTCGACTCGTTCGGCTACGTGTTCTTGTCACTGTTCTCGTTCTTCTTCGTCTTCATCCTGTCGGCGATGGCGCTCGTCAAAGAACGGAGCGGCGGCACGCTCGAACGTCTGCTAATGACACCGATCAAACGCGGCCAGGTCATTCTAGGGTATACGCTCGGCTATGGCGTGTTTGCGGTCGTCCAGTCCGTCTTCATCGTCCTCTATACGATTTACGTGCTCGGGCTGACATCGCTCGGCAATATCGGCTGGGTGTTTCTCGTGATGATTCTAATGGCCGGGACGGCCGTCTTGTTCGGCGCGACGATCTCGGTGTTCGCCCGCTCAGAACTCCAGGTCGTCCAGATGATCCCGTTCACGATCATCCCGCAAGTATTTTTCTCAGGGTTAATCCCGCTCGACTTGATTCCATACGGCCTCGGCAACTTGAGCTATGTCATGCCAATCTTTTACGGGGCGACGGCAATCAAAGAAGTGATGGTGTACGGTAGTGGATTTGCCGGAATCTGGGGCTACGTGCTCGGTTTGATCGTTTACGCCGGTGTGCTCTACTTGTTGAATATGCGTGCGCTTGGAAAGTATCGGGGGCATTGATGTCACAAAGACAAAACCGACTCGTGGTTAGCGAGTCGGTTTTCGTTTATTTATAGGCTGCTTGCTTTTTGACCGATATATTGCAAGATCGCCGATTCGCCGTTATGGAGCGCGCCTTCATACCGTTCCATGGTCCCGTCGAAAAAGTGAATCGTTTTGAATGAATCCGTTAGTGTGGAGAAGTCAGCGGGCGCATATAGCAGTACTTTTTGTTTCGGACCGCCCGTCCCGTAATCGAGTTGCGCCTCACTGTAGACTTCCGTCACAAAATAACCACCTGGTTTTAAGGCCCGCTTGACGCCTCCTAAGACGGATTTTTTCACGTTGTCGGGGAAATGTCCGTAAATACAGACGATGGCGTCATAGGTGTCTATCGGCCAATCGGCCTCAGCCAAATCGACGAGACGAGTATGAAGAGTGACCCCGCGGCGTTCCGCTAACCGGTTTGCTTTGTCGAGACCGACTTGCGAATAGTCCCACATGTCCACATTGACTCCTTGTTCTGCGAGCCAAACCGCGTTTCGACCTTCCCCTTCGGCGATCGCGAGCACGCGCATCCCTCGTTTGAACAGATGTGCCTGTTGCTTCACAAAGGCATTCGGGGCTTCCCCATATACATACTCATCCGTATTGAACCGTTTGTCCCAAGTTGACATGCTCTGTTCCTCCTTAACGGACGTAGAGCTTATACGTCCTCAAGTTTGTTCTTTCAGTTTACATGAAAAAAGCATCCGAGTAGATGCCCCGAATGCTTGTTAACGTTTAAGTAGTAAAGCGACGCCCGTCACGAGAAGTGCGAGTCCGCTAAACAATCGTATTTGGTTGCAAGTCACTATCCTTCACCCCTACATTCAATATCTTCCTCTAATCAGAATAATCTAAATCCTTAAAAAAGGGAACAAAAACCAGTTTTCTTACGTAAGATAGAAGTGAGGTGATTACGAATGGAGAAACAAGCACGGATCCGGACGATTCAACTGTATCAAAAAAGATGGATGCCCTTGCACGTATCGGTCGTCATCGCGGTCGGTCTCTCATTTGCGCTATTGGTCATGAATGAGTTTCAAACGGGTTATAGAATCGCCTTCTTAGCGGCGCTCGTTGTGTTGATCTATTTGGAGTGGCGCGAGAGCCGATTCATGCAACGATTGACGGACGAACGGACCGTTCAGAAGTTCATTCGTCGCACGTACGTTGGCCGCAACGCCGTCTCGTTGTTCGGGGCGATTGGATTCTACTTCTTATTTAAGAACGACATGCAGTCAAACTTGCTTTTATGGCTCGTCATTTTCTTTGGTGCGATTGCTGCACA
This sequence comes from Exiguobacterium sp. s40, assembly GCF_018617905.1. Classification (NCBI taxonomy): domain Bacteria; kingdom Bacillati; phylum Bacillota; class Bacilli; order Caryophanales; genus Exiguobacterium; species Exiguobacterium sp. s40. The sequence goes on along the minus strand of NZ_JACSLC010000013.1, from coordinate 32,988 downwards.
GGCAGCCACGACGATACATTACGAGCGGAAGATTCGACAGATTGACCCGGAGCATCCGAGTCGGCATGATTTGAGTTTCACAAAAGGATAACCGAGAAAACAAGCCGCCCTGTTCGCACAGGACGGCTTGTTGTATTCATTAATTCGCTTTTTTGAGTTCTGCTGTCTCTTCTTTGAAATCAAGTTTTTTAACATCAACCCGTTTCACGAAGAAGGCGAGAACGAGCGCGAGTAGGTTCATTCCAAGTGCCACGTAGAACGAATACTGAATCCCTGACAGTAACGCTTGTTGCGTCAATGCGCCCATCGCACTTTCGGTAAGTGTCGCTGGGTCGACGCCGGTCATGAGCGATTCGGCTTCGGTCCGTGTCACCGAGTTCATGACGGTGATAAGGATGGCCGTACCGATCGCACCCGACACTTGTTGGGCAGTGTTGTTGATGGCAGTCCCGTGCGGGTTGAGATGCGTTGGCAACTGATTAAGACCGTTAGTTAAAATCGGCATCATGACCATCGACATCCCGAACATGCGAAGCGTGTACGTCGTCACGATGTACGTGTACGTCGAATCGAGTTGGACGTTGGCGAGCATGTACGTTGAGATCGCGGTAATCGTGAGACCTGTGATCGAGAGTAACTTCGGTCCGAACTTATCGAACAGTTTCCCTGTGATCGGTGACATGATCCCCATGATGATCGCACCCGGTAACAACATGAGCCCAGAGTCGAGAGGCGAGATGCCGCGGACGCTTTGAACGTAGGCCGGTGTCAAAATCATCCCGGAGAACATGGCGACGGCGTTGACAATCGCGATGATTGAAGCGAGCGCGAACATCGGGTATTTGTATGCCCGTAAGTCGAGGAGCGGTTTCTCCATGTTGAGCTGACGGATGACGAAGGCGATCAACGCGACGAATCCGACGATCATCGTCGTCAAGACGATTGGGTTATCCCAGCCGTCTGAACTCGCTGAGCTGACACCGTACAAGACGCCACCGAACCCGAGCGTCGATAAGACGAGTGACAAGTAATCGAGCGATTGCTCTTTATTTTGGACCATGACGTTCTCGGCTTTCCAAATGGCGAGACCGAGGCCGATGATGGCGAGCGGGAGAATCATTTCGAACAAGACGCGCCAGTCGTAGTATTCGACGATGTAGCCCGAGAGTGTCGGTCCGATCGCTGGTGCAGAAATCATGACGAGACCGAAAATGCCCATCGCCGTTCCGCGTTTTTCACGCGGGAAACTGACGAGCATGACGTTCATCAAGAGCGGTCCCATCGTCGACGCCCCGACCGCTTGAATCATCCGACCGGCGAGTAAGACACCGAAGTTCGGAGAGAAAGCGGCGATGGCCGTCCCGAGAGCGAAAATCGCCATCGACGTGATGAAGAGACCACGGTTCGAGAACCGGGTGATCAAGTAGGCCGATGCTGGGACGAGCACGCCTGTGACGAGCATAAATCCTGTCGCGAGCCATTGGACGGTCGAGTAGTCAGCAATCTCCAAATCGACCATGATCGATGGGAGCGCGACGTTAAGTAAAGAGTTGTTGAGGAAGGCGATGAACGCCCCGACAAAGAGGACCGCGAGCATGAGATACGGCGGTTTCTTTTGGAATTCTGGTTTCATACGAGTTGCTCCTTTATGTTCTGAATAGTTATATACTAGTAAGTGTCGATGTAGTGATTTTATACCCGCCGTACAAATTAATCAACCATTTTGTACTGTCGGTTCAAAATGGTATACTTAAGCCAGAAACCAGACAGAACGGAGCAATCAATATATGAAGGATAAGAAACGAAAAGTTGCTGACGTCGCCATGGCTTTGTTCATTGAGAACGGAGTGCAGCAGACGTCGGTCCAAGAAATCATCGAACGGGCCAACATCTCAAAAGGCACGTTCTATAACTACTTCGCCTCGAAGACGGACTGTGTCGCCAACATTCTCGAGAACTTGCGCTATGACGCTGGACAACGCCGGATTGAGATGCAGATGGGACGTGACAAACGCGACAAGGACGTCTTTATCGAGCAGATTTCGATTCTCATTCAATTGAACGAGGAGCGGAATCTCCACGCCTTGTTCGAGTCGATTATGTCAGCGAATGAGCCTGAATTGAAAAAGCTCGTCTTACAACACCGCGTCTATGAGATCGAGTGGCTCGCCATGCGCCTGACAGAAATTATCGGGGAAGAGATTCGCCCGTATTCGGTCGAGTTGACAGTGCTCTTCAACGGGATGTTGCAACATATCCTGTTCACACTCCGCATCACGAACACGGCCTACTCGATTCAGCGATTGATTCGTAATTTGTACGCCTACGTCGAGTTGATGGCGGCGCGTATGGTCGACACCGGAGAACATATCTTGAACCCGGTCACTGTCGATCAAATGCGGGGGACGACGGATAAGAACCTCGTCACGAAAGATGAGTTGATTGGGATGGCGGCGCGCATCCATGAGCACGTGAAGATGACCGAGGAACAAGCCGATTTATTCGAAGCAATCACGTACGAACTCCATCAAGACCGGCTCCGGAAAATCGTCCTTGAACAGTTGCTGAAACCGTTCCAACGTTTGTTCAAAGGTGAGACGGGAGAGACGGAAGTTCAAAAGTTCACGAATCTCGTTTGGTTATACACGCGGACACACTAACGACAAAAAGTGATTTTATCCGTTAATATAGAAGAAACACGGTACGAAAATAAATCTCAAAATATTCCACGAAAAAGAATTGATTCCTACAAATTCATGCGCTACAATCAAATTACCGAAAGCGCTTTCGGGAAGAGGAGAATGACATGGGCACGATTTATGATTTAGCTAAAAAAACTGGCTTTTCGATTACGACGGTCTCCAAAGCGTTGAACAACTATAAGGACGTCAGCGAAAAGACGAGAGCCAAAATATTACAAGCAGCGGCTGAGATGGACTATCTGCCGAACGCACACGCCCAGTCGTTATCGACGAAAAAATCGTGGGCGATTGGGGTCATGTTCTCAGAAGCGAACGAAGTCGGAATGAAACATCCATTTTTTAACGGCATCATTGAAAGTTTCCGTCACGCGACCGAGGAACACGGCTACGATTTAATCTTCGCCTCTCGAAACCTTCGCAACCGTGACATGAGTTATCTCGAACATTTCAAACATCGAGTAGTCGACGGTATCGTCGTTATTTGTTCGGACCGGATGGACGTGCAAGTGCAAGAGCTCATGCAAAGCGATATCCCGATCGTCGTGGTCGATATGGACAGCGCGAACTGTAGCGTCGTCTACTCGGACAACACGGAAGGTGCCCGCATGGCTGTGAACTACTTGTACGAGTTAGGACATCGCCATATCGCGCACATCGCCGGAGATTCGTCGATTGACGCCGGTGCGGCCCGGGTGAAAGGGTATGAGCTTGCGATGCACGCACTCGACTTACCGATTCAACCAGGTTACTTGGTCAACGCCGGGTTCTTCTCGGTCGAAGAAGGCAAGCAGGCGATGGAGAAGTTATTACAACTGCCGGCACCGCCGACAGCAGTCTTCGTCGCAGGCGATCAAATGGCCATCGGGGCAATCGAAGCCGTCCATGAACACGGTCTCCGGGTCCCGGAAGACATCTCGATTATCGGCTATGACGACATCGAGATGATCAAATACATCACACCGAAGCTGACGACGATTCGTCAAGATACGGACGAAATCGGAGAAGCGGCGGCCGAACTGCTCATCGAGCAGATGACAGCCAAAGAACGACGGACTGAACGTCGTGTCATCCCAGTTCGGTTGATTGAACGTGCGTCTTGCGCATCGGTCAAAAAGTAAACAAGTCACGATGATCTTTCGAAGTCGCTCTGTTCGCTTCAGCGGAATAGAGAGAAGAGAACGATTTCGAAAATCATTCACCCTAAATCGAAACCGCTTTCGATATTTTATTTCAATATTTTCGAAAGCGCTTTCGACAAATTATTACCTCTTCTTGTAAACGCTTTTTAAAACACTTAAAAGGATGGGTTCACACATGCGAAAAAATTAGTCAGCTTACTCTCGATCGGAGCACTATCAGTCGGCGTCTTAGGCGCGTGCTCAAACGACGAAGGATCTTCAGAAGCGACAGGTGGCAAAGACGACGTACTTAAAGTTTGGTCGTTCACGGACGACGAGCTTAAAGAGCCAATCAAAACATACGAAGAGAAGAACGGCGTTAAGGTTGAATTGACAATCGTTCCAATCGCGAACTATCCGACAAAACTTAAGCCGGCACTTGAAAGCGGCGTTGGGGCACCGGACGTCTTCACAGGAGAAATCGCGTTCCTCAAGCAATGGGTTGACGCAGGATACTGGGAAAACCTTTCAGACGAGTTTTATAACGTCGACGGTATCTCAGACGATTACATCCCTTACGTCTTCGACCTCGGGAAAGATAAAGATGGCAACGTGCGCGCGCTTTCGTGGCAAACGACACCAGGTGGCGTCTACTACAAACGCAGCTTAGCGAAAGAAGTGCTCGGTACGGACGATCCGGCTGAAATCGGCAACATGATGAGCTCGATGGACGGCGTCTTCGAAGTTGCAGAGAAGATGAAGCAAAAAGGCTACAAAATGTTCCTGGACGAAGGCGCGATTCGTTGGTTCTCACAAGGCGCGAACCCAAAAGCATGGGTAAACGACAAGAACGAACTCGTCTTGACAGAAGACAAGATCAACTACATGGACTACGCGAAGGAGCTTCGTGAGAAACAATACACGGCACTCGCTCCAGAATGGTCACCATCTTGGTTCGAAGGGATGTCGAAGCCGATCAAAGTGAAAGAAGGCGGCAAAGAGACAGAGACACAAGTCTTCTCTTACGTCCTCCCGACATGGGGTCTTCACAGCGTCTTGAAAGACAGCGCGAAATGGTACGCAGGCGTCATCGCGGACCAGAAAGCCAAACACGCGGATAGCGTCGAGGCGTAAGCTGGATCCATCCCTGCCGCTACAGGGGTGGATTTCTTGTGTGGAACCGATTCAAGCGGGGAACGTATGAAGTATGGAGAGGAGGACGGATGATGGCGTCACACCATAGAACGGATCAAGAGCGGGAACAGGGTAAGACGACCACGCTTATGATGATGTCGTTGCTGTGCTGGTTCATGTACGGTTTGCTCTATGGGTTTGTCTATTCGAATGTCCTCATGATCTTTATTGTGTTGTTCTCTTCTTTTTTAGGCGTGAAAGGACTGATGGAACGGAATAAACGGATTGAACGGGAACGGGAAATTCGTGATCTCGGTGTGGAGATTGATTCGGAAGAAGGGGAGATGTTGATGAAACGCGAGTATGCAACGTATGAAGTGACAGGTTATGACGACAAAGGAAAGATCAAGTTCATCCATTTGAAGGAAGGCGAGTTCGTCTTGCCGGTCGAAATCAAAGGGGACGACTTGACGAAAATCAAGAAGATGATGGAACTCAATCCAGGCGTGACGGTCATCGTCCACGCAGCGGTGGATCAGAAACGGATGCGCCTCTTGGAGATTGACGGCTATTCGCTCAGGAAGGACGGTTGACGATGGCGCTCACGAAGTTGGCGTCGCGCGACGAAACGATTGATGTGACGATCGAGAGCTATGCGTATGCCTATCCTGACGCCGATGACATCCATGATGCGGCGTGGCATCGGAATTGGGTCGGGCTCCATACGCCGGACCATCGCATCACGTTCGATGACATCATGCTCGACAGTTTGCTCGTCGCACACTACATACCGGTGTTCGAGTCGTTCGTTGCCGGTGACACACAAAAAGTCGAGTTCGAACCGACAGAACCGTATATCCGCTTGACGGTGACGAGGAGAGACGGCGATGGGGACGAAGTGGACGTGCGAGGCCATCTGGAGCACCCGCTCGGGGACGAGACGGAAGAACTTGATATTAACTTTGAAACCTCTGTAGCGAACGTGGAGCACTTTCTAAAAGGCTTGCGAGACATCGCTGCTGAATTTCCGGTCCGGGAACGTGAGAGTGATTTGTAATAAGACGAAACAGATGAAAAAAACGCCGTGACAGTAAGTGTCATGGCGTTACGAATCGAGTTGTGATTTATTGGCCCGGTACTTGCCTAACGAGTAGGCGGCACATAGAAGAAAAATCATATGTAGCCCGATGCCGATCAACATCGCGTACGGGACGATGGATTTGAACCCAAGCCCGAAAGCGAGCGCTGCGCTCGATAAGATCATGAAGCTAGGGGTGTAGTTTTTCATATCCAGTTACTCCTTATCTATTTGTTAGTAACTATCTTAGGTAGAAGAAGAGAAATCAAGAGTAGGGCCACCGATAGCCCGTAAGCTATAGACAAGATAGTTCTCGTGTCTTCTCTTGATAACTGAAATCCGACAATCATAGCCATCGCTAGAGCGAACGTAGGCAAAATAGCGATAGCAGACGCAATCCATTGCATACTTTTTCTTGTCATAGAGATCTTTCCTCATTTCTAAGTCGTGTCGACTGAGCAGACAATGTTTGAAGACCATCCACATTATTACTTGTTTCCCTAAATATAACAGCCCTTCTCATCGCTGAGAAGGGCTGTCGTTTTTTGCTTAGGCTGACGCTTTGTCTGCGTCTTCTTGTGCTTTCAACTCTTCACCATACGACACGCGGTCTTGCGTGCGGACGAACGGGAGGTAGACGGCTACGGCCAAAGCGATCGTGACGATCTGTAAGAGCGCTGCACGCCATCCGCCGATCAAGAAACCAGAGATGACCGGTGGTGTCGTCCAAGGCACTTGAAGCGCGTTGAACGAGTCGGCCCAGCCCCAAAGGATTGAGAAGTACACCATGAACGAAGCAATCGCTGGAACGATGACGAATGGTACGAACATGATCGGGTTGAACACGATTGGCATCCCGAAGATGACCGGCTCGTTGATGTTGAAGAGACTTGGTGCGAGTGAGAGCTTACCGAGCTGCTTCAAGTGAGCCGAACGGGCGACGATGAGTGGTCCCATGATGATCGCAGCTCCGTGAATTCCACACCACCACATGACTGACATGAGCACCATGATGATGACGGCTCCGGCAAGTGTGTCTGTCAAGTTTTGAAGTGGTGCTTGAAGCACGTCATAGACGACTTCTGTGAACGTATGCTCGGCAACCGCTTTCATCTTTTCGACTAACATACTTGTTGACATACCTGCTGCACAGAAGAGTCCGATTTTCATCATTTTTGATCCATTCCTTTCAATTGGTTGATTTCGTTTTGCATGTTCATCATATAGCCGAGCATCTCTTTGACGAGGATCGTGTTCATTAAGTGGTCTTGCGCGTGCACCATGAGGACTCCGACCGTAGCCGTTTTCCCTTGTGCCTCGAGTGTGACGAATTTCGTCTGGATGGCGTGGGCTTCTTTTAATGTCGCGTCACCAGCTTTGACCGCTTCAGCCGCTTCTTCTGCTTTGCCTTCTTGCATCAACAGCATCGCATGATGGTAGCTTGCTTTCGCGTCGCCTGAAAGGGCGATTAAACCGAAGATATCTTTGGGAGTAATTTCAATTGTTTCAGAAACCATATTATCTCTCCTTTTTGTATGGATAACCAAAATTCATAGTTACAAATTATAAAAAGATGATAGTGCACGATACCGCTTACATGTAAACCCTTTCTTTCGCCCGAAATGCGAACATAATAAAACGCACACGAGAACAATCTCTCGAATGCGTTTAGGACTTGATGTTAGAGACTTTGAGCATCTTCACATGGCGGAAATGATGTGTCGAGCGCGATACGTCGAAGATTTGACCGTTCGTCAAATAGACGGTGTTGTCGACGAGGAGGGCCGGGTCGTTCTCTTTCAGTCCGAGCAGTGCCGCATCTTCCGCGTTCAAAAAGTCGGCGTAAATGACACGGTCGGCGAAACCGATGGCGAGTTTTTGGTCGTTGCGGAAGTAGTTGTAAATCGACTTCTCGGTGATGTCCCGATCGAGATAGACGACGAGGTCTTTCCGGAAATACGAATCCTCGACCGAGAACGGATGGTCATCGACGAGCCGGAGACGTTTGACGTAATAGACGGGTGTGCCGATATCACACTTCATCCGCTCGGCCACTTCATCGTTCGCTGTCGTCAATTCGAAATCTAGGACGCACGTCTCGACTTTCCGTCCACTGAAGTCACTCGTGAGACCTTGCAACTTCTCGAGGTTCACGTAATCGCTCATATAATGGTCACGGACGAAGACGCCGCTCCCTTGGACTTGATAGACGTAACCTTTGTTGACGAGAATCTCAATCGCTTTTCGAATCGTGTTGCGGCTGACGCCATACTTGTTGGCGTACTCGTCCTCGGTGAGGAGCTTGTTCGTATGTTGATAGACGTGATTCATAATGTCCGTCTCAATCTGTTCGGCGACTTGTTTATACTTTGGAGCCATCAGGGTCTGCACCTTTCACATGAAAATTTGTAGGTATGAATACGCTGTCAGTATATCAGAAATTATAGATTGATGGACGACAATCCTTCGGCATTTGTTGAAAAACGTCGAACGATTGTGAAGAGAATCCTTGAAAATGGCGAAACGAATTTGAAAGGGTTTCGTATAGAAAAGGAGAAGAGTTGAGGAGGAGAAGGATATGGCACAATCAGTTCGAATGGAACGGGAACGAGAATGGAAGCAACGGCATACACGCATCGGGTACGTCTTATTGGTGGTGGTCATCCTGACGTTCGCGTTGATGTTCGTTGGACAGACGACGTGGATGACTGTCCCGCTCGGTCTCGTCGGAATCGCCCTGCTCGTCTCGGACGTGGCGAAATATCGGATGAGACGGTCGTTTCTGGTCAATCCTGTCGCCAAAAAGATGCTCCGCTGGCAATTAGGATACGAACTCGTAAATACGAGTGTGCTTGTCATCATGGTCGGTGGGCTATTGATCTTTAGTCGAGACAACCTCTATTGGGCGTTCGCTGTCGTCATCTGGGGAATCATGGCCGAGATTGTGTCGCGCCGTTTGAACCGGACACTACAAGAATATGACCCAATCTTACGCGCCCTCGAGTTGGAGGAAGTGAAATGAAGAATCGTCGAGTAGAGGCGGAGCGCGCCTGGTTTCGCGCATTCCACCAACTGATTTTTGGGATTTTAGGCGTGTTTCTCGTCATCGTGATCCCCGCCACGATATGGACGGACAGTTTGGATTGGGGCATCGTTACGGGGCTTATGCTCGTCCCCATCAATGTGATGTACGTCAAGCGTTACCGGATGCGGCGGACGTTGAATCCGCAATTGTCGCATCTCTATCGCCGACAAATCGGAAGTGACTGCCTGAATACGGTCGCCTTTTTTATCGCCATCAATGGGGGGAAGCTGCTAGAGTCGAATACAGCATATATCGGTGGAGTTCTGATTGTGGGCGTGGCCGGATGGCTGACGATGCGAATCGAGAAGCGGATGAAAGAAGAGGATGTGTGGCGTCCTACATATGAACAACTGAGGGGGTGAGCGGATGGAGAATCAGATTCAACAAGAAGTCCGATGGGTGAAGCGAATCCGACGAATCGGTGTACCAGTACTAGTCCTCTATATCCTATCTATGATTGTGGCCCTTCTATTCGAAAAGATGTTGTTGATTCCTTTAATGTGGTCCGTGGCGCTGTTTCTGATTTTCATGGGGCATACACAATACCGCCTCCTTCGGCACTTCTCGACGCATCCGAAAAGCTTACGGTGGTTGCAAGTCGAATACGCGGACACGTGGATTAGCGCAATACTGATGGGTACGTTCATGACGACCTTACTCACAACGGAGTCGCTTGGATTTGGAATTGGATTTCTATTTGGGATTTGGGGTTTGACTGAAAAATATCGTTCCCGCATCATTGCGCGTCAATTGAAACAGTATGATCCCGATATACCGACATATGATGAAGTCATCGAAAGGATGAGTTGAATGGAACTGTCACCACAATCGAAACAACAAATTGATACGATTCTTCGATTTGAAAAGTGGACAGGTTGGGGTTTTGGCATCCTGGCTGTTTCTGCAATCGTTGGGATGCTCGTTTACGCATCGTACTGGGAGATGCCCGATTCGTTTTTTCTAGTGTTCTTAGTAGCGATTTTCGCTATGTTGATTAGCATCGAAACGACTCGATTCCTCATGTGGCTCCGATTCGTGAAAAACGAAACAGCACGAAAGCTGCTCACGTTGCGGTACACGGTTTATTTGATTGGGTTTAGCGCAATCGGATACTACGGGGTCGTCGTATTTTATGAGACGACACAATCACAAACGTTCCAGGCATTTTTGTTGTCGCAAGCCTTTTTCTGGGGAGCTGCCTTTTTGGGGAGATGGCTCGACCGTATCATCCAAAAGCATGACGGTCATTATTTGACGGGAGAGGATTTAAAGTTGATTCGGGAAGCCCGTGAGATGGAGCAGGAGCGAGAGCATGGATAAACGGAGCCAAATGCGTGAATTGACGGCGTTCGATCAGAGAAAGCATTCCACACAAGTGTTTTTGTCAGCGGTGTTGGCCGCGCTTCTATTTTTCTCATTAGAGTATAATTGGCTCTCACCAATGACAGTCATATTTCTCAGCATCGCAGCGGGTCTTCCTGATTTTCGTAAGATGTGGCAACGCGAGAACATCAAAAAGCAGTTTTTGAAGTCGGATGCAGCAAAGCGCCTCATCCATCTTAACTCCATCTTTGGGCTCGTGACACTACCCTTCTTCCTATTATGGGTTTATGCATTGCTCACGGATTTGATTTCACTTCAAACGTTCGCTTTGATTGGGCTAGGAGCATACGGGCTCGCTATTCTTGAGCATCGTCTGTACGAGCGTCACATGGCTCAGCTCGACGATCACTACGTCACGGAAGCCGAATTACGAGAAGAGCAAAAGTGGGGGAGCGCTTAGGCGCTTCCTTTTACATGTTGAAGGGGGAACAATTGATGAAGCGGAAGGTATGGATTATCTCGGGACCGGCTGGTGTCGGAAAGTCGACGACGGCGAGACGGCTCGCTCAAGACATGGAGAAGAGTGCATATGTGTCTGGTGACGACATCAGTCATATGACGGTGTCCGGTCGTGAAAGGCCATGGGAATCGGAGCGGGCGAACGACCTGGTGTGGAAGAACATCGTATCTTTAACCAATAATTTTCTTGAGGCAAGCTATGACGTCGTCGTGGATTGGGTCGCGTTTTGGAAAGATGTGAAGCGCTACACGGCGCACTGGATTGAACAAGGTATTGAAGTGCGCTACGTCATCTTATGGGCGGAGCAAGACGTTCACGTCCAACGTGATCAACACCGGCCGAGCGATGCGCAGATGGGCGAGCGGGTCATCATATTGCGGAACGAGTTTCTAAGCTCGGGTGCACCGGACCGTTACTATTTAGACAACACGGTCGGTGAGTTGAGCGAAATGATTCAACAGCTTCAAGAAAGCGAACAATTCGTGCTGACAGATTTGCAACAAAGTGGAGCCAGTACATGAGGATTGCGACGTTCAACCTCTGGAACAATCCGACATTATGGTCGGAGCGGATCGAGTCCATCTGTGCCACAGTGAAGATGATTGACGCCGATGTGCTGGCGTTTCAAGAAGTCAAAACGTATGTGGAAGGGGAGCAAGGCATCAGTGTGGCCGAGCAAATCGCCAACGAAACGGGCTATCCGTTTTGCGTATTTCTCGCCTATCCGGACTCACCCGATGAAGGGCTCGCTGTCTTAAGCAACATTCCGCTCGATACGAATGATGCGATTTGGCACCACGAGGTAGAAGAAGCGAACTACTGTGCGATGCGGGTGACGTTTCAAGCAGGAGGTCACGCGTTCGGATTGACGAACGTCCATTTGAATTGGCGGTCGCCGGACATTCGGGAAACGCAAGTGCGGGCCGTCCGCGAGTGGATTGGTGAGGGAGAACGTTACGAGCTGCTATGTGGTGACTTCAATGACAATCCGCAGTCGGAGATTTATCGTGATTTGACCGCACATCGTTGGATTGATGTCGCCACATGTCATCGTGGAGGGGATGAGCCGACGTTGGATTATAGACACAATCCGTATTTGAAACAGGATGCCTTGCTGAAACGACCGTCGCGTTATGATTGGATGTTATTGCGTCACGACGAAGGAAACGTCCCGCTCATCTCGAGCGTGGACGTGTTTGGGAAGACGTCCGATTCAATCACCGACATGCTGCCGAGTGATCACTATGGAGTCTTACTCGATCTCGACATCTCTTAAAAAAGGGGGAACGCTTAGTCGCTTCCCCCTTTTTCATTTGAACGTGCGGATGACGAAGTAGAGACAAATGAGGAACGGGATCAAGAACATACTTCCGATCCACTCGCCTTGACCGAATAGGAGCCAGGCGAAGAGCTGGAATGACAAGACGCCGCCGGCAACACGTCCCGCAAAGCGATACGCTTTCGGGCGAAGCGACGGGTCATCCCACCATTCTTTAAAGAACGGGAAGCTGAACAAGAGCGCGAGCGCCAAGAAAAAGGCGGCTGGAAACACGAGAGGCGAAAGAACATAGCCCATACATTCAAAAGATCATCAAACGATTCGAGAATCCGAAGTTGAAAGATGAAGTCTCACGCGTCGCCCGCTCACCAATCCGGAAGCTCGGACCAAGTGACCGGCTCGTCAAACCGGCCCGTGAACTGATCGACAACGGCATCGAACCGAACGAACTCGCATACGGGATCGCAGCTGCCTTAACCTATTACAACCCTGAGGATTCAGAATCTTCTGAACTTTATGTGTCCATCGAAGAAGACGGCATCGTCTCGACGGTGGAAAAATATCTTCAATTGCATGAGGATGACACGCTGACGAAGCTAATCCTCGAACAATACCACTTGATTCGCGAGCAAGAAAAAGCGCAAGTCTCGTAAATCGAATCTCCTATGCCCGAGCGGCATGGGAGATTTTTGGCATATAAAAAGACTGCAGCGCAGGGGCTGCAGTCTCCTCAAGCTCGGGTCTTTCCGAACTCAATATAAGTGGTGACCGATTTGACGTGCTTCACGACGTCCTTCTCACGAAGGGGACGACTGAAGTAATAACCTTGAACGTAATCACACTGTTCGTTCAGCAACCATTCGAGTTGATCCGACGTCTCGACGCCTTCCATGAGCACTTTCATATTAAGGTTATGGCCGAGCTGGATCATCGAACGGACGATGGCTTCCTGGTTCCGGTCCGTGAACAAGTTGACGATGAACGACCGGTCGATCTTCAACACTTGGACCGGGAGCTCCCGCAATTGACGGAACGACGAGTAGCCGGTCCCGAAATCGTCGAGCGAGATCAAGATGCCGAACTGATGGAGCTGGGCAAGTTTCTCCCGTGTCGACGCTTCATAGGACAGCATCGACGACTCCGTCACTTCCAATTCGAGGAACATTGGATCCATCCCGGTCTCATCCAAGATGGCTTGGAGTGACTCGACGAAATCTTCACGTGCGAATTGGAGCGGCGAGACGTTGACCGAAAGGGTGAATGGTTTCACACCAGACTTCTTCCAGCGCACCCAGGCTCGGCACGACTCACGCATGACCCAACTGCCGATTGAGTGAATCAGGCCGGTGTTCTCCGCGATTGGAATGAAGTCTGTCGGTGACACGTGACCGAGCTCGCGGTTGTTCCAACGCAGGAGCGCCTCAACGCCTTCGAGTCGATTTTGCGTAAGTGACACTTTCGGCTGGTACACGAGTGAAAACTCATTTCGGTCGAGCGCCTGCGTGAGCGCCTTTTCGATTTCGACGGTACGAAGGATTTGATGCTTCGACTCGTCTTCGAATTCTTTAATTTGATTCTTACCGGTCCGTTTCGACTCGTGGACGGCGAGGCGTGCGTATTGCACGAGCTCCTCGGCCGACTTCGTATCTTTCGGATAATGACTGATGCCGGCGCTCATCGTCAGTTCGACGGTCGTCCCGTCGATATCGAACGGTTGCGAGATCGCCTTGATACACTTCTCGGCTTTCTGTTTGGCGAGCGTGCTCCGCTTGTCGAACAACAAGATGATGAATTCGGATGAACCGACGCGCGTCAAAATGTCATCCGGGTGAATGGTCACTTGCAGACGTTCGGCGATTTGCATCGTCAATTCGTCCGAACCGTGATGACCGAGCATGTCGCTCAAGAACCGCCAACGATCGATGTCGATGTAGAGACAAGCGACCGGGTCCTCGATTTGAATATGTTCGGCGAGAATACGTTCGAGCTTGTGCCGGTTCGGCAAATCCGTGAGCGTGTCGTGATACGCCATATGTTCGACGAGACGCTGTGAGGCGATCGTTTCTGAGACGTCACGGAGGAACCAAAGCATCTGGTCCATCGTTTCGCCTTTGAGTGGGTAACTCGTCACTTCGATCGTTCGGTCATCGATGTCGACGCGCCGTGGTTCATAAAACGGTTGATTGATCGTGAGCGATGGATGATAGTCTTGGAAAAAAGCATCTTCCTCGATTTCGTCAAACAAGCGATAGAAGGCCGTGTTCGCATATTGGATCATTCCATCTTTCGTCGTCGTGACGACGGCATCCGTCGTCGACTCAAGAATCGTCGCTTGAATGAACTCTCGTTTACGAAGGTGACGATCGAGCGTGAGCGACAGGAAGAAAATTGCGAACAAGAGAATCGTGATCGCCGTGACGAGCCATGCGAGTAACGATGGCTCGATCGCATTGGCGAACGGACGATCCGTCTCGACATACGTGAACGACACGGCTAGCATGCCGACGAAGTGCATGCCGAAGATGGCGATGCCCATCAGCAACGAGAAAAATACTTTCAATTCGAGATCAATCTTTTGCTTGGCATACTTCGAGAAGAAACCAATCCAGAGGGCGACGAGCGAGGCGCCAATCGCAATCAGAACCGATAACGCCGCAAGCCATGGATTATACGAAGTCACTACACCTTGCAGGGCGGCCATGCCGACATAATGCATGCTCGCGATACTGCCGCCCATCACAACCCCGGCACCGATCAAAGCGGGGCGGGTCGTGCGACGCGAGACAATCAAGAAGCCGAAAATACAGCCAGCCATGGCGATGATGACGGAAAATAGGACGAGCGGGATCGAATACGTGACCGGTCGCAACGCCTCATGCGCGAGCATGGCGATAAAATGCATCGACCAGATCCCGAGACCGAGCGTCGCACCTCCAGCTAAGATCCACACGTTCTGGACGGAACGGTTCGCTGAATTGACACGCCGTGCCAGCTCGATGGCGGCGTATGCAGAAACGGCGGCAATGATATAAGAGAGAATCACAAGAAAAACATTATGACTCATCGAGTGTTCGACTACTGGTTCCATGTATACCTCGCTAAAGAATGTATTTTTTATAGTAATTCTAATTATACCCCGCAAAACAAAAGCCCACCTATCATTTTGCTTCACTTGTTGAAAATATTTTTTGCGTGAAATAGGGAAGCCAAGCAGAAAGCGGGTAAACTACGTGTAGAAGGGAGGGGGACGCGTTGATTCCGACAAAAAAAGAAATCATTCTGTTTCTCCTCATCGCGTTCGGGTTCTCATGGCTGGCGTGGTGGGGGCTGTATATGTGGACCGGATTACCGATCCAGGTGATTATCGTGATTGGGGCGTTCGGTCCAAGTCTGGCAGGGAGCTATATGGCGTTTCGAGAGAATGGCTGGTTAGGAGTGAAGACGCTTTGGAAGCGAGGGTTCGAGTGGAAGATGTCCGTTCGCTATTACGCGTTCGGGCTCTTATTCCTGCCTGTGTTGTTTTTGATTGCCTATTGGTGGTCCGATGCCGATGGCGCGTCGTTACTCGAACGTCCATGGCTCGTTGTTCCCTATTTCCTCTACATGTTGTTCCTTGGAGGAACAATCCAAGAAGAGTACGGATGGCGCGGATATTTGCTCGATGCGTTTCAACTGAAAGTCACGCCCGTCAAGGCGAGCCTGTTCGTCGGCGTCATCTGGGCGGGCTGGCATATTCCGCTCTTCTTCATGGAGGGGACGGGGCAGTCATTGATCCCGTTTTGGGCGTATGGCTCGGCGATTCTGGCGTTCACGTTTATCATTTCGTGGCTCTATAACGTCACGACGATGAACTTATGGTCTGTGTTCTTATTGCACACGATGTTCAATGTCTCGTTCACGCTCGTTCCGTTAATTGAGCCGGGCGCGTTCCCGATTGGATTTCTTCACTTGACGCTGTTACTCCTTACGACCGCGATCATCCTCGTCTGGCAGACACACGGCCATCTCGGTTATGATCACCTCGAGCAACTCGAAGCGGTCGAAGGATCGCATCAAGCGAACGTTATCCCCCATCGGGACGCGGGTAAAGACTAGCACGTACAATTCAGGACTAGAGGGAAGTGGAGACATTGAACTTTCGCCCGCTTGACCGCGAAGACGTCAAACCGCTCCAACGACTGTTCATGGAGAGTCTGAGTGACTTGATTCGGCGAGAACAGTTTGAGGATGCCGATCTATTGGATGAAGAAGTAGAGCGATTGAACACGACCGTTCAGGACAGTTTCGAGGACGAGTCCGTTCAAATTTTCGTTGTCGTAAAAGACGACGTCATCGTGGGCACAGCGGCGATTTTACCTCCCAATGACATCATTACTGCCCATATCGACGTCGAACCGAACACGCCAGAAGTCGGTTGCATGTACGTGTCGCCTACGTCCCAACGTCAAGGGGTAGGTCACTTCTTGATTGAGAACATCAAACGACAATTGTCAGCGAACGGACAGACGGCGTTTTACTTGGATGCTGGCTTCCCGACGTCTCAAGCCTATTGGGAAAAGCGGATCGGGCCGCCGACGTTGACGCTTGACCATTACTGGGGAACTGGCGCACCGCATAAGATTTGGCGTTGTACGACTACAGAAAAAGAGACCTGATCGCATATGCGGTCAGGTCTCTTGCTTATTTATAAGTGCTCATGAATTGATGAATCCCAGAAGCGGTGGCGTCTGCCATCCGTTGCCGGTAAGTGGTGCTCGTCAAATGCGAGCGGTCGTTTGCGTTGCTGATGAACCCGTATTCGACGAGTGTCGAAGGGACGCTGTTCTTTCCAACGACGTAAACGTTTTGATACTTCACGCCACGGTTACGGATTGTCGGGATACGGGCACCGAGTTCACGGTTGATGGCCGCCCCTAGACTCCGGCTAGCCGAGATGTATGGGTTCGTCGTATAGCTTTCTCCGGTCGGCACGAGTACTTCATGACCGTGGTAAGACGTATTCGTCGAAGAGTTGTTGTGAATGCTGACAAAGGCGCTGCCTTTATACGACTTCGTCAATTCGACGCGTTGTGCGAGCGACAAGTAGACATCGTTCGTGCGTGTCATCCGTGCGTTATAGCCATATGTATTCGAGAGCGTACTCGCGAGACGTGCGGCAATGTCGAACGCAATCACTTTTTCGTAAGATGAGCCGTAGACAGCTCCAGGGTCGTTTCCACCGTGTCCGGCATCGATCACAATCGTACGTCCCGTACCCGTGGACGTCGTCGGTGTCGTCGTCGTTGAAACCTTTACGTATTGGGAAGACACATATCCAGTCTTGCCACCGTAGCTGACTTTGTACCAGGAACCATAAGTGCCGAGATAAGTGACAGCTTTACCGCTTGGGACTGTCACGAGAACGGTAGCGGATGTAGATGCGCTTTGGCGTAGGTTCAGGTTGACGGTAGTCGTGTAGGTTTTTGTGGAGCTTGTTGTCGTCGGTGTCGTCGTCGTTGAAACCTTTACGTACTGGGAAGAAACGTATCCAGTCTTGCCACCGTAGCTGACTTTGTACCAAGAACCGTAAGTGCCGAGATAAGTGACAGCCTTACCGCTTGGGATTGTCACAAGAACGGTAGCGGATGTAGAGGCGCTTTGGCGTAGGTTCAGGTTGGCGGTAGTCGTGTAGGTTTTTGTGGAGCTTGTTGTGGAGCTTGTTGTGGAGCTTGTTGTCGTCGGTGTCGTCGTCGTTGAAACCTTTACGTATTGGGAAGACACATATCCAGTCTTGCCACCGTAGCTGACTTTGTACCAAGAACCGTAAGTGCCGAGATAGGTCACTGCCTTACCGCTTGGGATTGTCACAAGAACGGTAGCGGATGTAGAGGCGCTTTGGCGTAGGTTCAGGTTGGCGGTAGTCGTGTAGGTTTTTGTGGAACTAGTCGTTGTCGTGCTAGTCGTTGAAACCTTTACGTACTGGGAAGAAACGTATCCAGTCTTGCCACCGTAGCTGACTTTGTACCAAGAACCGTAAGTACCGAGATAAGTGACAGCTTTGCCGCTTGGGATTGTCACGAGAATTGTAGCAGATGTGGATGCGCTCTTACGTAAGTTCAGGTTAGCAGTGGTAGTATATGTTGAGGCAGCTTCGACTTGGCCTATTTCGAAGTACTGTGATGTCAAATCAGATGGAATGGCAACCAGTCCTCCTAAAACGATAGACGAGCTAAGTAATAGTTTAAGATTCCAAGATGGTTTCGATATGTTCAAACAATATCCGCTCCTTTAATTGAGAATATGAAATGAAATTTTTTATCATGTCTCCGTTATTATATAAGGAAACAAGAAAAAAATGGAGGTTAATATGTAAATTGCTTTACTTTTTTTGAAATTTATAAAAAAGTAAAGTAGAAATGAAAAAGAGACGCTAGTAGGCGTCTCTTTTTCAGATTAAGTAAGGCGAGGGAAATCATCAGCGAATGTTTTGATAGGCTCTTCGATTTTCGTAAGGCGTGGAAAATCATCTGCAAATTTTTGAATAGGAGCCTCAAGTTTAGTTAGACGTGGAAAATCGTCTGCTAATGGCTTGAAAGAAGTTCCGAGTAAAAAGAGTGCTGTGGCAATAAAGAAAATTCCAGTTAATTTTTTCATGATAATTCCTCCAATGTAGGGTGGTGTATTTTGTAAGTTGCGATCCCTAGTATGATTTTACTCAGAAAATGGTGATTCTAGCAATGAATAAATCGCATCAGATTGTTGTTCAATGCGAGTTTCTAAGTCACCAATGTACTGTTGAGGCATGTTTGGTTCGTGTAAAATAAATTTGTCATTATTTTCTTTTGTGCTTGATGACAAAATCGGAACGTTTGCTTCTTGACTAAGTAAGGTGCTGCACAAAGGAGTAAATCTATTTTTAAATTGTGTAAGTGGTTCTGGATTCCAACAAATAGAGGCTTCAGGAAGAACATATAAGATATGACCTTCTTTTAATAGTGCTAAACACTGTTTAAGAACACTATCATATGCTTGTTCTATATTTATATATCCGAATTCTTGGAAATGTTTCTCATAGACGGTTTTAGAACTGCGCTTTAGAATGGAAAGAGATAGTTCAGGACCTAAAACATAAACGCGCTTGTACATTTTGTTTTCTTTCAATGTTTTAGCTATGAGTCGTGGTAAAGTTTGATAGTAATCAACTTGGAAAGCGTTAACTATAAAACCTGTTGATGAACGTAACAATTGGGTTAAATGTTCTAATCCTTCAAATTGACTTCGATCAGACGAAGAGTATGATGCATCAAAGATGTTTTGTTGTTTTGATTGAAAATAGATTTTTGGTTTAATGTAGTCTTCAGCAAGCAAGAAGTTTAACTTTCCCATATGCTATATTCACCTCCATTATTAAATGTCCATATTTTCTGGTGGTAGATTGTTAATAAACCAATGGACCTAAATTGAGAACTAATATATTAGTTCTTATTTAAATCTTAACATGTATATTAGGTCATTCGTTTAGTAGTCGGTTGGGAAAATTAGTGCAAAAAGCATCGGATTTTTTGAGGTTTTTAGCTTCCATTTTCCTAAACAGCAGGAAATAGCGAATAATTAATACAAAAACTAATCATATTTGGGACGAAGGAGCTACTACTTAAGATGGAATATAACTACGGTAACCTTATTAAAGTAGAGCGTATGCGTAAGAACATGAAGCAATCTGTCTTAGCGAGAGGTATTTGTTCCATATCGTATTTAAGTAAGATTGAGAATAATCAAACGACACCTAGTGAAGAAGTACTAGAATTGATTTTTGAAAAGTTGAATATAAATGTCCCTGTTTATTTTGATTTTAGTCAACAAGTTGATAAAGTCAGAGAAGAAATTCAAAGTATTTTAAAAGAAGCAGTTCTAACGAGAAGAGATGAAGATAGAAGAAAGCAGATTGAAAAATACATTTCTAATCCAGTAGTTAATCAATCGAAAGAATTATATATTATGTTACTGATTACATTGGCAAGATTCGATTTGATGCCTGGAGGAAAAGGGCGTTATTTAAACGAACTTGGGTGGCTTGAAGACCAATTAGATCGAGACAATAAAATCAGATATTTGCTCATGCAAAGTTTGACCCATTTTCAATCAAACGATAAGGAATCATCATTGCAGCTTTTAGAGCAACTAAATGAACAATTGCCTACATCGAATATTCCTGATTGGGAGATTGCAGATATGCGATATATCATGGGGGGATTGTATTATAAATCGACGGATTATTTACAAGCTATTGAGAACGTTAAATTTGCACTTGGATATTTTAAAGATAATTTTTATGTAGAAAGAATCATTGAGTGTCATTTAATCATCGGGCTTTCTTACAAAAGAAGAAAACGCTATTCAGAATCATTGTCTCATTACGAACGAGCTACTAAAGTCACTAGTGCAACTGACTTAAAATATTATAATGGCATGTTGTATAACAATATGGGGGAAATTTATTCTTTATTAGGTAACCAAGAAAAGGCGTTGGAGTATTTTCTTGAAAGTCTATCTTACAAGTCTGATTCCAAAAGCAAACTCTACAGCGTTCTTTCCTTAATCGAAGTTTATGCTGAACAAGAAGACTCAGATGGGGTTATAACATGGCTCGGTAATGGATATGAGATTATAGGGAATCATGAAGGTCTAGAAGAATTTCACCATCATTTTGAAGTTTATAAAAATTGTTATCAAGAACACGATAAATTAAAATTAATTAGTAGTTTAAAAAAAGCTGTTCAATATTTTGAGTCATTCGATGACTATCTATACACAAACAAATACGCACTTTGGTTAGCGCGTGAGCTACGTGAAAATGGGAAGTATAAACTATCCACTGAATACTATGAAAAATCCATTGCGATTATGTCTCGATGGGATTAACGCCTCTCGAGGCGTTCTTTTTTTGCACAAAAAAAGAGACGCCCGAATCGTCTCTTGTCGTTTTATGGAGTGGTGAAATAATGAATCGTCCAAATCGGTTCGTTCATCAACGCTTCATCTTCCACATGGCCCGTTTGCACTTGTTGGAGCAAGTGAATGATGTGCTTTTGTAAATTGGCGTCGTGTGAGCCGCTTATCAAAATCCCATCTTCACTCGCGATGATATAAAATCCACCCAATCGCAACGGAATATGATTTCTTACAATCGACACGGCAGTCTGAAGTTCAGCTTGCCCGCCCTGCAGTGGCACGTTTATATCAAAACGGCCCCATTGTTTAAAGTCGCCTACTTCTGAAAACGGTGGGTCGCGATGATCCAACTCCATGACCTCCAATCTTGTCTGTCTCTTCCTTACTAGTATAACTCTTTTTTTAAATTTTACCTGCGAGAATAATGGGAAGGGTGTAGTGACGTCGCCTCAGGTTCTCGGTGTTACTCTTTTTCTAGATTATGCCAAAACATTCCTGCAAAAAAGAGAAGCGACGATATAAAAACACGACCGGAATGAATCCGGCCGCGCTCATTGATGAATCGCCTCTTTTGACGTCGGGAGCTCACAGACAAAGGTGCTGCCTTCACCGTAGATCGATTCGACATGTAAATGTCCGTCGTGCGCTTTGGCGATCTCTTTACAGATGGCGAGACCGAGGCCTGTTCCGCCGATTTTCCGGCGGTCCGAGTTGTCGACTCGGTAAAATTTGCCGAACAAGTTCGGCAAGGCGGAAGAAGGGATGCCCATCCCGTTATCCCGGACTTTCATGACGACTTGTCCTTCGAGTCGTTCCAACGAGACGAGCACGTTGCCGCCTTCAGGTGAATACTTGATGGCGTTACTGAGCAAGTTACCGAGCAACTGCCGCATTCCTTCTAAGTCAGCTTCGATTTTGAAGTCTTGTCCGACGTCGGCATCGAGATGTAAATGATGCGAGTCGGTCGTTTCTTGATAGAAGCTGATGCTGTCACGGGCAAGGTCGAGAAGGTCTACCGTTTTCCATTCGAACGTCTGTTTCCCGGCCTCCATCTTTTGCAGGTCGAGGAAGTCGTTTACCAAGTAGGAGAGACGCTTCGCTTCGTCATGGATAGTCTTCAAATACAATTCGCGACGTTTTTCTTTTAAGTCACGCTCGAGCATCAGTTCCGTGAACCCATAAATCGATGACAAAGGGGTTCTCAGTTCGTGTGAGACTGTTGAGACGAGCTCTGACTTCATCCGGTCAATCTCGGTCTCGGCCGTCACATCACGCAACACGAGCATCGTGCCGTGAATCTTCCCATCCCGGTAAATGCTCTCGGCATATACTTGAAGGAAGCAATCGCCTTGATCGAGCGAGACGGACAGGCCATCTTCTGGCGGGTCTTGGTCGAACACGCGCTCGATGTAGCTAATAAAACGATCCCGTTGATCGACGCGTTCCGCCCACTGTTCGATATCGATCGAGACGGTAGTCAGTTGCTCGTAGCCTTGATACTCGAATTGCAACTCGTCGAACATACGGATGAATGCGCGGTTTCCGACAACGCTGTTCTCCTCGTAGTTGAGGTATAAGATGGCTTCACGTACTGAATTGATGAGCTGAGCCGTCTCTTTCCGGTCTTGTTGCATTTGGCGATAAAGTTGGGTCCGCAAGAGAGAAATCGCCAACTGGTTTGCAAACGCGTTTAATTCCGAAGTTTCGCTCGCGTCGAACTGTTCGTCGTAGCACGTTAAATAAAGACATCCGATCATGTTGCTGTCTGACGGGTCTTTAACGGGGATGACCGTTTCATGAATGTAATACGGGTGTTCATGAATTTCGTCGGCAATCTTTTTAGATGTCGCTTCTAACGATTTAGAGATCATGACGCGTTTCAACAGAAGAGACTTGGTCTTTAAATCTTCTTGTTGATCTTCCGTCATGCCTTTTGGTACGACTGAAACAATTTCGCCGTCCTTGATGATAAGTAGAGCCCCGAACTCTGCTTCAGTCAACAAGACGATTTTTTCGATGACCGATGAATAATCAAAGAGTGACTCTTTCGAGGCGAGCACTTCAATCAGTTCGTTACGGTACTGCAGTTTTGTTTCGTTTTGTTTAGATGCTTCGAGCACCGACTGCATCTCTTGTTGCTTCGCATGCATCTTTTCATTTTGAGTCGATATCCGTTTGATGAGCGGTCGACCAATCAATAAGATGGCACCGATAAACATGATGAGGCCGATCATCCAAATCCAACGCAACGACAACAATTCAGTGGGTGATACCGCTCCGTCTCGAACGACCCAAGCGCCAATTGCCGTTAAGACAAGACTCATAGCACAGACTCCGTAGAGGATGCCGAGTATTTGACGACTGTTCAATTGTTCAATCCACTTGCCCATAATACGCTCTACTTCCTTCCTTAACTAAAACCATCTTCAATTCAATCGTCATAACCGAAATATACAAAAAGAAAAATCAGATGAACACCGAACTGCTCAAGCGATGTGCCATCAGATGATTGTCTGTTTAATTGTCATATCTAGACGGATATACCCCGTATTTCATCATCCTACACATTCCGATGTGCTCACGTTTGACACGTCCGCTGTGAACGGGATAGTTTGAACCTATAGTCGAATCCAAAGGAGTGCTATCGTATGCTATCGATTGAACCTTCAGCTTTAACCGAACGTGACGCGTATAAATTTTTGATTGGAAGTGTCGTACCGCGCCCAATCGCATTTGTGACGACACGAAACGGAGAGACGATTAACGCCGCCCCGTTCAGTTATTTCAATATCGTCGCTTCCGAACCACCACTTCTCTCGGTGTCGGTTCAACGGAAGGGCGGTGTCATGAAAGACACGGCTCGAAACGCTGTCGCGACCGAAGAACTCGTCATCCATGTCGTAGACGAAACGAATGTGACCCTCGTCAATGAGACGGCAGCCAATCTAGGACCCGAGGAAAGCGAACTTGAGCGGACGGCCTTCACCATCGTGCCTAGCGACGTCGTGGAGACACCGGGTGTGAAAGAAGCCAAAATCCGGATGGAGTGTAAACTTCACCATCACGTGCCAATCGAACACGATGGCGTCGTGACAGCGGACTTGTTGATCGCTCGCGTCGTCCGTTTTCACATCGAGCCAGCACTTTATCATGCTGGACGCATCGATGCGGAACAACTGGCGCCGGTCAGTCGTCTCGCGGGCAACTTTTATGCGACCCTCGGGGACACTTTTGAAATCGAACGTCCAAAATAAACGTCATGGCGCCTGCTCAAATCAGAGACAAGGCGCCTTTTTTCGGGTAAAGAATGGAAAACCGATTGGCGTGATGGTTTTCTTTCACACGAGCGCTTGAATATGTCACAATAAAGTCAGAACATTCAATTTTCGAACGCTTCAGCGATTAGAGAAAAAAGGGGAGTCGGCTATGTCCTATCGTCCAGCCATTCAATCAATCATCAATGCCATTGAAACGGTGATCGTCGGGAAAGAAGATGTCATCGCAAAAAGTTTGACTGCGTTGCTTGCCGGAGGTCACGTATTGTTAGAGGACGTGCCCGGGGTCGGGAAGACGATGCTCGTTCGTACGTTTAGTCGTGCCATTGATTTGGATTTTAAACGCGTTCAGTTCACTCCGGACATGTTGCCGTCCGACTTGACGGGGATCTCGATGTACAATCAAAAGACAAAAGAGTTCGAGTACCGTCCGGGACCTTTGATGGGGAACATCGTCTTGGCTGATGAAATCAACCGGACCTCTCCGAAAACGCAGTCGGCGTTACTCGAGGCGATGGCGGAGCGCAGTGTGACCGTCGATGGGGAAGTCAAAATCTTACCTTCCCCGTTCTTCGTCATGGCGACACAAAACCCGATTGAACATGAAGGAACATACCCGCTCCCGGAAGCCCAGCTTGACCGATTCCTTCTTAAAATCGAGATGGGGTACCCGTCGTTCAATGAAGAAATCTCTTTGTTGACCCGTTTCGAAAAGGCAGAGCCGCTCGAGGCGCTCCAAAGTGTCATCACGAAACACGAAGTCGAACAGATGCAACGTGACGTGCGTGACGTGCATGTCTCGAGTGCGGTCAAACAGTATATCGTCCGCTTGATCCATGAGTCGCGCAACGACCCGAACACGTACCTCGGGGGTAGTCCGCGTGCGACGCTCGCTCTGATGAAGGCTGCTCAGGCGTGGGCGTATATCCATAACCGTGATTTCGTCTTGCCAGATGACGTGAAGGCGCTCGCGGGTAGTGTGCTCGGTCACCGTATCTTGTTGACGGCAGAGGCGCGTTATAAAGGGAAAACGGCCGAACAGCTCGTCAAAGGTTGGCTCGACTCGCTACCGGTCCCGATGGATCGTGAGGTCAAAGAAGTATGAAAAATTGGGTGAAGCTGTTCCTCGTGTGGGCGGCGGCATTCGGACTTTACGCGTTCGCCCGGATCGAAGGGAGTATCGTCGCCTCGACACTTTGGTGGTCATTTTTCGTTTTGGCGGCGTATTGGACAATCTTTATGATTTACCCGGTCACGGCAGCCAACGTCTCGCGGCGAATCACGACGAAACGGCTCGTCTCGGGCCAAACGATGGACGTAGAACTGCAAGTGGAGCGGAAGTATCCGTTTCTTGTCGGGGTCGTCACGTTAGAAGAGACACCACCGCCTCGTCTCGCTACATCGACGGACGTGATTGTTACCCCGGTCGACCGCTTTTTTCGGCGAACAGAGACGGTGCATTACGAAATCGAACAGATCCGCCGGGGGATCCACGTGTTCGATCGGACGGTCCTTCACGTACGTGACGTGTTCGGGTTATTCGATCGTAAACGGACGTTGCGGCTCGAGACGGTCGTCGAAGTGTCGCCGGCTGAACTTCCGTTCGATTTGCCGCGTGATGAGCAGGTCGGTGGGCGTGGCGAACAGTACCGGCGCACGCGGACATATACAGAAGTAGCGAACACGACGAGCGGTGTCCGGGAATACGCGGCCGGTGACCGCATCGGCCGGATTGACTGGAAGGCCTCGGCTCGTCGAGATAACTTGATGACGAAAACGTTCGATCAAGAGCAGGAGAAAAAACTCTCGCTCGTCTTCGTCCCGTCCACATCTGCCGGACACGAAGAAGCGTTCGAACGATCGCTGTCGTTACTCGTCGGCGCGATTCGGCAACTTGAACGGAAAAACTTGCCGTTTGAACTGTATGTCATCGAAGAACAGGTCCGCCTTTTCCATTTGCCGGACCAAAGCGCCGAGGTCGGGCATTACTTGCTGACGGCGACGCCGGAACCGGAAGGACATCTCGTTGAACGAGTGAAGCGTAACTTGCCGCAAGAGGTCGGAAACTTGATTTTAATCAGCCCGCTCGAAACGAAATGGGTACGCGAAATCATGAATGAGACCCAAGGCAGCTATCACTTGTACACGGCGAATGAGGTGACGACATGACGATGTGGGTGAAACGGATTGTCTATACGGCACTTGCCGCTTACTTGTTGTCGTTTTGGGTCGAGCCGATTGTCGGAAGCACGACGTTCGACGTCAATTGGCCGTTCCTGTTTTTACTCCTCGTACCGATGTTTGCGAGCTTGTTGCCTTGGTATGGGTTCATCGCTGTGGTTGTCCTCAACTTCTTTACCATCTTGTACGTGTATCACGGCAGTATCTTAGATTGGTTTGGGCTCTGGCTAGAAGATTTGAGTGGCGTGCTGAGCGGGGCTTTACCAGAAGAAGCAATTTTCTTCTCGGCGATGGCGCTCATCGGTGTCCTATTCGCCATCTTGGTCGGACGGACGTATCCAAGCTATGGTTTCGTCCTCGGGATGATCGTCTCGACGCTCGGATTGATGGCGTACTTTGACACATGGACGCTTTATGACGGAGAAGGAAAAATACTACTTGCGATTTTAGCGTCACTCTTATTACTCTTCGTGACCGATTTGGCGAAACGGCCGAGCAAGTCGCTCGTCCGCTATGTCAGTATCGCTCTCCTCGCTTCGGTCGTGTTGGCGCTCGCGAGCGTGTCGCCGACGATTGAAGGGGACTGGTCCGATCGGTTGACGACGAGTTTCCAAAACGCTGGCAACGATGAAGGGTCAGGCAGCGGTCGAGTCGGCTACGGGGTGAACGATGAGCAACTCGGTGGACCGTTCGAACAGGATGACGGGATCGTCTTCATCGCCCGTGGTGTACCGGCACGCTACTGGCGCATCGAATCAAAAGAGATTTACACCGGTAAAGGTTGGGTCGAGTCCCCGGTCCTCGACTCGGACTACAACCGCGGCCAGCTCGTCGACCCGGACGTCGATACGACGCCTGAACAGGCGCTGCTCCGATTCGACCGGCGTCAAACGTTCGTCCCGTATGGCGGGGAGTATCCACAAGCGACCGAGACGGAAAATGGGACCGAATTCAGGGTCGGCAGTATCGAGGAGCCGTTCCCGAACGAGACGATTCACATCCGTCCGTCCGGAAAGATTGTCTTCGACAATGATGGCCAAACGACGCCGCAGACGATTCAACTTCGCTACAGCGTCCCTTCCTTTACTGAAGAGCAACTGGCATTGAACGAACCGGTTACGACGTTGACGGAAGAAGAACGGCAGGCGTACTTGCAACTGCCGGACTCGCTTCCGGATCGGGTCCGCGACTTGTCGGCCGATATCACGGGCGACAGTGAGACACCTTACGACCAAGCCCAAGCGGTTCAAGCCTACTTCCAATCTGGAGATTTCCAATACAATACGGAAGACGTCGCCGTCCCGGAAGGGGATACCGATTACGTCGATCAATTTTTGTTTGATACGTTGATTGGGTACTGCGACAACTTCTCGACCTCGGCCGCTGTCCTTCTACGGGCGAGCGGGGTGCCGACGCGTTGGGTCAAAGGCTTCACGATGGGTGATGCGCGCGGGGTCATTCAAGGGGAAGAAGAATACACGGTCCGGAACCGTCACGCTCACTCATGGGTAGAATATTTCGTGGAAGGCGCAGGCTGGGTCCCGCTTGAGGCGACGATCAGTTTCTCGGACGCCAACTTACTTCAAATCGAGACGGAGGACGAAACGAATTCAGAAGACCCGGCAGCCAACGATCCACAAGCATCGCAAGACAATGAGCAGACGAACCGTCCACAGGAAGATTTGGCACTCGATGATGTCACATCAGGTGAGGCGGCAACGGAGAATTGGAATATGCCGGTCTGGGGTTGGGTGTTGATTGTCTTTACGGTCGCCGTTCTCGTATGGAACCGAAAATCGATTGAACGCCTCGTCCTGATGCTTTGGTGGACACGGCGTCCATTGAATGAAAACCGACTCGTCGCCATGCATCGATATCTAGTTAAACGACTCCGCGGAGCAGGCTTCAAAGTCGACGGGCGCACGCCGTCCGAACTCGCTGCAGAGGTCGATGCCTATTATGAGTCGACCGAAATGACGAGATTGACCCGTCTGTTCGAGCAAAGTATCTATGCCGACCAAACACCGAATTCAAAATATAAAGAATATTGGAAAATCATGATTCGTCGAATTATAAGTTGAAGTAGGCGGATGCATACAGTAAGATAGACGCATTAGTTAGATAATTGAACAGCATTCCTTCGTATATACTCGCAAATTGGCGCGAGAGTCTCTACCGGACCACCGTAAATGGACCGACTATGAAGGAGCACGTTTCGTATACACAGAAAAGGGCGTGCTTCTTCTTCGGTTTAGTGAATCCGTGGGAGAAGCTCGCTCTTTTTTTGAGAAGAAGGCAGAAAGGTGGAGGTTTTGTGAAAATAGAACAAGAGATGATTTTGGTGCTCGACTTTGGAGGCCAGTACAACCAGTTGATCACACGTCGTGTGCGTGACCTTGGCGTATATAGTGAGCTTCATTCCCACAAGATGACCGCTGCTGAGATTCGTGAACTGGCTCCGGCCGGGATTATTTTCTCGGGTGGACCGAACAGTGTGTACGCGGAAGGCGCATATCGCTGTGACCCAGAAATTTTCGAACTCGGGATTCCGATTTTCGGGATCTGTTACGGCATGCAGCTCATGACGCATCACTTCGGTGGACGTGTCGAGCGGGCCGCACATCGTGAATACGGGAAAGCGACGCTCTTCTCGACACCGGAAGCTTCGGCCCTCTACAAGGATCTTCCAGTGGAACATACTGTTTGGATGAGTCACGGTGACCTCGTCATGGAAGCACCGCCAGGATTTATCGTTGATGGGACGAACCCTTCTTGTCCGGTCGCCTCAATCAAGAGTGATGACCTCAAGATGTATGGGGTGCAGTATCACCCGGAAGTCCGTCACTCGGAGTACGGAAACGACATCTTGAAAAACTTCATCTATGAAGTGTGTGGTGCCAAAGGCGAATGGTCGATGGAAAACTTCATCGACATCGAAGTTGAGAAGATTCGTGAAATCGTCGGTGACAAGCAAGTTCTTTGCGCGTTGTCAGGCGGTGTTGACTCATCGGTCGTGGCGGCGCTCGTTCACCGCGCGATCGGCGACCAGTTGACATGTATGTTCGTCGACCATGGCTTGCTCCGTAAAAACGAAGCGGACAGCGTCATGAAGACGTTCGCGGACGGATTTAACATGAAAGTCATCAAAATCGATGCACGTGATCGTTTCATGGCGAAACTAGCCGGCGTCTCAGATCCAGAACAAAAGCGTAAAATCATCGGCAACGAGTTCATCTACGTGTTTGACGAAGAAGCGTCTAAACTTGTGGACATGGACTTCCTTGCCCAAGGTACGCTCTACACGGATATCATCGAGAGTGGAACAGATACGGCACAAACGATCAAGTCGCACCATAACGTCGGTGGACTTCCAGAAGATATGAACTTCACGTTGATCGAGCCGCTCAACACGCTCTTTAAAGACGAAGTACGTGAACTCGGTACTGAACTCGGATTGCCAGACTATATCGTATGGCGCCAACCGTTCCCGGGACCAGGTCTTGGCATTCGTGTTCTGGGTGAAATCACAGAAGAGAAACTCGAAATCGTGCGCGAATCTGATGCGATTTTGCGCGAAGAAGTGAAGAAAGCCGGTCTCGAACGTGATATTTGGCAATATTTCACGGTCCTTACACCGATTCGTTCAGTCGGCGTCATGGGCGACGAGCGGACGTATGACTATGCCGTCGGCGTACGTGCCGTCACATCAATTGATGGGATGACTTCGGATTGGGCCCGCATCCCATGGGATGTACTCGAGAAGATTTCGGTCCGTATCGTCAACGAAGTCAGTCACGTCAACCGTGTCCTGTACGACATCACATCGAAGCCACCAGCAACAATCGAGTGGGAATAATAGGCAGAGGGGAGCAATCCTCTCTGTTTTTATATGGAAAAACCGAACATTAGAATGAAATATTTGATTAAAATCCGTCATTACTGTTGACATTCATTTTTGACGTTGTTAAGATAAAAACGTTCTTATCATATCCGAACAATTAAAAATTATTTTGCCGTATAATATCGGGAATATGGCCCGAGAGTCTCTACGAAATCACCTTAAATGATTTCACTACGGCGAGACATAGATTCGGGGACGTATGTCCCTGTATGTTTCGCGTGGGGTCTCCGGTCATCGATCGGGGACCTTTTCTCGTTTTACGGCGAGCCAAGGAGGAAAATCAATGAGCACACAGCTCAAGCAAGAACCGCAACATCAACCGTCAGAAAGCCGAATCGAACGTCACTTCCAGTTGAAAGAACTTGGAACGAACGTGAAAACCGAACTCGTCGCAGGATTCACGACATTCTTGGCCATGGCTTACATCTTATTCGTCAACCCGAACGTGCTTGGTGCTGCTGGCATGAATCCGGGAGCCGTCTTCGTGGCAACTGGTCTCGTCGCACTGATTGGATCGGTCACGATGGGTCTATTCGCCAACTACCCGATCGCCATCGCGCCAGGTATGGGGCTTAACGCCTTCTTCGCCTACAGTGTCGTCATCGGCATGGGCATCCCTTGGCAGACGGCACTCTCGGGTGTTCTCGTCTCAGGACTGTTCTTTATCGCTTTGACGCTCTCGGGCATTCGCGAGACGGTTGTTAACGCGATTCCGGCTCCGCTTAAAATGGCGGTGGCTGCAGGAATTGGTTTCTTCATCGCCTTCATCGGCTTGAAAAATGCAGGAATTGTCGTTGCGAACGAAGCGACGCTTGTTAGTCTCGGTTCGCTCGGAACAGGAACTACGCTCCTCGCGGTATTCGGTCTTGTTGTAAGTGCATTGCTAATGGCACGAGACGTCAAAGGTGGCATTTTCATTGGGATGTTGTTGACGGCTATCGCGGGAATGATTTTTGGTCTCGTGCCGACACCGACTGCGATTTCAGATGTTGTATCGATGCCGCCGAGCATGTCTTCGACGTTCGGCCAAGCGTTCATTAACTTTGGTGATGTCTTCACACTTCAAATGCTTGTCGTCATCCTGACGTTCTTCTTCATCGACTTCTTCGATACAGCCGGCACGCTCGTCGCGGTGGCGCGTCAAGCTGGGATCATGAAAGAAAACAAAGTGCCGCGTGCGAGTAAGGCGCTCATGGCTGATTCGACTGCGACGGTTGCAGGTGCAATCTTTGGGACATCGACTGCGACATCATATGTAGAGTCGTCGGCGGGAGTTGCGGCGGGTGGTCGTACAGGGTTGACTGCTGTATTCGCAGGTTTATTCTTCGGATTGGCTTTGTTCTTCTCACCACTCTTAGCGGTTGTCACGGCACCGGTCACGGCACCGGCCTTGATTATTGTTGGTGTGTTGATGGCTTCAGCTCTCCTTGATATCGATTGGAAAAAAATCGAAATCGCGGTTCCGGCATTCTTAACGATTATCATGATGCCACTCACTTCGTCGATTGCGACGGGGATTGGGCTTGGGTTCATCTTGTACCCGCTCATGATGATCGCGAAAGGGAAGACAAAAGAGATTCACCCAATCATGTACGGAATGCTAGTCATATTCTTGGCGTACTTCATGTTCTTGCCACACGCGTAAATAAACGGAGCCGACTCGGTTATGAGTCGGCTTTTTTTGTATGCAGTGTTTTCGGGAAGGAACAGATCATACATCGTTGGTGCGTGGTTTCTGTAATGTGTTCATTGCGGATAAACGTGACACCTTGTGAGAGAACGCATCTGAAAATTTGATTGTGGCGAATGGTCCTGTTCCACCATTCCTTCGTGAAATGATGGTTTTCTTCATATATATGGTATTAAACAGTCGATGGTGTATTTAACCGCCATTCACCTACTAGGCAATTGTCCTCAATATATTGAAGGAGTTGAAACGTTTGAGCCGTTTGATTCGCGATTTGGAGATTCAAATAGTTGTAGCGTACGTGGCCTGTTTCCGAACGGTTGGTCTCTGCGAGAGTCTGGAAAGACATCATAGCTAGGAAGATAACGCTTGATTCCGGAAAGGGGACTATGGAGTGTGAGCAGTAGATTAGGTTAGATAGTTGGTACAATCCTCCCTTGACCCCGGTCGGTACTTTTCCGTAATGTAAAATCATTCCGTCGGTCGATCGTCTTCCAATCCTTGAGTCGGGCGAGGTGAAAAGGTGATTTAAAACTTTTTAAAGTTTTTTTAGAATAATGCTTGCCGTGTTATAGAAAGGGATGCTATAGTTATCTCTGTTGCCAGCGATGCTTACAACTTAGTAAACAAACTGGTTGACACACAATAATGACAAATGTTATTATCATTTAGTCGCCAAGAGCGACAGACGAACTTTGAAAACTGAACGATGAGGCAAAAAAAGTTTTACAATTTTTGAATGAAGCGCAAGCTTCGTCATTTTTAAAGAGCTAT
>NZ_JACSLC010000012.1:0-84645 GCF_018617905.1 Exiguobacterium sp. s40 | reverse complement strand
CGTCAGGGGAAAACAGCGCGTGAAACGCGAGCTCGGCTTCGCCCTCATGGCGGTGAACCTACGGAAGTTCATCGCCAAAGGCATCGGGGAAAGTGCAAAGAAGGGGTCCGGCCACCGAAAATCGGTGACCGGACCCCTCTTTTTATTAAAAAGCTTTAAAGCCGGCTAGTTATGTCCCAGCCTCTTTTTTTAGTCTTTGATGCGGCTGAGAATGGCCGTCGTCAAGGCGACGATTGTTCCGAGGACGAGTCCGTTCGAGAACACGGTCGCCAAGAGCGGCGGCAAATCGTTCATCGCCCCAGGTGGGAGCAACATCGCGCCGGCCCCAATCACAAGTGGAAGACCGACAGTGAGCGAGGCCGTCTTTTGGTTCAATTCGAACGCTGCCTCGTTAATTCCGATGATAATCATCGTCGCGATGAGCGGGGTGACGATGGCGTATCCGACGGCGGCTGGGATGCTCGCGATGAGCGAGACGAACGGACCGATGAGGGCGAGCACCATCATCACAGCATGGGCCACGAGATGGGGTGAGCGATGGACGCTCTCCGTCGAGGATAAGAAACCAGCCGTTCCAGAGATGGCGACCGGTCCGGGTGTCCCAAACATGCCCGCCACCATTTGACTGATCCCACTGACGACACCAGACGCCGGGACGTTGCCTTCGATTTGACGCTTCTCACGCGAGCTGACGATGCGTTCAATCAATTTGATATTGGCAAGGACGTTCGTCATGAGAAGAAGCGTGATGACGAATGCAGTCGGAAGTAAGTTCCAATCCCACACCCACGTTCCGAACGGGAACAGTTCAGGCACGAGGAAAAATGACTCGGAACGGACGATCGGGTTGCCGAGTCCGAGCAAGTTGAACAACCAAAATCCGACGATGAGCGTCATGACGAGTCCATACTGTTTGAACCGGCTCCGCTCGAGCGTGAGCGCGAACAACACGAGACCGGCCGTCGCGACGGCTTGAACGATGTTAATGCCGTCCTCGGTCACACCGAAGCCGCCTTTGATGACGGCACCGGACAATTGCAACACGAGCAAAATCATATAGACCCCGAGGACTTGCGGGGTAAACAACGACAGCATCCGTCGCAACAGGCCGGTGACAGTCATGACGACACCGAGCACACCACTTAAGAACAACATGAAACCGAGCGCTTGGAGCGTCTCTTGTCCGCTCCCATAAAGTGCTGGACCGATGGAGGCATAGAGTGTGAACACGCCCCACCAAATCCCGGCTGGTCCTTCTAAGATTGGCAGGCGGTGGCCGAGAAGCGTCTGGATGATGCTGAAGAGTGCGAAGACGAACAGTGAACGTGAGATGAACGTCATCGTCTCGCCTGGCGACAGTTCAAATAAGGCAGCGATCGAGAGCGGTGGTACAATGTTTGTAGCTAAAATAAAAATAAACCACTGAATCGTCGTGGTTACAGAACTTTTGATCATGGTGTCCCCCTGGTATTTCCCTTTTTTAATACTAGTGTACCGTGACAGGGAAGTGGATGCAAATGGAGGTATATAATGAAGAAAAAACTGAAGTGGATTGGCCTTGGTCTATTAGGAGTCATCTTGGTCGCCATCATCGGCTTCCTCGTGTGGACACAACTGACGTACGGACCGACGGAAGAAGCGCGCGGTTACGTGGCTGAGGCGAGGGAAGTGGACAATCGTCTCGAGTTCGGGCAGACGGACAGCGAGGTTGGTTTCATCCTGTATCCTGGAGCGAAAGTCGAGAAAGAGGCGTACGCTTACTATGGCACCAGACTGGCAGAAGAAGGTGTCTTCGTCGCCATCCCATCGTTGCGCTTAAATCTCGGGATAGCAGATATTGATGCTGCGGAGACGATTATCGCCGCCCATCCAGACATCGAACGTTGGGTCGTCGGCGGTCATTCACTCGGCGGTTCGGCGGCGTCCGGTTTTGCGCTCGAACACGAGGAGCAAGTCGAGGGGGTCATCTTCCTTGCCTCGTATCCGATCAGTACGATGGCGGATAGCAATCTGCGTGTTTTGTCCGTCTCCGGGGAGATTGACGGTCTGGCCACACCGGCTGATATCGAGGCGAGCCGTGACAACGTCCCGGATGACGCCGTCTTCCATCAAATCAAAGACGGCAATCACGCCAACTTCGGGATGTATGGCTCGCAGGACGGAGATAACGATAGCCCGCTCAGCGCCAAAGAGCAACTCGACGAGACGATTGACCAAATTATCGAGTGGCTCTAAAAAACAGCGTGCCCACATCATGGGGGCACGCTGTTTTAACGTTGGTCGAGCTGATGACTGACCGCGGTCAATAAGGCGGTCACGAGCGCGACGGCGCCGGCGACGAGGGCGAGCATCATCACGGGTGCGTTGGCATAGACAAGACCACCGAGCGCCGAACCCATCCCGATGCCGACATTACTTGCGACCGGCATGAGCGATGACGCCAGTCCTTTAGCGTCCGGATTGAACTTCTCGGCCAAGTCGATCAAGTAGATTTGCGTCGATGTCGTCAGTAGAATCGCCATGAACGACATGAGCGCGATATTGATTAGACCGAGCGTCACGTTCGACGTCGTCACATACAAGGCCGCCAAGACGAGCGCTTGGATGAGAAAGACGAACCGGAGACGTCCAATCGGATTATGGCTGGCGATTTTCCCGGCCGCCATATTGCTGAAGATGGAGATGAACCCGTAAGCAAACAGGATTGGGCTAATCCAGGCGACCGGGACGCCGAGTACACCTTTCAAAATCGGGACGAGATACGTATAGACGACGTACGTCGCGCCGAAGCCGAACGCCGGGATGAAGAATGCGATTAAAATCCGCGGGTTCGTCAAGAGCCGCAATTGATCGGCAATCGACGTTTTGACGCTCGTTAAATGGCTCGGCACGACACGGTAGACGGCGAGAAATGCGACGACGCCTAAAGCGGTCGTCAACAAGAATGTCGTTTCCCATCCGGCGCGTTGACCGATGAACGTACCGAGCGGGACGCCGAAAACGTTCGCCATCGTGAAACCGCCGAAGATGAATGAGACAGCGATGCCGCGCTTCCCGGTTGGCACCGATTCACTGGCGACGAGCATGGCGAGCGAGATGAGCACGCCGGTCACGACGGCGGTCATCATCCGGAGCACGAGCAATATCCCGTACGTCGGAGCGAGGCTGCTGAACAAGTTAAAGACGATGAACGCAGCGGTGAGTGTAAGCATCAGTTTTCGTTTCGGCAAATGGCTCGTCAGTGACATCGTCAGCGGGGTCCCGATGGCGAAGGTGATCGCGAACGCCGAGACGAGCGTTCCGGCCGTGGCAATCGAAATCGATAAGCCATCGGCGATATCGGGTAAAATCCCGACGATGACAAATTCACTCGTGCCGAGCACGAACGTGAGCAAGGCGAGCGATAAGATAAGCGTCCAGTCGGTCCGACTGAGCGATGGGGTAGTCGTCAAAATAAAATCACTTCTTTCGTTCAAGGTTGTTAGACTTCAGTCGTTTTCAACCATACAGGATTTCCACGCAAAGCAAAACCCTTTTCCCTTCCGTGAGGAAAAGAAAAGGGTGCCATTTACCGCCAAAATGCCGTTGCTTCAACACCGGCATGATCAGAGACGATCGGACCGTTCTCGCCGTCAAAGACGACGGCATGGCGTGAGACGTGGATCGGGGCGTTCGTCAGCATCAAGTCGATGCGAAGCGCCTGCTTGTTCTCGTCCCAGCCGGCAATCTTGCCTTGGACGGTCGCATCGCCTTCACGCTCGGTCGCCAAATGGAACAAATCTTGGAGACCGTGCTCAATCAAGTAGTCGTACCCTTCGCCACGGATGAAGGCGTCGTTATTGAAGTCACCGAGCAGCAAGGCGCGGTCGTCGTCCTCGACGCGGCGCAACAGTTCATCGAGCTGATGGCGCACCGGTTCATCGGCATCATGCCACCAACCGAGGTGACAGGAGTAAATCGCCGTCGGCGCGTCCATGCCGTCCACGACCGCCTTGACGATTTTCCGAGATTTGTAATCGTTCGGGTCGGTCGTCTGGGAGACGAAGAACGATTCGGTCGACACGAACGGAGTGCGCGATAAAATCGCGACGCCCTCCTCGTAGATGTCGTATCCATAATGGGCGAAGTCCCACGTCATGTAGTAATCGACGCCTTGCTCTTTCAAACGCTCGACGAGCACATAGGCGAAGTTGTTCTCTCGAATCAAGCCGTCGATGAGTGGGGCCTCTTTATGTTGATTCACTTCTTGGAGTGCGATGATGTCATATTCCTTGCTCGCAATCCGCTCGACAATCGAGTCGATTTTCTCTTGTTGACGGTCCTCTAACCAGGCGTGACAGTTCAGCGTTAAAATATTCACGATAGTCCTCCTTTAGAAAAAACAGGCCAACTCGTACGAGCTGGCCTGTTGATTATGCACCGATGACGTCTTGAATATCAGACTTCAATACGTCGGCTTTCGGGCCGTAGATTGCTTGGACACCGCGGTCTTTCAAGATAAGACCCATGGCGCCGTTCTTTTTCCATTCGCTCTCTTCTGAGACGAGCGACATGTCTTTGACTGTGACACGGAGACGCGTCATGCAGGCATCAACGTCTTCGATGTTGTCTTCCCCACCGAGCAATGCGATAATCCCCATCACTTGTTCGTTGCCTGTCACTGTCGATTTCTCTGTCGATTCTTCCATGTAGTTTCCGTTACGGCCAGGTGTTGGAAGGTTCATCTTCTTAATGAAGAAGTTGAACACACCGAAGTTCAAGAAGAAGAACGCTGCCGAGACGAGGAAGAAGTTGATCAAGTCTTGGAGTAATCCAGCTTTGACAATCATCGGGATTCGTGTGAGCAATTCAATCGCACCGAACGCATGGACACGAAGGTCGATGATGTCCGCTAATGCGAAAGCGACACCGGCCATAATGGCGTAGACGACGTAAAGCACAGGAGCGACGAACATGAACATGAACTCGATCGGTTCTGTAACCCCTGTCAAGAAGACAGCGAGACCAGCCGATAAGAACATCGGTTTGTACTGTGCCTTTTTGTCAGCATCGACGTTACGGTACATCGCATAAGCAGCACCGATCAATGAAGCGAATGACAAGATGACTTGACCGACTTTAAAGCGGGCCGGTACGACGTCAGCGATCAATGCGTTGTAAGCAGCTGTGTCACCAGCGGCGCGTAAGTTGACGAGATCGGTTACCCAAGCCAACCAAAGTGGGTCTTGACCTGCAACGACCGAACCAGCTGTCGCACCTGTTAAAATCGTGTATGTCCCACCGAGTTCAGTATAGTTCATCGGTACGGTGAGCATATGGTGGAGTCCGAACGGCAAGAGGAGACGTTCGAGCGCACCGTAGATGAACGGGGCGAGTACCGGTGCTGTATCACGCGATGTGGCGATCCATTCGCCAAAACTATTAAGCGCACCTTGAATCGTCGGCCAAATAATCGATAGGGCGAATGCTGCCACGACTGATCCGAGAATGACGACAAATGGGACAAAACGTTTCCCGTTGAAGAACGAGAGAGCGTTTGGAAGTTTGTTAAAGTTATAGAAACGATTATAGAGTGCACCGCCTAGGAAACCGGCAATGATCCCGACAAACACGCCCATATTAAGGGCTGGTGAACCAAGTACCGATGTGAAATAGTCTGCGACGACAAGGTCAGCTCCGAAGAGAGACTGGACTGTCGCTTCTGGGTCTTGGAGCATTGCACCATTGACGCCGAAGATTGCTCCGGTGACGCGGTTGATCAAAATGAACGCGATCAATGCTGCGAATGCACCGCCAGCCTTATCTTTTGCCCACGATCCCCCGATCGCGACTGCGAATAAGATGTGTAGGTTAACGATAATTCCCCAACCTAGATCTTCAATGATGCGAGCCGTCGTGAGCAAGATGCTGACGTCTCCAGCAGACATACCGATCAATTTACCGATCGAGATCATGAGACCTGCAGCTGGCATGACGGCGATGACGACCATTAAGGCCTTACCGAGTTTTTGCCAAAAATCAAACGAGATGAGTTGTTTCATTCTATACGCTTCCTTCCTGTGCGGAACTTTTTATCTGTCTATGGCGACTATCAATGCAATCGCTTGCATAGATAATTGTAATCGATTGCATAACTTTGTGCAACCGTTTTCCTAATTTTCATGGATTTTCATAACGAGAGGATATTCGACTCGTTTCTCACCTAGCTTGTCAGTCGGAACGAATCTCGCTACAATACTAAAGGTTGAAAGGGGCGAGAACGATGGGATGGAGACAGACAACATCGGCATTATCAAAAGAAGAGCAAGCGGCATTACTCGATGAATTGTTGCAGTCGGGCCTGTTATTAGAAGAGGATCGACTGCTGTACA
The DNA here is from genome assembly GCF_018617905.1 of Exiguobacterium sp. s40. Classification (NCBI taxonomy): domain Bacteria; kingdom Bacillati; phylum Bacillota; class Bacilli; order Caryophanales; genus Exiguobacterium; species Exiguobacterium sp. s40. The sequence continues at coordinate 78,274 of NZ_JACSLC010000012.1, read as the reverse complement.
GCATGTTGATGCCCGACCGCGTCAAGCGTATGCAGGAAGTGCTAGAGTTACGGACGAACCATATCACGATTTTGACGGAAGGGGTCGATGACCCGCACAATCAGTCGGCCGTGCTCCGTTCGGCGGACGCGTTCGGTGTCCAGACGTTGCACGTCGTCGAGGGACGGGCCAAGTTCAAACCGAACTCGATTATCGCCAAAAGCGCCGATCGCTGGGTCGACGTGGTCGAACATCCTTCGATCGAGGACGCAATCGATCGGTTGAAGGCGGACGGTTACCAAGTGCTCGCGACGGCACTCAGTGAAGAGGCGGTCCCACTTGAGGACATCGATGTGTCAAAACCGACCGTGCTCTTGTTCGGGAACGAACATCACGGCGTATCGGAACGAGCGCTCGCCAAGGCAGACGGCAATTACTTGATTCCGATGCAAGGATACGTCCAAAGTTTGAACATCTCTGTCGCTGCCGCCATCTCGTTGTACGATGTGACGACGCGGGCGCGCCATGTCGTGACGGACGGATATGGACTGAAGGTGGAAGACAAGCAGCGCATCTTAAAAAATTGGATGGTAAAGAGCCTTCCGAAGCGGTCGCTCGGTGTGTATAAGCAAAAAGGTTTGACCGCTTTTGCGCGTGAGACAGGAAAAACGGAGTAAACGGCGAAAGGTACAGGCGTACAAACAACTTGTCCATATACTGAAAGGGGATGGAAAGATGAGTACGACCAGTTCATTTATCGTGAAAGATGTGACGACGAATTTCAAAGACTACGAAGAGGAATTCTTTAACCTGTACCGCACGCTTTACGGGGACATCGATCAACTGCGTTTTAAAGAACGGCTGTATCGTCATGCGAACCCGCTCGTGTTGCTCGCATTTTCAGACGAGCGCCTCGTCGGCTTCAAAATCGGTTACGAGGCCGAGCCGTATCGCTTCTATAGCTGGGCCGGAGGTGTGCACCCCGAGTTTCAAAAGCATGGCATCGGCCGCAAGCTGATGGACACGCAACTCGAATGGGTGAAGGCGCAAGGGTTCCATTCGATTCGAACGAAGGCACGCAATACGAACAAAGGGGTCATCATCTTGAACCTGTTGTGCGGCTACGACATCATGGGAGCTTACACAGAGGATAACGAGCCTCGCATCATGATGGAGAAACAATTGAACTGACCGCTGAGCCGTGGCGCATGCCACGGTTTTTTTATGTTCATGAAACCAATTAGGGACGTATTCGTATTATAGAAAAAAGGGGGAGACATCATGGTCCATACGTTTGCATTCGGGGAAGAAGTATACATCGATTCAACAGGGATGGGGGACTCGTTTTTTAGTGGAGTATCAATCATTTTCCCGATATTCTTTTTCCTGATTATCGGTATTATCGTGTTCGCTGTTATTGGAGGCATCGGTAAGCAAGTGAAGACGAACAGTCTATTGAAAGACATGCAACAGTTCGCGTCAGACTTGGCCGACCATCCGAGTGACGAATCGGCAAACCGTCTCGCTGACTACTTGCGAGACGTGACGTCGTTCCCGGTCGAGCGGACACAGATGGAGCCGTTCCGGGTCGCGCTCGGCAGCTATCACTTGATTATGGAGTCGTCGCACGTGCACGACGAGACGAAAGAGCGGGTCGACCGCCAATACAAACGGCTCGGCATCTTGGACGGGGAGAAGTTCGCCGATGAGCCGGTCCCGCGACGCCGTTCGAGCTCGCACCATCATGACCACCATAACCATCACATGTAAAAACGCGTCGGAACGTCCCGACGCGTTTTTTGTTACATATAACGACTTGCGTCAAACTCGATTTCAGTCCGATGATTGGCCGCCTCGATGGCGCTGGCGATGCGGTTGGCCCGTTTTTCGACGTCGCGTGCTTTCAACCGATACAGTTCCGGGTCATAGAGCGCATGCTTGATGACGCTCGGCCCTTCCCCGTACCCGGTTTGGAACTCGCGTTTCGGCCGCTCGGCCAAATCTTGATACATCCGGGCTTGGGCCCGTAATTGAACGGCGAACTCCATCGCTTCGACGAGTGGGAGCGGTCCATCATTCGTCTCGATGACGGTATGCAGGTTCGCCTCACAGACGAGACGATCGAGGCGGCGCATGTCACAACGAATCGCCTCGAGCTCAACTTCGATATCCTCGAGCGAGCGGGACTGGATCGTCGGGAGCGGCTCATCTTTCTCGAGTTCGATGAATGCGACACGTTCGACTTCTTCGAGCAACTTATCAATCTGCTTCAGAAGCAGGTGTTTCAACTTGATGGCATCTGCCAAGTACATAGGGATTCCTCCTTCTGCTTTTTTTAACCGTACCATACTGCGATTCCTAAAAAAAGGAAGGCGTTACTTTTTCGAGGTGAGGCGATATGATGGAAGAAAGAGAGGAGGTCGACCGATGAACAAGTGGAAAACGCAATGGATCATTGCCATCGTCTTGCTCGTCTTCGGTACCGCGACGTTCCTTTATCAGTGGATTGACTTGCGACCGGGTGAGATTCGCGATTATATCGTTCAATTCGGTTGGCTCGCCCCGCTCGTGTATATTTTACTGTTCACCGTTCGCCCGTTGATTTTATTTCCGACGTCGGTCTTGTCCGTCGCTGGTGGATTGGCGTTCGGGACGCTGCCTGGTGTCGTCTATACGGTCATCGGGGCCACGCTCAGCGCGCTCGTCGCTTACTATATCGCGATTCGCTTCGGTGACCGCTTTCTCCACCATTTTGAGACGAGCAACTATGAGAAGGTGCAGCATAAGATTGAAGAGGACGGGTTCTTCTACGTCTTGATTTTACGCTTGATCCCGCTCGTCAACTTTGACTTGGTCAGTTACGCCTCAGGGCTCGCGAAAGTGAGACTCCCGGGTTATGTCTTCGCGACCGCGGTCGGGATGATCCCGGGTGCGTTCGCCAACAATTTCCTCGGTAGTAGCCTCGCGAGCGGAGACTTTAAGTTAATCATCCTCTCCCTCGTCGTCTTGGTCGTCCTGACGCTCGTCGCGACGGTGTTCCGGGAACCGATCAAACGACAAGTTAATCGCTATAAAAAGAAGTAGGCGCTCCCGTTGAGCGCCTACTTTTTGGTTAACGGTTGTCGACCGTCTCAGGATACAGGTCGTGATTGAACAAGCGATGTTCAGCCATTCTTTCGTATTTCGTGCCCGGTTTGCCGTAGTTGTAGTACGGATCGATCGAGATGCCGCCGCGTGGCGTGAACTTGCCCCACACTTCGAGATAGCGTGGCTTCATCAACTTGACGAGGTCTTTTCCGATGACGTTGATGCAGTTCTCATGGAAGTCCCCGTGGTTGCGGAAGCTGAACAAATACAGCTTGAGCGATTTTGACTCGACGAGCTTCTCGTCCGGTATATATGAGATATAAATCGTCGCGAAGTCCGGTTGGTTCGTGATCGGGCAGAGCGACGTGAACTCCGGTGCGTTGAACTTCACGAAGTAGTCGTTCTCCGGGTGACGGTTCGGGAACGCCTCGAGGACGTCCGGTGCGTATTCAAAAATGTATGGGACGCTCTTCTGTCCGAGGAGCGACAAGTCTTGTAAGTCTTCTGGTCTCATAAGTATTCTCCTTAGACGCCACGTTCGTTGGCGTACAGTAATGTGTGCAGTTGCGGCAGGACACGGACGCTTTGCCATGACGGGTCGCGGGCGACGTCCTTCCACAGTTCTTTCAAACGACGGAGCTGGGCGTCGGTGATGTCACCGTCCGCACCGGGCTCGGGATTGCCGGCCGATAAGTACATGACGTCCGGGGTGTAGCGCGTCTGTACCGATTTCGCATAGGCGAGGTCGATCTCGTCGAAGACGGCGACTTTGAACGTCATCTGTTCGGGGCGCAGCCGTTCGACGATGGCGTCGAGTTTCTCCCAGTCGGTCGTCATGCCGGAAGATGGTGGTTTCGGGCTGAGCGTCACGTCGTCGATGTCAGCGAGCCAGTCCTGATAGCGGCTACCTTGCGTCTCGACGGCGAGTTTGACGTCGCGCGCCTTCAGTTTTATCACCAAGTCTTTCATCGCGGCGATGAGGAGCGGATTGCCGCCCGAGATGGTGACATAGTCGTACACGCCGAGCGCGTCGAGCCGTTCGATCACTTCGTCGGCTGTCAGCATGTCGGGTTTCTCCGAGCCGTCCCACGTGAAGGCGGAGTCGCACCACGAACAGCGATAATCGCAACCGGCGGTCCGGACGAACATCGTCTTTTGTCCGATGGCGCGGCCTTCCCCTTGAAACGTTGGGCCGAACACTTCGAGGACAGGGATTTTCATCAGTCCACCAACCATTCGCGGCGGAACTCGGCGTACGATGTCGGCGTCTCGTACAGTTTGACGAATTCGACGCGGACGTCGCGCTCGTCAGGCAAGTGTTTGGCGAGCTGCTCGAAAATCCAGTAGCACATGTTTTCGGCAGTCGTATTCATATAAGGTAACGACTCATTCAAATAACGATGGTCGAGGTATGGTTCGAGTTCTTCTTTAAAGATGGCTTTTAAATCGCCAAAATCGAGCGTCATGCCGCGGTTATCGAGAAAACCGCTGATGCCCATTTGCAATTTATACGTATGTCCGTGCAGCGCTCGGCATTTACCGTCGTAATCGAACAAATGATGCGCGGCGTCGAACGTCACTTCTTTGACAATTTGGACGCGGTGCGGACAATAGATGAGCGAGCCCTCTTGTTTGGCTTCGACACTCGTCGGGGCGAGGAATGGGGCGTTCTTCATACGCGCACCTCCTCATAAGCGGCGAGGCCGTTTTAACGGAGCACGCACGCCGGACATTCGCCACAACCTGATCCGAGGATGCCGTTATAGCACGTGAGCGTCTGTTCTTTGACGTAATCGAACGCACCGAGTCGGTCCGCGAGTTCCCACGTCTGCTTTTTGTCGAGCCACATGAGTGGTGTGTCGATGACGAACGGATAGTCCATCGCCAAGTTGAGCGTCACGTTCAAGGATTTGACGAACTGGTCCCGGCAATCCGGATAACCTGAGAAGTCGGTCTCACATACGCCGGTGACGATGTGATGCATACCGAGCTGTTTGGCCATGACGGCCGCAAAGGATAAGAATAAGTGATTGCGTCCATCGACGAACGTGTTTGGGACGTCCGCATTATCGATGTCGAGATCGTGTCTCGTCAACGCGTTAGAGGTGAGTTGTCCGAGTAAGGACAAGTCGAGGATGTGGTGCGGGACATCGAGTTCGGCCGCAATCTCTTTTGCGACCTCGATTTCCGCGTCATGGCGTTGCCCGTAGGCGAACGTCACCGCTTCCACATGAGAGAATTGTTGTTTTGCCCAAAATAGGCAGGTGGTTGAATCTTGACCGCCGCTAAAGACGACCAATGCTTTTTCGTGTTGCAACGTGCACACTTCCTTTTTCGCTAGTTTTGATGTCGGAGGAGGTTACGAACTCCGGAGGTCACCCTCGAGCGTTTACTTTACCATAAAAAGACGTTTGACAGGGAAAAGAGAAGCAGGTATAGTAAAGAACATCGCTTAAACGCTTTCGCGCATAAAAGCGTTTAAGCGGTTAGGTAGAAAATAATGGAACTGAAAGGAGGGGACGTCGATGCAGATGAAAGAAAAAGAGGCTGTATTCGTCGTGCTGATGAGCGGTATTTCCCTGCTCGCACTGATGTTTTTGGCCAAAGCGACGCCACACATGGCGATCTTTGGCACAATGGTATTAATAGGGGGTTACTCGTATTATCGCACGCGTGATTTTAAACGAATCGAAGCCGCGATGATCAGCGGGATCCGTGAAGCCATCATGCCGGTCTTGATTTTACTGTTGATCGGGATGTTGATTGGTGTATGGCAGATGTCTGGTACGGTGGCGACGATCCTCTCCATCGGTTTAGATACAATCTCAACGCAATGGTTCTTGCCGAGCGTCTTGCTCATCACAATGATTGTCTCGTCGTTCACGGGCAGTGCCTTTACGACGGTCGGTACGGTCGGGGTCGCCTTGTTCGGTATCGGGATGGCGCTCGGGATTTCTCCGGCGCTTGCCGCAGGGGCAATCGTCTCAGGTGCATTATTCGGCGACAAAATGAGCCCATTGTCAGATACGACGAACTTCGCGCCGGCCGTGGCCGGTGTCAAACTGTTCGACCATATCCGTTTCATGATGGGGACGACCGTCCCGGCTTTCCTCATCACCCTTGTTTTGTTCACAATCCTCGGTCGGAGCGGGCAAGCGGCGGATACGACCCAAATCGCTGAAGCACAGGCGGCTCTCGCCGGGCGGTTCAACTTATCATGGCTGACTTTGCTCGCGCCAATCCTAGTTGCCGTTCTCGCATTCCGCCGGATGCCGGTCTTGCCGACGATGCTCGTCGGCATGTTCACCGGTGTGTTGACGGCTGGTTTCGTTCAAGGCAACTGGAACGTCACGAACTGGTTCGGCGTCATGCAGGTCGGATTCAAATCGGGCGTCGAGAATGAGACGATTGCGGCCGTACTCGACCATGGCGGACTCGAATCGATGCTCTGGTCGGTCAGCCTCGTCTTGATCGCGCTCGCGTTCGGTGGATTGCTCCGTGAACTTGGTGTGTTCCAAGCGATCGTCGACGCATTGCTCGAACGGTTGAAGTCACCAGGCAGCTCGGTCTTGTCGGTCGTCCTCAGCTCGATTGGTGTCAACTTGCTCGCGGGTGAGCAGTACTTGTCGATCTTGCTTCCAGGTCAAGCGTTCAAGCAAGGGTTCATCGATCGCGGCATCGATCCCCGTTACTTGTCACGTGCTCTTGAAGACGGCGGGACGGTGATCAACCCGCTCATCCCATGGGGCGTGTCGGGTGCATTCTTCGCGGCCACGCTCGGGGTACCGGTACTTGAATACGCACCGTTCGCCTTCTTCCTCTGGCTCAGCCCGATCTTCTCGATCATTCTCGGATACGTGAAATTGGGAAAGCAACGTGAGGCGATGCGGATCGCATCATAATTTAACAGATGTCCTGAATCGTTCAGGGCATCTTTTTTGTATCTTCCCGTCTTCATTTGAGAAAATGAGACCGAGGAGGGATGACGATGAAACGACTCAATCCATCATTTTATGAGCAACCGACGCTCGAATTGGCCCGTTCGTTACTTGGTCACTATCTCGTCCATGATCATCTCGACGGTCAAATCGTCGGAAAGATCGTCGAGACGGAAGCTTATCTCGGTGCCATCGACCGGGCGGCCCACAGTTTCGGCGGCAGACGGACGAATCGGACCGAGGTGATGTTCGGGTTACCTGGACACGTCTATACGTATCAGATGCATACACACACGCTGCTCAATGTCGTGAGCGGTCCGGTCGGCACGCCGGAAGCCGTCCTCATTCGGGCCATCGAGCCGATTGAAGGACAGGGCATCATTGAGGCGAATCGTCCCGGCATCAAGCGATTCGACCAGACAAATGGACCTGGAAAGCTGACGAAAGCGCTTGGCATCACGATGGACCTATACGGACATTCGCTCCAACATGAGCCGCTTTATATCGTTGAAGGGAGTGCCATCCCGGAAATCGAGGCCGGTCCACGCGTAGGGATCCCGAATACGGGCGAAGCACGCGATTACCCGTACCGCTTCTTCGAACGAGCTAATCCGTACGTCTCGAAGTTTCGTTGAATGTTTATGGGCCGGTTAGGTGTGGAACACTCCTTATGTGAATAAAAATAATGAGGGAGTGTTTTCAATATGGCAAAAGTAGCAACGCTAATCACAGATATGTTTGAAGACGTAGAGTTCACGGGTCCACGCGACGCATTGGTGGAAGCGGGGCACGAAGTTGTCACGATTGAAAAGAAAGCCGGTAACACGGTTGAAGGCAAACAAGGTGAATCGAAAGTCACGATCGACAAAGCGATCGATGACGTGTCGCCGGAAGACTTCGACGCGTTGCTGTTACCAGGTGGGTTCTCACCCGACTTGTTACGTGAAGACGAGCGATTCGTTCAATTCGCGAAAGCGTTCATGGACGCGAAGAAACCTGTGTTCGCTATCTGTCACGGCCCACAACTGTTGATTACGGCGAAGACGCTCGAAGGCCGCAATGCAACCGGTTATAAGTCGATTAAAGTCGATATGGAGTATGCCGGTGCGAAGTATGCGGACAAAGAAGTCGTCGTCTGCCAAGAACAGCTGGTGACAAGCCGTCAACCGGACGACATCCCGGCGTTCAATCGCGAAATCCTTAATCTGCTCAAATAATCGTCTGGCCACGGAATTTTCCGTGGCTTTTTTTGTGCAATCGGGAATAGGTGAATAAGGAGGAGATTTAGATGAAACGAGCACGTTCACCTAGCTAAGTCGGTCGAAACGTTACGTTGCTTGGATGGATGCGTTGGTTCGAGGCACTCGTCCCGGCCTACACGATTGAGCGTCTGTTTTGGGAGTCGCGGACGATCACGATGCAAGAAGTCGTCTATCTCGAAATGCTCTATGCCGTCCTCGTCGTCATCCTCGAAGTGCCGACCGGGGTGTTAGCCGATCGCTTGGAACGCCGACGTCTGTTGCAAATCGGGACTGCACTCGAGTGGGGTTCCTTTGTCGTGTTACTTGTGTCCTTTTCGTTCGGCGGTTTCGCCTTAGCCATCGCCTTGTCAGGCATTGGGGCGGCGCTCCGGAGCGGGGCGGAGAATGCACTGCTCTATGAGACGCTTGAACAGGATGGGAAGACGGAGGCGTTCGAGCGCTGGGTCGGCCGGTTGAATGTCATTGGAATCGTTGCAGCCGTTCTCGCGGCGATCAGCGGCGCCTTGCTGGCCACACGCTTCCCGCTTGAACTGAACTATGTGCTGTCGATTGTCAGTTTGTTTATCGCGGCAGCGTGTAGCCTCGGCCTTGTCGAGCCGAGACGAGTCGTGACAGAGGAACGAATGACATGGGCGGATATCGGGGCAGGTTTTCGCTTCGTGTGGCTCGACCACCAGCTACTTGCCTTGTCGTCGGTGTTCATCGTGACAATCGGTGCGTTCAACTTCATCGATGAGTTTTGGCAGCTGTACGCCCGTGACGTCGAAGTTCCCATCTATTGGTTCGGAATGATTTCGACTGTCCTGTTGCTCATTCAAATACCAGGGCAACTGCTCGCCCCGATCCTGTTACACATCACGACGGTCGATCGTTGGTTGCACGGAATCGGTTGGGGCATCGGTCTCGGTTTTGTCATTCTCGGCTTTTTCCCAGGACAAGTCGGACTCGTCTGGATGGCAGGCATGGCGTTTCTTATCGGCATCGTCGAACCGCTCTATCTCGGGGCATTGCATCACCGTGTCCCGTCTGTCATCCGGGCGACGACCGAGTCATCCGTCTCGATGTTGCTGCACGTTAGTATCATCCTCATCGGACTAGTGTTTGTGATCGGGGCCGGTATGACGCTCTTCGTTGCCTTTTTATGCATTGGGATCGTCGTTTGTATGCATCAATTGCTCATCATATTCGTTACTTGGAAAAAGGATGCTTAAGCGAGCATCCTTTTTTTTACGCCTCAAGACCGAGGCGGGCGGAGAAGCAACCGTGTATGATAAGAAACAATACTGGAGTAGGAGACAGACGATGGAATGGTATGAGTTACTGATTGGATTTTTGTTAGGGGTCGTCGAAGGGATGACAGAGTTCGCCCCGGTCTCGTCGACGGGGCACATGATTCTTGTGGACGACCTATGGCTCAATTCGAGCAGCTTCCTCGGTCAAGAGGTCGCGAACACGTTTAAAATCGTGATTCAGCTCGGTTCGATTTTAGCGGTCATCGTCGTGTTTCGAAGTCGGTTCAAAGAGTTATTGAATCCGAAAGAATTGCTGGCGATTCGTAACAGCGGGCCGACGAACAAATTGAATGTGTTACATATTTTGATTGGGCTGCTCCCGGCCGCTGTGCTCGGGTTGATGTTCGAGGATTATATCGACACACACTTGTTTTCAATTAAGACGGTCTTGATCGGGCTCGTCATCGGCGCGTTCTTCATGATCGCCGCCGATTTGTCAGGCGTGAAGCGTCAGACGACAGCAACGCTCGATGAGATTTCGTATAAGCAGGCGCTCGGTGTCGGCTTGATTCAATGTTTCTCGCTCTGGCCGGGCTTTTCACGCTCAGGCTCGACCATATCGGGCGGTGTCCTCTTAGGGATGAGTCACCGGGCCGCGGCGGACTTCACGTTCATCATGGCCGTACCGATTATGTTCGGTGCTAGTGCGCTCTCGCTCTACAGCAAATGGGAGTACTTCACGATGGCGACCCTCCCGGTCTTCCTCGTCGGATTCATTAGCGCGTTCTTATTCGCGCTGTTGTCGATCAAGTTCTTCTTGAAGCTGATCAATAAAGTCAAATTGACGCCGTTCGCCATATATCGCATCGTGTTGGCGGTTGTCATTTACTTCTTGTACTTCTAAGAAAAAAAGCGCATGTCAGCACATGCGCTTTGAAACCAATGATCCATCAAGTTCGTATAACCAAGTAGAGGTGAGAACATGGAACATATCGTTGTCGTATTGGGAACGTTGATCGGTCTCGGGGCTGTCGGTGCACTATTGTACATGACACGTCTCGCTTACGAATCATGAGAACGGATAGTGATAGAAACGCTCACGTTGGAGTAACTCCATGACGTGGGCGTTTTCTGCATTGTCGATGGCCCGCAGCAATCCTTCCGTCTGAGAGCGGTGGGCGAGCAACGCCTCTCGTTTCGCGGCACTCTCGTCGCCGACTTCGATGAGGACGTGCGGTTTTCCGAGTTCCGCTTCGGTACGATGGTCAAAGGCGACGCCTAAAAACTCTGGACGACTCACTTCATCCATCTCTTGGAGCGCTCGAACGACCGCTCGTGCTGTCGCCTCATGGTCGGGATGGACGGCGTAGCCCGGGTAGAAGGAAATGACGCGGGCCGGTTTCACTTCTTCGATTAACGCGCTGAGCCGTCCAGCGAGTTCCGCTTCGTCTTCGAACTCGACGGTCTTATCACGGAGTCCCCACATGCGGAGGTCGTCGATGCCCATGACGGCACATGCTTCCTCGAGCTCATGCTTGCGAATCTTCGGTAACTCTTCCCGTGTTGTGAAAATCGGCGAGCCCATGTTGCGGCCCATCTCACCGAGTGTCAGACAGACGTACGTGACCGGGAAGCCGTTCTTATGGTGTTGGATGATCGTCCCGGCCGAGCTGAATGCTTCATCATCAGGATGCGGAAAAATAACGAGTAACGGTCCATTCATTGGCTTTCCACCTCCGAGGCTCCTTGTGGGAGCGGTTTGATATCTAAGTGTAAGGCGCAGGCGAGGCGACCGAGCCGGTCATGACCGGCGAGCAGGAGCTGGTCCCCATGCTGTTCGTAATCGGTCAATCCTTCGACGTAAAGCCAACCGTGATCGAGCTTCAAGCCGACCCGATATGGACCGTTGCCTTTGATTTGGCCGATGCTATATTCGATGACGACGTTCCGGATGAACATACCGGCGTTATGAAAATCAGGGTCGTTATGCGTCGCATACGCCCCGTTCGTCGTCTCGACGTGGACATAGAGCGGCATGGATACATGCGCGTCCAAGTATGTCTGGATAGTTGTAGGTTGAATCGATTTCACGCGGTTCCCTCCAATGGAAACGATGACCCGAGACATACGTCCCGGGCCACCCGTTAAGATTGTGTTGCTAGTTTTTTACGGTAACTGGTATGGTTCGTCGGACCAACGTATTGGTTGAGGCGGAACGAGTGACGGACCGCTTCAGTGATAAACTCTTTTCCGATTTGGATGGCCTCGTCGACCGAGTGACCGTTCGCGAGTGAGGCCGCGATCGCTGACGAGAACGTGCAGCCGCCGCCATGTGTGAAGGCAGGCTCAATTTTCTCGCTCTCAAGGAGACGATACTCGTTACCGTCGTAAAGCACGTCGAATGCCGTATCAAACCCGAGCTTGCCGCCGACTTTGACGATGACAATCTCAGCGCCGAGCTCATGGATCAAACGAGCAGCTTCTTTGATTTCATCCATCGTCGAAGGTGTTTTATCGAGACCTGCGAGCATGCGCGCCTCGAACAAGTTCGGTGTGATGATTTTAGCGACCGGTACGAGGTGCTTGCGCATCGCGACCGCGACGTCCGGGTTGAGAATCTCGTCTGCACCTTTACAAGCCATGACCGGGTCAACGACCGCGTTCTGGATGCCGTATTCTTTAATTTTACGAGCGGCGAGTTCGATGATCTCTGGCGTCGGGAGCATGCCTGTCTTGACGGCATCGACACCGATTCCGGCGAGGACCGTATCGATTTGTTTCTCGATCAACGTCGTGTCGATTGGAAACACTTCGTGGTGCCACGCGTTATGCGGGTCTTGAGCCACGATGACCGTAAGGGCGGTCATGCCATAAACACCGAGCTCTTCCATCGTTTTCAAGTCAGCTTGGATGCCTGCACCGCCACTCGTATCCGAGCCAGCGATCGTTAAAGCTTTTTTCATCGTCATAGTCGTTCAATCCCCTTTGTCTGTTTGGATAGTTTCACTATAACGACTTTTCAGCGTTACGACAAATTCCCAGGTCGTTTCAGTGCTTAAATAAGTTTTAAAAATAGTTGGCAGGATTTCAATCGTATTTGGGGAATAGTAATGAATAGGGTGTAGACCACTTTCAATTGGCTAGGAGGAAAACCGCATGTTAGTGCATAGCTTATGCATTCCGAAAAAAGATGTCGTCACAATCAATGAAAAGGCGACATTGCGCGAGGCGCTCGACACGCTTGAAAAGACTGGATACCGTTGCGTCCCAGTGCTCGATGAAACGGGAACTTTTTTCCGCGGTAATATCTATAAAATGCATATTTATCGCCACGGCATGAATGGGGCAAGTTTGGATGACAATGTCATGGAGCTGATCAAAAACACGCAAAAATACGTCTATGAGTCGGACGGATTCTTTAAAGTATTCTTCTCGATTAAAGAATTACCGTACATCGCGGTCTTAAAAGATGAAAGTAATGAATTTTACGGGATTTTACCGCACGGAAAGATGCTCGGCATGCTCGAAGAGGCATGGAGCCGTGACACGGGGAGTTATGTCGTCACAATCGCACTGAGCGAGCAGGCGGGGGCGCTGGAAAAAATCACGAAAATCATTAGCAAATACTCATCGATTGCCAGTCTCATGACGCTCGATGCCAAGAGTAAAGTCTTGCGCCGGGTATTGATCACGTTGCCGCCTGATTGCGACGAGCCGAAGAAAGACAAAATCGTCGCGAAACTCGAACAAAAAGGGTTCCGCGTCGTCGAAGTCGAAAACTTGAACAACTGACAAAAAACCTTCCTCATTCCTGAGGAAGGTTTTTTCAGTCCAATCGTTTTTCCATCCGGATATCCGGCCAAAATCGACCGTTCCAATAAGTGAACGCCTCGATGCGGGCAATTTCCGTGTAGCCGACCTTTCGATAAAGGTGATGAGCCGCTTCATTGAACCCAAACACACCGAGCTCGATGCGAGGCACATTTTGTGCACGCAGTCGTTCTTCTAACAGGGTGAGGGCCGTTGTACCGACACCTCTCCCGCGACCGGTCGGCTCTCCAATCACGAGTCCGAGCCAGGCGCTTCCGCGTTCGTTGTCGTACAGATGCGGGGCATCATAGATGATATTCACCTCACCGACGAGCACGTCATCTGCGTAGATGAGGAAGATATCATGGGTCCGGAGGCGGTCCGTCAAGTCTTCGACCGTCATGTGATGTTCGGCGGCGAGTTCTTCCTCCGAGCGGACGGGACGAATCAAATGGACGATTGTCGGGTCGTTGTTCCAACGATTGAACGTTGCGACGATGGCGTTCGACGCTTCCTGTAAAGGGACGAGCGAGATGGTCATCCTTTCCCCTCCTTTCCGTGACGTTCTTTCGCGTTTAAGGGGGAAAATCCTTGTTTCACTCGACCGGCTTCAAAACGTTCAAATGACTCGGGAGTACTTCAAACGTGAGCGGCAGCTGCCCACCCGTGTCGCCGTCGGCATTGACGGGAAGCGATTCTGGTGAGTCGACATGCACGCGTTTCGTCGTGAACGACGTGACGCTGTCCGTTTCTTTCAACTTGCCGGTGAAGAGGGCCGGTGCGAGTTGGACCGCGTCTTTGAAGCCGAGGTTTTCAAATAAATAGACATGAAGCAAGCCATCGTTCAACTCAGCGTCCGGTTCAAAGTTTTCAAACCCGCCGACCGAGTTCGTGAGGGCGATGACGACCAAATAGGCGTCTCCGTCGAACGTGTGCTCATCGGCTTGGACCGACAGCGCATACGGGCTATGTTCGCGGAACGCTTTGATGCCTTCGATCAAGTAGGCGAACGGGCCCCATTTCGTTTTCTCCTCGACACTGACCTCGTCGACGGCCTCGGCGATGAGCCCGATGGCGATGACGTTCATGAAATAGCCATTCTCATATTTGCCGATATCCATGGGTGTCGGTTGAGCTGTCTTGAGCGCCTCGATGGCATCTGCGGGATCGCTCGGGACGCCGAGCGCGCGGGCGAGGTCGTTGACGGTACCGAGCGGGATGATGCCGAAATCAGGACGATGGTCGGCTTCGGCGAGACCGGTGACGGCCTCGTTCAGTGTCCCGTCGCCACCCATCGCGATGACGGCTTTATATTGTTTCGATGCCGCTTCTTTTGCGAAATGGGTGGCATCGTCAGCTTTCTCCGTGAACCGGACATCGACGTTCCCGTAACGCTCACGTAAGACTTCCTCCGCTGCCGCGGCGTGTTCTTTCCCTAACTCTTTCCCAGACGATGGGTTGACGATTAACATGACTGTATCCATCAAAGCACATTCTCCTTTTCACACTCAGATATTGTCATCTATTCCCGTCATATGCCCAGACTAGTCATAAAAAAACAACACAGATGTGTTGTTCAGTAGTGCCGGAACGCTGACATATCGAGATGGCTCGCATCCGATTCGTCGACGGCGAGTTCAATCTTCAAATGCTCATGGAACGGTGAGTCAAACGCGCCCATGCAGGCGACCGGTTCATGGTCCGGGACGGGGGACTTGCGTTTCGTTTTGACGAACAAATAGTCCTCACGCGCCAACGTCAACAAAAAGCGCTCGACCGCATGGGGTTCGCGCGTGACGTTCGGCCATGGTAAGTGGTTGAACAATAAAAAGACCGCGCCTTCTTTTTCGAGCGCATAGTCTGGGGCGATCCCTTCCCGGTTCAACAACTCGATGACCGTACTCAAATAGGCTTGTTTAATCGTCAATGAAATCTCGTAATACTCACGCATACCGTCCACCCTTTCTAAAAATCGCAATAATTCCATTCTATACGTTTCAGACAGGGGCGACAATGAAGAAGTTTCTTGACGAAGCGTTTTTCCCACCGTATACTGCTCATGTCCTGCTATACTAAAGGTAAATGATGAACGAATTGAGGTGAAACCGACATGATTGAATCACTCGAATTGAAGGCGTGGATCGTTTTAGCGCGGACAATGGACGCGATCAGTGACCGTGTAAAGGACGATTTGAGACGCCACCAATTGAATTCAACAGAGTTCGGTGTTTTATCCGTATTGTATAAACGAGGGGATACCCCGCTCCAGCAAATCGGAGATCAAATTTTGATTACGAGCGGCAGTGTCACATACGTCATCGATAAGCTTGAAAAACGTGGCTTGATTGAACGTGTGGCTTGTCCATCTGACCGACGCGTCACGTATGCTTCGTTGACCGAAGAAGGCAAGCGCTTGATGGACGTCGTTTATCCCGAGCATATCGAAATCTTTAAAGACATTTATGGCCCACTCAGTGAAGAGGAGACGGAAATGTTGATCGACTTATTAAAACGAGTCGGTTATAACGCGGCAGGCAAATGACGCCTGCCTGTTTTTTTGACTCATTTATCTTGAAGTTAAAATAATTGACTGTGAGATATACAGATGATATAGTTCAAACTGTTGTTACAAATAGAGATTACTTTTATGGAGGAACCCATTATGAAAAAGGTATTATACGTATCTGCTAACCCGAAACCGACAGAATTGTCATACAGCAAACAAGTCGCTGAAACATTCATGACGACACTCACGAACGAGAATGCGTCACTCGAAGTTGAAGCGATTGAACTTTACGATGTCGATGTCCAAGAAATCGACGGCGACGTCCTCAGCGCATGGGGCAAATTCGCATCAGGCGAAGCACTCACAGACGTCGAAGCGGCTAAAGTCGCAACAATGAACGGTATGCTCGAGAAGTTCATGGAAGCTGACATGTATGTGTTCGCGACGCCAATGTGGAACTTCTTCTTCCCAGCACGCATGAAGATGTTCCTCGACAGCGTCTTGACGGCTGGTAAAACATTCCGTTACACAGAGCAGGGTCCAGTCGGTCTTCTCGAGAACAAACAAGCGATCCACATCCAAGGTACGGGTGGCATCTACACGGGTACGGACCTCAACTTCGCAGACGCTTACCTCCGTCAAGCGCTCGCATTTGTCGGCGTGACAGAAGTGACGACACTTCCAGTTGAAGGAATGAACCAACACCCAGACAAAATCGAAGAAATCGTTGCTGACGCAAAAGCGAAAGCCGAAGCACTTGCGAAAGAAGTCGCAGGCGCAGTCACAGTATAATGATCAAGGCGAGTCCAATCGGGCTCGTCTTTTTGTGTGCCATCAATTCGGGTATGATAAGACGGAAAGGGGAGAAACACATGGGAGAACAGTTATCAAATCGCCTGCTTGGGGATTGGAGCGACATCATCGCATCCGAGATGGCCGAGCCTTATTTTACTAACTTGAAAGCGTTCGTCGATGAAGCGTACGAGACATCGACCGTCTATCCGGAGCGAGAAGATATTTGGAACGCGTTCGTCTATACGAAGTTCAAGGACGTCAAATGTGTCATCCTCGGGCAAGATCCCTATCACGGACCGAACCAAGCGCATGGACTCAGTTTCTCGGTCCAAGACGGCGTCCGCCTTCCGCTGTCACTCCGTAATATCTTTAAAGAATTGCAGGACGATGTCGGCTGTCCGGTACCGACCAACGGCAATTTGGAGAAATGGGCCCGACAAGGCGTGCTATTGCTCAACACCGCCCTCACGGTCGAGGCAGGCAAGGCTGGGTCTCACCGCGGGAAGGGCTGGGAACAGTTCACCGACTCCATCATCGAGCGACTCGGGCAGCGTGAAGAGCCGATCGTGTTCGTCTTATGGGGGAACGACGCGAAGAAGAAACAGAAATGGATTGGCCCGCAACATGCCGTCTTGACGTCGGTCCATCCGAGCCCGCTCTCGTCCCATCGCGGCTTTTTCGGATCGAAGCCGTTCTCGCAAGTGAACGCGAAGTTGAGTGAGTGGGGACAACCTGAAATTGATTGGTGTTTGTGACAGTCTGCAGATGCGGACTGTTTTTTTGTTGACGACATTCAAACGGTCTGTTATCGTTACTACCAACAAGATACTTTAGTGCTTAAAAGCACATGCGCATAGAAGCATAACTGTATAACAGTATAAAAGCGGTGACCGAACCGAAGTAGAGACATCTTCCCTGGCCCAGAGAGCGTGTGGTGCTGTGAACACGCCCAAAAGATGAATCGAATTACAGTTCGCGAGCTCTCACTTGTTGAGCGGTCCCCCGTTATCGGAATAGAGTGACTAGACGTCCGTCTAGTAATCAGGGTGGTACCGCGGCATCGTCGTCCCTATCGAGTGAATCGATAGGGACTTTTTTACGTTCAGTCAATCAAAGGAGGAAACATCATGCTCACACAAATCATTCCACGCCATTTGGCCCCACATATTTCGCCACAGTTCTACGACGAGTACACGCCGACGGATCATGCTGTCTGGCGCTTCGTCTTGCGACTGAACTTGCACACGCTTGAAGGGAAGGCACACCCGTTCTACATCGAAGGGTTGAAAAAGACGGGCATGGGGCCAGAGCGTCTCCCTGACGTTGAAAAGATGACCGAAGAGATGCGAGCGGCCGGTTGGTCGACGGTCGCGGTCGATGGACTCATCCCAGGTGTCGCTTTCTTTGATTTCCAAGGCAACGGCATGTTGCCGGTCGCGACCGATATTCGTAAAGTCGAGAATATTTTGTACAGTCCGGCACCAGATATCATCCACGAGGCGGCTGGTCATGCACCGATGTTGATGGATCCGGAGTTCTCCCAAATCGTGAAGCGGTTCGGACAGCTTGGAGCGAAAGCGTTCATGAATCGTGAAGAACACGCCTCGTTTGCAGCACTGAAACGATTGACCGTCGTGAAGGAGAATGCGAACTCGACGGACGAGGAGATCGCGGCAGCCGAAGCGGCGGTTCATGCGGCCAAAGCCCAAGTAACCGGCTTCTCTGAAGCGCAACAAGTCGCCCGCATCTTTTGGTGGACGGTCGAGTTCGGTCTCATCGGTGAGGTGGACAACCCGCTCATCTACGGGGCAGGACTGTTATCATCGGTCGGGGAGAGCCGTCATTGTTTGACTGACGCCGTCACGAAACATCCGTTCAATTTAGAGCACGCACTCGAAACGAAACAGGACGTGACGAATATGCAACGCGAGTTGTTCGTCATCCCGGACTTTGAAGCGTTGAAGGACGCGCTAGACGAACTCGAGTCACGGATGGCGGTCAACCAAGGTGGAATCGCCTCGCTCGAGAAAGCGCTCGCGTCGGGCAGTCAATCGACTGTCCGGCTTGAAGACGGGACGGACCGTGTCGGTGTGATTCGTCACGTGACACGCTCCGGAGCCCATGCGCTCGTCCAGTGGGACGACTGTGTGAACGTCAATCACGGTCAATTGACGAACTTACAGAACCACGGCGTACTCGTTCTCGACGGACCGCTTCAAGACGTATTGGCGACGGCAGGGATTCGACTGGACGGACGCCTCGTCAGCGAGACGACGGAAGCGTTACAGTTCGAAGACGTCGTCGTCACCATCGAAGGACGACAGATTAAACTGGAGACACTCGAAGTGAGACAAGACACGCTCCCATCGATCTTCCCAGGCACCGAGATTGAAGAACTCGTCATCTTGGAGAAGCCGGTCCGCATCGAACGTGACGCCCGTGTTTGGACGAACGATGACCCGATGTTCAATCGAATTCGCAATATGCGGGAGCAAGGCGAGTCGATTGATGAGCTCGTGCCGACGATTCTTGCCGATCATCCCGATGCTTGGTTGCTCCACATCGAATGTTTGGAGCTCGTCGAGTCCGATGCGCTTCGACAGGCGTTGACGGAACGGTTGCACGCGTTACGTGAGACGTCACCGTCGCGGCATGAGTTGATTGGCCGCGCGCTCGCATTGCTCAACTGACAAAAATAATCCCCGCCCAATGATGGGCGGGGATTATTTGTTAACGCGTCGTTTCGCGCAAGAACGTGATTAAACGGCGATACGTGGCACTGGCGGCTGGTTTATCCATTTCGAAATGGTAGTCATGGCCGAGCGCATGTTCGTTTCGGTCATAAAAGACGCTCGTGACGTCCGCACGACCTGAGAGGATCGTCGCAAATTCTTTCGCTTGCGTTTCGAACGAACCGGTGTTGCCATCGGTGATAAACGTCGGGACGAACGTGGCCGGGATATTCACGAGCGGCGACGCTTCCGCGACGACCGGCAAGTCTTCCCAATTGTACGTTCCGAAGTAAGCCCAACCAATCCGTTTGAACAAGAAGCGGGTGACCGTCTTCGATGACTCGACGATGCTCCGTTTCAAATCGTACGGACCCGACATGAGAACCGTGCCGAGAATCGACGATTTCGGGACGATTTGCTTCACTTCGGCAGACGGTGCGTAGCCATCGTTCAATTGGATTCCGACGAATTGGGCCACAAGTTGGGCCCCGTTCGAATCGCCCGCAAAGAAGACACGGTCGAGATCGAGCCGGAAGCGGTCATTGTTTTCAGCGATATACGTGTATGCCTCTTCAAGTTGTTGGAGCGGGACGGGGTACGTGACGTCTGGAGCGAGCGCATAATTGACGCTGACGACGTTGTAGCCGTTGCTTGCGATCGACGTCGCATACTTGAAGACGTCGGCCTTATCGCCACCGACGAATGAACCGCCGTGCACCCAAAAGATGGTTGGGACGATTTGCTTCTCACCTTCGTAGCGAATCAAGTCGAACGTTCCGTTCTCGTAAGCCGAATGGTAGTCGATGTCTTTACGGACCGACGTTTTTTGTACGACTTCCTCGAACCCTTTAATGGCCACTTCGTTCCCGCCGGCAAATGAGGTTTTGACGAGGCGTGAGGTCGGTTTCGGGGACAAGAATACATAGGCGGCACCGGCGACAGCCGTGCCGACGAGTCCGAGTCCCGCCCGTTTCAATCCTTTATTCATCGTAATTCCTTCTTGAATTCAACCTGAGTTGTCCGTTTATCGATCGACGAGGACAGTTCCCATGAACGTTTCGATAACGTGCGCGATCCCGTCTTCATTGTTTGATTTCGTGATGAAGTCGGCTTTGCCTTTGACCGTTGTGTTGGCGTTGCCCATTGCGACCCCAAGCCCAGCCCATTCAATCATCGTCAAGTCGTTGTTCCCGTCTCCGCAAGCGATGACGTGGGCTTGCTCGATGCCGACGTGCTCGGCTAAGAAGGCGAGGCTCGTCCCTTTCGTCACACCCGCTTCCGTAAATTCGAGGAAGAACGGTTTCGAACGGGCGACGGCGAGTTTGCCTTCGAGTTCGACTTGCAGTTTCGTTTCAATCGGGGCAAGCGTGTCGCCGTCACCGAGCATGAGACACTTGACGACAGGCGTCGTGACCGCTTCTTTGAAGTCGGCGACATGGATGACCGGCATCCCTGTCAATTCACCTTCGATATCGGTATACGGGTTCGGTTGATCGGTTACGATTTCGTTACCGATATACGTATGAATCGCGATTTCTTCCCGGACACTGATATCATGGAGATGGGCGACCGTCTCTGGAAGCAATGTACTCGAGAAGATTTCTTCATTCGTCTCACAGTTGATGATTGAGGCACCGTTAAATGAGAGAATATAGCTACCGTATTTGGCGAGCTCGAGCTCTCGAGCTGCGTCCCACATCGCGTACGTCGGACGTCCGCTCGCGAGCACGACTTTATGTCCGCGTTCTTGTACATCCAGCAAGGCAGCTTTCGTCTTGGCGGAAATCGTGTGATCGCTCGTGAGGAGCGTATCGTCCATATCTAAAACAATCATCTTGTAACTCATAATGGTAAGGAGTCCTCCTTCAGAATCTAATGACTCCATCCTAATACGATTTGAGGTCAATTGACAACCTTGTCGCAAAAACGTAACTATTAAGAAGTAGTGAATTTCAGAAGAGGTGGAATGATGAATCGAATATTAGTAGCCGAAGATGAGCATGCGATTCGCAGCTTTATCATCGTTAATTTAAAGCGGGCCGGATTCGACGTCTTTGAGGCGACGAACGGACGCGAGGCGGTCACGGCATTTGATCGTGAACCGTTCGATGTCGTGTTATTGGATGTGATGATGCCAGAGATGGACGGTTTTGAGGCATGTGCGGCCATCCGTGATTTAGATGAGAATGTCGGCATTATCATGCTGACGGCGCGCACACTCGAAGAAGATAAAATCGAAGGACTCGGCCGAGGGGCGGACGACTACATCGCCAAGCCGTTCAGTCCCGGAGAACTCGTGGCGCGGATTCAAGCACTCCTCCGACGTGTCGAGAAAGTGAAACGAAAAGAGAAGAAGCGATTGAAGTCCGGACCGTTCGCCATCGACTTGGCAGCGAAGCAAGTGACGAAGTATGGGCAGTCGATTGATTTGACCCCGACCGAATACGATTTGATTTGTCACCTCGTCCAAAACGAGGAAGTCGTCTTATCACGTGATGCGCTGTTAGATGCCGTTTGGGGCATCAATTACTTCGGGGACAGAAAGACGGTCGACGTCAACATTCGTCGTCTCCGTCAAAAAATTGAAGATGATCCGAGCCACCCGGCTTATATCGAGACACTGTGGGGGCACGGGTACAAATGGCGGAGACATGACGGATGAAGCAACAGCTCGTCATTCGGATTATGCTCGTCATGACGTTCGTGCTCGTCTTGCTCGTGAGCGTCTTGTCGTACGGAACGTACCGCTACTACTATGAATATGAATCAGAGGCCTTACTTAGCCATGCGACGACGAGTGCCTATCTCTATCCCCAGGCGCAGGTCGGTTTTGAAACACCGAGCGCGTTCTCGGTTCTCGTCCGGACGTTCGGGTATCCAGGCACCGATTTGACGATTGTCGACCGGACCGGTCAAATCATTAAAACGACGGGACAGCGGGTGCAGCAGGCGGCCTTCACACCGGAACAACTGCAAGACCTCGCCCGCGGTGAGTCCATCGTCCAAGATTACGATGCGGAAGGGAACCACTATTTGTCCGTGACGAGTCCCATCATCACGGACGGCACGAGTGAATTCGCCATCAGCTTCACGCGGCCGCTCGCCGATCTCGATACGTTGATTCGCGAGATTTGGATGGCTGTCGTCATGATTGGCGTCTTGATTTGGCTGGTCGCGCTCTATGCCGTCATTCGGATTGCAGACCGCTTCGTCCGACCGATTCGAGACATCATTGAGACGGCTGATGAGATGGCGCAAGGTGATTTTGACGTCGAAGTCTATTCCAATGAAAAACATGAGCTCGGGGCACTGGCCCGGACGCTGACGTATTTAGGAGCGAAAGTGCAGCAGCATCAATCGACACGAAATGAATTTCTATCAAACGTGTCGCACGAGTTGCGGACGCCGCTCACTTCGATCAAAGGATGGACCGAGACGATTCGCGGCGGGGACGAGAAAGTGTCAGAGGAGACCGAGCTCGGTTTGAGCATCATCCATTCGGAGACGGAGCGGATGATTGGGCTCGTCGAGCAGTTGCTCGATTACACGAAAATTGAAGAGAGCCGGCTCGTTTTGTATCGGCAAGAACTCGACCTCGTATCGCTGTTACGGAAAGTGACGATTCAGTTGAAACAGTCGCTCGAGGATAAACAGATCACCCTCATCGAACGGTACCCCCAAAAATCGATTGGACTGTTTGATGAGAACCGGTTGAAACAAGTATTTTTAAACTTACTCGAGAACGCCATTCGCTTCTCACCCGAAGGTGGGACGTTGACCGTACGGTTCGTGCAATCGGAGCGGGTCGCGTTCATCTCGATTATTGACGAGGGGCCTGGTATCTCACGGGATCACCTGCAACGCATCACGGAAATGTTCTATCAGGCGCAAGTGACGAAAGGCAGCAGTGGTCTTGGTCTCGCGATTGCGAAGGAGTTGATCGAGGCGCACGAAGGAAAGCTCGTCATTGAAAGTGAGGTCGGTCATGGGACGACGGTGACTGTTTTGTTGCCGCTCGATCCGAGCGAACTGCATTAAAAGGGTTAAACCTTCCGAATTCAGGATACATGTAATTGTATGTAGAATGAGGGAGGTTTTTTTCGTGGCAACGAAATCATTGAAGCCATTGTCAGGTAGTCCGAACGCTGTCTCGACCGAAACAGAAATTGAGGCGCTACGCATGGAGCCGCTCCCATACGGGGAAGACCGCGCTGAGAGCATCGAGACAATGAAGATGGTGATGGGGCAACTGCCTCGGACCGAGCTCGTCAAGGAGACGGATGACACGCTCCATTATGTCGTCACGTCGAAAATGATGCGCTTTAAGGATGACGTTGAATTCCGATTCGACGATGAGACAAGACAGATTGAATTCCGCTCGGCATCACGACTCGGTCACTCTGACTTTGGGGTGAACCGGAAACGGATGCAGGATGTGAGTGAACGCTATCGGAGGTTGATGAGATGAAGGATTATCAGTTGATTGTGATTGGTGGAGGCGCGGCCGGGATGACGGTCGCGGCTGGTGCCGCAAACTTAGGCGCAAAGGTCGCCTTGGTCGAGAAGAAAAAACACCTTGGTGGAGACTGTCTTCACGTCGGGTGTGTCCCGTCGAAAGCGCTGATTGCCGCTTCGAAAGAAGCGAGTAGCATGATGCAGGCGGCGCGTGTGCTCGGAGCTGAGTTTGATGGCCGCGACCATTACCAGACGACGAAGGCGCGTGTCGATCGTGCCCGCGCCATTATCCAAGATCATGACGGAACGGAGCGTTTCGAAAAACTTGGTGTCGATGTGTATATCGGCGAGGCATCATTCCAAAGCCCGTACGAGCTTAAAGTCGGAGACGATTTGTTGATTGGGAAAAAGTTTGTCATCGCGACCGGATCGAAACCGACCGTACCGCCGATTGATGGATTGGACAGTGTGCCGTACTTAACGAACGAACAAGTTTTTGAAGAAGAAACGCTGCCAGAAAGTATCATCGTCATCGGCGCCGGCACGGTCGGGCTTGAACTTGCCCAATCGTTCGCTCGTCTTGGAAGCCAAGTGACCGTGCTTGAGGCACAGGACACGTTCTTACCGAAAGAAGATGAGTCTGTCAGCAAATTGCTCCGCTCCCAGCTCGAGATGGCGATGCGTCTGAAAATCGGGGTGAAAGTGAAGCAGATTGCGGAAGAGGACGGACGTATTCACGTCACGACTGAAGTCGATGGCGAGACCGTGACGTATGAGGCTGACAAACTGCTCATGGCGACGGGCCGTAAACCGAGAATTGATGAACTACGGCTCGACCGGGCGCATGTGAACGTGAAAGACGGGTACGTTGATGTCACTTCGACATACCGGACGTCCCAACCGCACATTTTCGCGATCGGTGACACGATCAAGACGTTACCGTTCACCCATGCGGCCGGAGAAGAAGGGAAAGCCGTCGTGGCGAACGCCTTGTTCGGACTATGGAACAAGGTCGACTACACGAAGATGCCGTGGATCACGTTCACGGACCCGGAAGTGTTCCACGTCGGCATGACCGAGGCCGAGGCACGTGAGCGTCACGGCGATGACGTCGAGATTTTTGAAGCGAAACTGTCTGAGGTCGATCGGTTCGTCGCCGACCGTCAAGAGACAGGATTCGTCAAAATCATCACCCGGAAGAACGGTAAGATTATCGGTGGGCACGCGGTCGGAATGACGGCCGGGGATTGGATGCAAATCGTCGTCTATGCAATGCAGCGGGGCGATAAGATCGGTAAACTGTCCCGGATGATCTATCCGTACCCATCGCGTAGCGAAGCGGTCAAGAAGGCGGCCGACTTGTACTGGCGGAAACGTTTGTTCAACAGTCCGCTCACTGAGCTCGCTCGTAAATATTTCGAATGGACCCGATAACGAAAAATCCCACTCTCGACAGAGTGGGATTTTTTTATGGTAAGACGATCGTTTCGAGCATCTTCGGTGAGCCTTCTGATAAATCGACGAGTGGTTTAATCAACACTTCGACGCGGCGGTTTTTCGAACGTCCGGCTTCCGTGTCGTTCGTCGCAATCGGTTTGTATTCCCCGTAGCTCGCAAGTGTGAACTGCCCAGGGTTCAAGGCGTCGTTCGTCAACAAGCCGCGCATGAAGGCGGTGGCTCGGGCTGAACTGAGTTCCCAGTTCGACGGGAAGCGGGCCGTGTTGATTGGGATGTTATCCGTATGACCCGATACGACGATTTCACGATTGCCGGCTTGTTCGAGAATACCGCTGATGGAGCGGGCGACTGCTCTAGCATCGCCATCGAGCGTCGCTTCACCCATGCTGAATAGAGCCCGGTCTTGGATCGTCAGGACGAGACCGCTCGAATTGATGGTCGCTTCGATCTCATCCTCGAGTCCATTCTTTTGAATGTATTGATTGACCTCTTCTTTCAACTCATCGAGCTTGGCGAGTTCGTACGTCCGTGGATTCGCCGTCGTGTCCGTTTTGTTCGTGCGGCTAATATCGCTGTTCGAGGCGGTCGAGGCTTGAAACACACTCGTCCCGCCTGAGAACACTTGATTAAAGGACTGGGACATCTTTTCTAGCTTCGTCTGGTCGACGTTACTCGAGGCGAACAAGACGATGAACAAAGCGAGCAGAAGCGTCAGGAGATCGGCATAAGGAATGAGCCAGCCTTCAGGGATATGTTCTTCATGATCATGCTTCTTTTTGCGCTTCATAGTTCGCTCGCTCCTTTGGAGACAAATACACGGCCAACTTATCTTCTAGCGTCTTTGGTGATTCTCCGCCTTGGATGGATAAAATTCCTTCAATCATCATCTCTTTGATGATGACCTCGCTCTTCGAATACTGCTTCAATTTATTGGCGAACGGGAACCAGAGGACGTATCCTGTGAAAATCCCGAACAACGTCGCGACGAACGCGGCTGAAATCGCGTGACCGAGCTTTTCGATATCAGACAAATCTTTTAGGGCCGCAATCAACCCGATAACGGCTCCGAGAACCCCGAGTGTCGGCGCATACGTGCCGGCTTGGGTAAAGATGTCCGAGTTCGCTTTATGGCGTTGCTCCATGTTCTCGATATCGCGTGACATGACCTCGGCGATATATTCGGACGGTTGGCCGTCGATGACCATCATCATCCCTTGTTTCAAGAACGGCTCTTCGACTTGTTCGAGCGCTGTCTCGAGCGACAAGAGTCCTTCTTTACGCGCTTGCGTCGACAAGTCGACGAACTGTGTCAACAGCCCGGATTTACTTGGCAACTCCTGCTTTTTGAAGAGAATGCCGAACAACTTCGGTACGTTTTGCAGTTGTTCTTTGGAGACGGCGATACTGACTGCGGCCGCTGTCCCGACAAAAATGATGACGAGAGCTGCCGGGTTGATGAGCGGGGCAATCCCGGCTCCTTTCAATACCATCCCTCCGACGAGGGTGAGGAACCCAAGTATGAGTCCTACTAACGTGACGACATCCATGTCTATGTTTTCCACCTTTCTAAAAAAAATCAGGAGACAAAAAAAGCGAGAGACTTAACTCGTCTCCCGCAAATGCGTTCCCGATGGTTAAGCGCCGTTTTCGTCAATCAGCATTTGGATGCTGATATTTCGTTCTTCACGCTCTATATCGGTTAACACGTCGTATTTTTTTAATAATGCGTACAATTGATTCACAACTTCTTGATCAAGTGACCAATGTAGCAGTTCTTCGAGCTGGAAATAAAGATGGGCGGGCATGCATTGTGACTGACGCTCCAACCTTCGCGAGACATCCGTTAGCGAATGATCTACCGTACTAGGGTCCACGGTTTCATTCAACCTCCTCAACATTCATAAAGTCTATCTCTCATATTACCAAAAAATCTGGCAAACAGTTAGCGATACATTTTTCTAGTTGGCAATTTTATAAGTGAGGAGTAGTATGAGCCTTAGAAAACTTGATTTGAAGGAGATAGCGAGATGCGACATCGATTGACCGTACGGGAATTGCGCATAAAACGAATTGAGGCGCTTTACCGGCTCGTGTTTGAAAAGCCGGCCCGTTTTATCGCGACGGGCTTTTTGCTCGCCATCTTTATTGGGGCGACATTACTCTATATGCCGTTCGCGCAGACACAACCCGTGTCTTGGATCGACTGTCTGTTTATCGCGACATCGGCCGGAACGGTGACTGGATTATCGACAATCGACATTGGAACATCGTTCAATACGTTCGGCGAGCTCGTCATCGTTGCGCTGATTCAAATCGGTGGTCTCGGCTTTATGACGGTCGCGCTTATGTTGCTCAGTGTGCTCGGGAAGAAAATCGGTTTAAAGCAGCGCATCTTGCTCCAAGAGTCACTCAACTTGTCGGGACCGGGCGGCACGGTGCGTCTCGTCCGCAACATCGTCTTTACGACACTCATCGTCCAGTTCATCGGCATGTTGTTTTTGACGGTCGAACTGTACAGCACCGGTGACTATCGTTTCGGTGAGGCGCTCTATTATGGGTTCTTCCATGCGGTGTCAGCGTTCAACAATGCCGGATTCGCCCTATGGCCGGACAATTTGATGCAGTTCGAGCAGAACACAGCTATCGTTATCACGATTGCCGCGCTCTTAATGATTGGGGGGCTCGGTTTTACGACCATCGCCGACGCGACCGAGGTGAAACGTTGGAAACGTCTCGCCCTCCATTCGAAAATCATGATTGCTTCACTCGTCATCGTCAACGGAATCGCCTGGTTCTCGCTCATGTTGTTCGAATGGGTGTCGAATGAAGGTGGGCTGTATGGCCGCCCGTTCGGTGAAGCGATGCACGTCACTTTCTTCCAAGCGGTGACGACGCGAACGGCAGGCTTTAACACAATCGACCTGACGACGATGGCGCCGATTTCGATTGGCGTCATGATCATTCTTATGTATATCGGGGCCGGCGCCGCCTCGACAGGGTCGGGGATTAAAGTGACAACGGTGGCTGTCATTCTGGCGGATATGTGGGCGTTCATCGTCGGGAAGAAAGAGACGGTCATCTTGGAGCGGACGATTGACGCGTTTCAAATTAAAAAGGCGTACGTCGTGGCCATCACGAGTTTCTTCTTTATCTTATTGATTACCGCACTGACCATCTTGACGAACGGTCATATTCCGGCGACGGCGCTCTTGTTTGAGACGGTCTCGGCGTTCGGGACGGTCGGATTGTCGCTCGGAGTCACAACAGAATTGAACGATGCGGGCAAAAGTCTCATCATGTTCATGATGTTGCTCGGACGTGTCGGCTCGTTGACCATCCTGTTCACGGTTGCGCGCCAGATGGATCGAAAGATTCGCTATCCAAAAGAGAAGTTGTTAATCGGATAACACACAAAAAGCCCTGGTCAGGGCTTTTTGTGTGTCTCATAATAGGCGACGACTTTCGGCAGATAATCCTTCAAATCCGGACAGACGATATCAGTACCGCTCAGTGCGCGGAGCGTCTGCGTCGTATCGAAATGGACTTGATGCTTGAAGTAGGCGAGCAGCTCGCGCGGAACCCCGTAACGTTCCGACAGATGCAGCGCCGAGAACCCGGTCTCCGCGACCGCATGCGGGATTGTCCCGCGTGGAGAGCGACCGAACATCTCTTCATGAATCATGCGGTACACTTCGCGGGCCCCGTGCGGGAACGGGTCGGTCAAATGGAACGTCCGTTTTAGACCGACCGGGGCGTGGGCGAGGTAAGCGGTCGCCTCGACGACATAATCGTACGGGACGAGGTTCACTTCGATATTCTGTCGTCCAATGTACGGCAGCGGGGCGGCTTGGCGGAGTTGGTCCATCAGCTTCAAGACGAAGTAGACCCCGTCAAACTTTTTCGTCTCGCCGGTCTCGCTATGGCCGATGACGATGCCGGGACGGATGATGGTCACCGGCATCGAACCGAGCTCCCGCGAGACGATGGCCTCGGCTTCATACTTCGTCGCCT
Organism: Exiguobacterium sp. s40; assembly: GCF_018617905.1. Classification (NCBI taxonomy): domain Bacteria; kingdom Bacillati; phylum Bacillota; class Bacilli; order Caryophanales; genus Exiguobacterium; species Exiguobacterium sp. s40. The sequence goes on along the minus strand of NZ_JACSLC010000012.1, from coordinate 49,009 downwards.
CGTAATGATTTTTAAAGCGGACACGGTGCCATAACTCGTTCTCATAAACGGTGCCCTGACGGCGTCCGGACACATAGGCGGTGCTGAAGTAGACGTATCGTTTCAAGTGCGGGGCCCGTTTCGCGAGCGAGGTGATGTGTTTCGTCCCAAACAGATTGATGCGATACCCGACATCATAAGGGATGCTCAAGTCGTACGCAGCGGCCAAGTGAAACACGTAATTCACTTCACGTTCGATGACCGAGCGCATGATCGGGTCGAGCACGACTTCAGGCAGCGTGATATCGGCCTCGACGAGCACGAGTTGATCATCTCGTAACGATGTCGCTTCCAACAGCTCCTGTTTTAAAGCGAGTGCCCCGGAACGTTCGGTCGGGAGGTGGAGCGCGTAAATCGTTCCGATTTGATTCGGCAAGGTTGCGAGGTGCGTAATCATCTTTCCGGCTAAAAAGCCGGGGAAACCGGTGAAAGCGTAATGGTTCATATTGTCTCCTCCGCTAAGTCCAACGTGAACGTGAATGTCGAGCCGACGCCGACGCTCGACTCGACCTCGATACTACCGCCATGTGATTCGATGATTTCCTTACAAATTGACAGCCCAAGACCCGTCCCGCCAATTTGACGTGTGTCCGAGTTGTCGACGCGATAAAACTTTTTGAATAACTCTTCGAACGCATGCTCGGGAATCCCGATGCCGAAGTCTTGAATGGAGACGTGGGCTTGGTTACGTTCATGGCGGACCCGTACCTCGACTTCGTGGTGATGAGGCGAGTACTTGATTGCGTTCGAGAGCAGGTTGATGATGACTTGCTCGATGCGGTCTTTGTCGGCGATGAGGTGAAGCGATTCATCGGCGTCATCGAAATGAATCGAGTGATTGCTCGTCTCGCGGAAGCGTTCGACAACATCGCGGACGAGTTCGTTCAAGATGAAGTGGTCTTTTTTATACTCTTGATTGCCGTCTTCCATTCGTTGAATATCGAGAAAATCGTTCAACAGGTCGGTCAGTCGCTTCGCTTCCTTCGCCATCGTCTTTAAGTAGCGCTCACGCTTTTCGGGGTTCAAATCGCGAGTGAGCATCAATTCGATATATCCCGACAGTGACGACAGCGGGGTTCTCAGTTCGTGGGACACGGTGCTGACCAATTCGTTTTTGATTTGGTCCATCCGTTCTTCTTCGGTCCGGTTGCGAAAAACAAACAAGAACCCACTGTCCATTCCGATTTGGCGTTTCGTATCCATACCAGTCCCATACATCTCGTAATATTGCTCGTCCCGATCATTCGGTTGCGGAATCGAGAAGCGCATTGACACTTCTCGCGCCGATCCGTCGAGCAACAAATCGATTTTTCTCAACATCTCGGTGCGGTCACGCGCGCGGAATGTCGTCAGGAGCGGAATTCGCTCTTGCATCTTGTTCGGGGCGATACCCGGCAAATCGAGCAGACGACGGGCGTGCACGTTCATGAAAAGGACGCTGCCGTTCGATTCGGTCAAGACGAACGCTTCATTGGACGCCTGTAAAATCGATTGGATGATATCCCGTTGCCGGGCGATGGCGTTCTTCTCCCGCTCGAGCATGCGCTCGACTTTCTTTCGGTCGCTGATGTCGCGCATGACGGCGACACGAAGCGTCTGGCCTTGGAACGCCACTTCTTTCGGGTACACTTCCATCTCGAGGAACGTCCCGTCCTCACGACGGCCGATGACCTCATACGGTGTCTGGATATGATTGCGAATGCGGCGCAACACATCGGCCCGGTAGCCTTCGGCGATGAACTCGATCGTTTGACGGCCGACCATCTGTTCGGCCGGGATGCGAAAAATCGTTTCGGCCGCCTTGTTCGCGTCTAAGATCGTCCCGCCTTCATGGAATAGCACGGCTTCGATGACTGATTCGGCAAACATGCGATAGCGTTGTTCTTTATGAAGCAATTCGCCTTTCAAGGCGATCTCAGGACTGACATCGAACACGAAAAAGAAAAATCCGATGACGCATGCCTGCTCATAGACAGGGTGCATGAACAGTTTTCCGACGAAATGGGTCCGGTCTTTTCGTTGGAACTTCCATTCACGGTCGCCTCGGTCTAACGCCACACGCAGCATCTGTTCGAATGACAAGAGCCGCTCCGTCTCGTCTTGATAGTGGGTCCGCTTCTCGCTCAGTTCTCTTGACTCGAACAGACCAAACGGGGTCATTTCATAGAGTACTTCGTGCGGCGCATATCCGAACAGTTCGGTCGCCCCTTTATTGAAGCGATTGATCAACAGATTGGCATCGGTCATGATCATCGCCATATCAAGCTCAGTGTGCATCATGGCTTCGAACGCGTTATGTTGGACCGTCACCCGTGTATCGAGCGGAAGCGGCTCGATTGAGAGGATGTAGACGTCACCATTGGGGATGGCGTGAATCCGGATCGTCGGCATCTCATACGTCCAAGATAGTCCTTGCTCCATCCGTCGTGACAGCTCCATCGTGATCGGTGACTGGTTGACCATATGAAAGATGTTTGATCGCGTTTGTAAGTCTTCAGGGAATTGCTCTAAAAACGGACGGTTTGCTTGGACGATTGTCCCATCCGTCGTGATTAACGCTACACCGTACGGTAAGGCGTGTAGCAGTTCGCTTTGGAGATGTCCTCGGTTCTCCATTAACGATGATCCCTCCTTCTCTATATCAAACGGGTACATCTTCAATACATTCGACAGCTCCCCCTTTGTTTTCCTGCCTTCAAACGGTAAAGTGAAGATAAGAACACATAGAGAGGGCGATGGACGTGAAAGGAATGGGGCTCAGCTTAATGATTGCCCTCGGGTTATGGTGGTGGGATGCACCGATTTGGAGCATCATCGCTTGCGTGGCAGTCGGCCTGCTTTGGCTCATTTGGCGGATGCGTCTCTCGACGATCCACCGCATCGACCGGATGGACGGCCGAGAATTTGAACTATTTTTAGAGGAAGTGTTCACCGCGCTCGGGTACACCGTGACGGTGACCCCGGCGTCACGTGACTTCGGGGCGGATCTGCTCCTTGAAGCAGAAGATGGATGGTCGATCGCGGTCCAAGCGAAACGCTATGAAAAGGCGGTCGGACTCGAAGCCGTCCAGCAAGTCGCGGCGTCTGTTCCATACTATGGCGTGAACGAGGGCTGGGTCGTGACGAACTCATCGTATACCGATAGTGCGTACGAATTGGCGGAACCGAATCAAGTTCGTCTGATTGCAAGAATGGAGCTCGAACAGTTGCTAAAAGAGGCCGGTTTTAAGCGATAAAATCAGGCGTGTTCACAACTTTGACAGAATGGCGGATTGTGTCGAAGAAAAAGGGGTTGTCTTTTTCATCAATCGATGCAATAATCATCTTCGTCATATGAAATATGTAGTCGCTGAAACGAGAAAAGGCGGCTAGCAGTACCAATTTGGGGGTTTCATAGAAAGACCAACCAAACACACACAAATCCAAGGTTGGAACGTATTAGGAGGAAAAGCGGTGCGCAAATTAATTTATGTAAAAGGTTGTGTCTTTACGCAAGGCGAAGCAACCATTTATGACGAGACAAATGATGCGATCGGATCTGTTCACCGCGACGCGGAGGGCAGTGTTCAAGTGCACAACTTGTCAGGCCGTCAAATCGCTCACGGGAAGTACATCCCGAACTGTCAAAAGTGGGTCGTCATGAACCACGACGGGCAGGCGATTGGTCAGTTGAAGGACAAATTCTCGTTATTCGGGAAAAAGTGTGAGTACAACGTCTATGAACGCGGTCTCTATACGATTCAATACGATGTCGAGCGCTATAAGTTCAGCGTTCGAGACAAAGCAGGCAAGCTTGTGGCGGAACTCCGCAAACAAGAGGATGACTGCTTCTGCTTGACGAAAGAGGCCGACCAACTCTCGATGTTCGAGTTGTTGTCTGTCCTTAAAACGTTGACAGTAAAATCACGGATGCCCATCACGGTATCGGTGTGACCAATATGACGAACACCAGTCACGGCGACTGGTGTTTTTTTATGAAAAAAAGCTCCATTCGACGTGGTCAAATGAAGCGGTTCAAATAATGTTTGGCCTCGATCTCGAGGGTCGTCACGCGGTGCGCGTATAAACAGAGTTTAAGGACGTGCAAGATGTTCGGATGGGTATAGCCCATCTTCTCGATTGAACGCTTCGCACGGGTGTCGAGGAGCTCGATCGGGCTCGTCGATTTGGCGTACTCGGCGTAGAGACGATAAAAGTCGATCGGTGAGATGAGGTCGTCTTCATCACGGTCAGGGTTGTTGAAGATGAGCGCCAGGAGCGAACTCGTCTCTTCTAGCGAGAACAAGTGCTTCAAATCATCGAGTAAATAAATGATGGCCGCTTGTTGGAGCGAGTACTTTTTACCGACCCGGGGCACTCCGATGATTTTCCGGACCTCTCGTTTCGTCCAGTTTTGGATCGTGGTGGCGGATAAGTGTTCCCCCGTCAACGTGTTCGCCAAAGCAACGATTTGATTGATCGACAATCCGTTCTTTTCAATATGAAACAAATGAATTTTGCGAAGTTCTTTCGGGAAATGCTCACGCACGTCCTCTGGGAAGAGAGAGATGGCCCGGTCTACGTCGCCAACCCGCATATAATGAAGGCAATCAGCCAAAGTTTGAATCGAAATTGCGTCGCGCATACAGGCATCCTTTCTATAGCCACCTACGTCCGTTGGCTATACAGTCATTTGACCTCATTCTACCAAATGTTTGAAAAGGAAGCTAGGCTATCGCCTGATTAAGGTATAATGGAAACGTATAAAAAAATGTAGATAAAGGTGGTCCAACGATGAATGAATGGGTCAGTTCCATCCTGTCCATCGTCATTGTCCTGGTGTTTCTCGTCGGTCTTGAACAGATTGGCAAACGCCTCGGCTGGACGGATGAGACAATTCGAAAGAGTGTACATATCGCGGTCGGCCATTGGTCGCTGCTTGCAGTCTGGTTAATGGAGACTTGGTACGTCGCAGCCGTCCCGCTCGTCTTCTTCACGTTTGCGAACGCATTGCTTCTTTATAAGAGTCCGTCACCGGTCCACCAGACGGAGCGCAAATCACTCGGTACCGTCTATTATCCGATCGCCTTGCTCGTCATCCTGTACTTTTTCTTCGAATCGGAGCCGCTCGCTTTTTTGGGCGGATCGCTCGTTTTGGCGTGGGGAGATGGGTTGGCCGCTCTGATTGGACGTAAATATGGTACAGTGACGTACGACTTATACGGACAGAAACGCTCGTTTCAAGGGAGCATGGCCATGTTCCTCAGTTCGTACGCTGTCCTCTTTTTATTGTTTTTGTGGGATGATGTTCCACTTTGGCAAGTGGTAACATATGGATTCATCATTTCCATTATCGCTACGTTGACAGAAGCGATTTCGTATCGGGACTGGGATAATTTCACAATTCCTATCGTGGTGGCAGTAGCTACATCATTATTGCTATAAACTAATTGCTTCGTTGTAAAGAAAACGTTGCTTGTCACCCCTGTCAAAGATTTGTATACTGTGTTTCGTACTGAAATCATTCAGTGACGTGTTTGCCTCTCTCTTGACGAACCGAGGCATGCTTAAAATAGAACGTAAAGGATTGAGGCAACGCATGAGCTTTTTAGACCAACTACTTACTATCATTCCGGCCGATCGCGTCAACCAAGACGAACCACTGTCGGCACACACGTATACAAAATTAGGCGGGAAGGCCGATTATTTCGTGGCCCCGCACACGTACGAGGAAGTACAAGCCGTGCTTGAACTTGCTCATCGCGAGAGCGTCCCGTTCATGATTCTCGGGTTTGGATCAAACTTAATTGTCCGTGACGGCGGCCTTCGCGGAATCGTCTTGAACTTGAACGAGTTGAAAACGATTCGTCGCGATGGGAATCAATTGATCGCTCAAGCCGGCGCGGCCATCATCGATGTGTCACGCCAAGCGCTCACCGAGGAACTATCAGGCTTAGAATTCGCCTGTGGCATCCCGGGGACGGTCGGTGGCGCGGTCTACATGAACGCAGGCGCCTACGGTGGAGAGACGAAAGACGTCATCGCGAGCGCGGTCGTCTTGTCACCAGAAGGCGAACTCATGACGCTCACGAAAGAAGAGCTCGACCTCGATTATCGGACGAGCCGAGTTTCTAAAGACGGGCTGATTGTCCTCGAAGCGACGTTCGAACTCGAGCCGCTCGGCTATGAGGCGATCAAAGAAGTGATGGATGACTTGACGCACAAGCGCGAGTCGAAACAACCGCTTGAATACCCATCGTGTGGTAGCGTCTTTAAACGACCGCCTGGTTATTTTGCCGGTAAATTGATTCAAGACTGCGGCCTGCAAGGGAAGCGGATTGGCGGGGCGGAGGTCTCGCTCAAGCACGCCGGATTCATCGTCAATATCGATGAAGCGACGGCGACTGAATATATCTCGCTCATCCGTCACGTCCAAGCGACGGTGAAGGCGAAGTTCGAGATTGAGCTTGAACCAGAAGTCAAAATCATTGGTGAGGATATCGCCGTCGAAAACGCATAAGCACGAAAACGCTCGAACCAACCGGTTCGAGCGTTTTTTGATGATGTGACGACATAAAAACCGACAGAACTATTCTGTCGGTTTGGTCCTTACGCTTGTAATTGTTTTGTGACCGCTTCAGCAGGCGCCACGAACGTGTAGCCGAGGTCACGCGCGACAGCCTCATACGTGACTGTCCCGTCGATGACATTCAAGCCTTTGAGTAACGCCGCGTTTTCACGAAGCGCCGGGAAAATCCCTTTTTGAGCGCACTCGACGATATACGGCATCGTCGCATTCGTCAAACCGAGCGTCGACGTCCGTGGGACAGCACCTGGCATGTTGGCGACGGCATAGTGTTGGACGCCGTAGCGCTCATACGTCGGTGCGTCATGCGTCGTAATATGGTCGATCGTCTCGCAAATCCCGCCTTGGTCGATGGCGACGTCGACGATGACCGACCCAGGTGACATCTGTTGCACCATTTCTTTTGTGACGAGTTTCGGTGCTTTCGCGCCTGGGATGAGGACGGCACCGATGACGAGGTCACTGTCCGCCACTTGTTTGGCGATATTGTAGCTGTTTGAGATGAGCGTATTGATCGTGTTGCCGAATTGGTCGTCGATTTGGCGAAGACGGGCTGGGCTGATGTCCATGATTGTGACGTTGGCACCGAGGCCGATGGCGATGCGGGCTGCGTTCATCCCGACGACACCGCCCCCGATGACGGTGACGTTCGCACGTGGTACGCCAGGCAAGCCTGACAAGAGAATCCCTTTTCCACCGTGCGGTTTTTCAAGGATTTGGGCCCCGATTTGAGCGGCCATCCGTCCAGCCACTTCGCTCATCGGCGTGAGGAGCGGCAACGTGCGGTCGATCTCAACCGTCTCGTAAGCGATCGCCGTCACGCCTGAATCGACGAGTGCTTTCGTGAGTTCTGGTTCGGCTGCCAAGTGCAAGTAGGTGAAGAGCGTCAAGTCCGGACGGAAATAACGATATTCAGACGGTTGCGGTTCTTTTACTTTCAACGCTAATTCGACGTTTCCCCAAACGTCTGCGGCTGTGTCGACGATTGTCGCCCCTGCATCGACATACTCCATGTTCGTGAAGCCGCTCCCGACACCGGCTTCCGTCTCGACGAGAACCTCGTGTCCAAGCTCAGTTAATACGGCTGCACCCATCGGCGTCAAGGCGACGCGGTTTTCATTGTTTTTGATTTCTTTCAATACCCCGATTTTCATGTAAAGTTCCCCTTTCTCTCTACTGACACAATTTGTTCACACCTCTAGTATAGACCCATCCGAAAACGCTGTCTTTAGCATGGATTCTAAAAATGACAATGCCCACTTTGTGAAAAATCACAAAGCGGGCATCAATCATCCTGTCGGTATTGGCCTGCCTTGATGGCGAGGTAAACAGCGGCTCGTTCGGGCAGTGAGACTTGCGTAATATTCGTCAGTTCCTCGATGCGGCGAATCCGATAGAGCACGGTGTTCGGGTGGATGTGAAGATGGGCGGCGACGCGTTTGACGTTCCCATCAAAATAGAAATACCACTCGAGCGTCGTGACGAGCTCGGTATGATGGGCGACATCATATGCCTGCAAACGCTCGATGGTCGGATGCGTTTCGAGCCGAAGCCCGATTCGGCGAGCGAGATCTGGGACGAGCTGATAAATCCCGATTTGTTCGAACGTGTGCGTCGCGGCAAGCTCATAGGGGAACTTCCGACGAAGCGACGTGACCTGTCGTGCTTCTTCCATCGCGGCATACAGCATGTCGCTCTCAAAGAAACGACGGCTGACGCCTAAACGTGGATCGACTTCCGTGAATTTCTCTCGGAGCTGTGTCTCGAAGCGATTGGCCCACTGCAAAAGTGCCGTCTCTTCCTCGGCTAACTCCGATTTCATATAATGCCAGACGAGGAGCTGTTGACCATCGATGGCGTGCAGCACGACCTCGATCGCTTGTTGGGTCGCCAATACATAAAACAGTCGTTCCGCCAGTTGCGGGGTGACCGGCTGGGCACATTCAATCACGGTGAGGCGGCTGGCGACGGCAATCGGTGCGAGCTCATTCAAGCGATCGCGGTGGGATGGCGATAAGACGGGAGTGGCCAGCACTTCTAAAAAGAAACGTTCCAATTCGGCGTCGATGCGCCGTTCGTGCATCGCGATGGTCATCAGCAATTTTTTGGCGATGTTCGCCCCTTCTTGTAGGACGGTGAGTTCTTGTTCTGAGAACGGCGTCGTTCGGGCCAGGCTCCAAATGTAACCGAGCACGTCACCTTGTTGCTTGATGACGACGGCCGCCCGCTCACCGAGACCGACGGCCATGCGGGCCGGGATGACGACCGGTTCGTCGCGGTCGATCACTTCTTGAAGGATGCCACTTTCCCATAAGTCTTCGATGACTGCTTCCGGGACACGGCGGCCGATAATCGTCGCGATTCGTGCCGGGTCGGTCGAGTCGGGGTGGGTGCTGTAGGCGAGCAACTGATGGTGGCGATTTTCAATCGTGATTGGGGCCCGAATCGCTTGTCCGATTGCTTCGGCGAGCGTATCGAGCGATTCATAAGATTTCTGCAAAAAAGGCATGTCGATTCCTCCTCTCTTTCACTATACCGTCTCTGTTGTGAAAGTTCACAAAAAGATGGTGAGTTTTTAGAAGGAGGGAACGACATGCCTGCATCATTCACATTAAATTGGGAAAAACAGTCCGACCACGAGACCGAGTAAAGCCCCGACGATGACTTGGAACGGGGTATGACCGACCAGCTCATTTAAGATGGGTGTCTCGTGCTTGATTCCTTTGAAGTAGTCGTTCAACAAACGGGCCTGGAATCCGACCGCTTGACGAACGCCGGTCGCATCGTACATGACGATCGTCGCAAAAATCAAGGCGAGTGCGAACATACTGGAATCGATTCCTTCGACTCGACCGATGACGGTCGCTAAGGCGACGACGGTCGAAGAGTGGGAACTTGGCATCCCACCCGAGGCAAACATGATTTCTAATTCAAAATCTCGTGTTTTAATGAGTTCGGTTACGAGCTTGGCTGCTTGTGCGATGAACCAAGCGAGCAAGGCGGCGAGTAAAGGTTCGTTAAAGAGCAATCGATTCACTTCCTGTCTGACAATGGTATCTACACTATACCCGATTCTGTCATCGGCTAGACGTAAAGTTTCTGTCAAAAAAGCACCTCGAGCATAGGCTCGAAGTGCTTTCTGGTCGATTTTTGTTACCCGACGACGCCTTCAGTCTGCTGAAGTTTGTCCGCGATATTCTCGATGATATAGCGGTTACGTGGATGCTCCTGGCACTCTTTCGAGCATGAACGCATTTGTTTCGGTTCACACTCTTCACAACAGAAGTGTTGAGCATTACACACCGGGTTGGCACAATTAACGTAGCGGACCGTCTTCGTTCCGCAGTGCATGCACTCCGAAACAACGGACGGGTTGACCGTGTTGACCGGGACGTTGATGCGCTCGTCAAAGACGTAAAGCTCACCTTCCCAGTCTTCGCCTTTCGTGGCGTCGTCTTTGCCGTACATGGCGACGCCGCCTTTAAGGTGGAAAATGTTGTCGTGACCTTGGTCACGCATATATGCGGTAAATTTCTCGCAACGGACGCCTCCGGTACAGTACGTGAGTAAGGTTTTCCCTTCGTAGAGGTCCTTGTTCTCTTCGAGCCAATCTGGCATGTAACGAGAAGCCTCTACGTCGATTTTGATCGCATTTTTAAAGTGACCAAGATCGTACTCGTAGTTGTTACGAACGTCGAGGATGACGACATCGTCGCGATTCATCATCTCTTTCCATTCTGCCGGTTCGAGGTACGCACCGTGCTGTTTAGGAACGTCGAACTCACCATCAAAGCGCCACGTCACAAGCTCTTTCTTATGACGGACAAAGATTTTTTTGAACGCATGCTCTTCGACTTCATCGATTTTGAACTCGATATCGCTGAAAAGCGGGTTCGCTTTCAAGTCGTTCATGTATTGCTCGGTCTGTTCCCAAGTCCCAGAGCACGTTCCGTTGATTCCTTCGGAAGAAATCAAGATCCGTCCTTTGATGCCAAGGTCCTTACAATACTTGAGGTGCTCTTGTGTGAGCGTTTCTGGGTCTTCGATGTTGACGTACTTATAGTACAGCAAGACCCGCATTGGTTTTGTTTCCATGTTATTACTCCCCTGTGTTCAGTTTTTTGCAGGAAAACGAACGTTGGGTTGTGTCGTTCGACGAGCGGACTTGCCTGCAACCACAAGTCCATATTATATGATAGATATCACAGCGAAATTTCGCAAATACTTTTTATTTTTTTTACTGGCGTGCAGGGGGATGCGTCTTCCTGAGCGAAATCGGGTAAAAGGTATTAATGAAAGTCGAAGGTGGAAACTGATATGCTCACATCACTCCAACAATGGATTATCCAACTGATTGAATGGCTGCAAGAGCTTCCGGGAGGCCCATGGGCGGGACTAGGGGCGCCGTTCCTTGAGGCGATCTTTCCATTTCTTCCGCTCGTCCTCATCATTTCGGCGAACGCGGCCACGTATGGGTTCTTGCTCGGGACGTTATTGTCTTGGGTCGGTAGTTTACTAGGGACGATTCTTGTCTTTACAGCCGTCCGTTACGTATTCCGTAAACCGATGACACGGTGGCTCGAAAAACATAAACAAGGGGTATATTGGCTGGAACGCATCAACCATATGAGCCCGATCTCGCTTGGTTTTTTATATTCGCTCCCGTTCATCCCGGTCAGTTTGATCACATACTTACTCGCCCTCATTCAAATGCCGCTTCGGACATTCATCATGGCGGCGGGGTTCGGGAAACTGCTTGTCGTCTTGATTTTTTCGGTCATTGGTGACCAGTGGGAAGAGTTTATTCAAAGTCCGTTCCGCTTATCGATGCTTGGACTGTTATTGTTTGTCCTTTGGGCGATCAGCCGTGGCCTCGAGGAATTGCTCAAGCGGCGCGCCTTCAAAAAACGCAACGAACAACTTCAACGTGAACGTGAAACGAAACGTCAAACGACCCTTCGAAGCTAGTGCTTCAAAGGGTCGTTTTGGTTAGACGCGCTTTTTGAAACGCGGGAAGTTAAAGACGATGGCCAATCCTCCGCAAATGAACAACAAGAACGGATAGAACATATACGGAACGAGCGCCGGTGACGCTGTGTTCGTCAGTTCGGCCGCAATGAGAAGCTGTGCCCCATAAGGCAACAGACCTTGGACCCCACACGAGAAGATATCGAGTACACTCGCTGACTTTTTACGTTCGATGTCATAATCGTCGGCGATGTTCGCGGCGAGCGGACCAGCCACGAGAATCGAAATCGTGTTGTTCGCCGTCGCGACGTTTGTCGCACTGACGAGCCCGGCGATGCTCCACTCCGCGCCGGCCCGTCTTTTAATTCGGGACGTGAGCGCGTCACGCAAGTACGTGAGTCCGCCGTTATGCGAGATGAGTCCGACGAGCCCACCCATGAGCAATGTCAGGAGTGAAATCTCGGCCATGCCCATCATGCCGTCCGCCATGGCGGTGACGTACGTGGTGACGGCTAGACTGCCGTCCAACAGACCGATGATGCCGGTCAGGGCGATGCCGCCGAGCAAGACGAGGATGACGTTCATTCCCGTCAAGGCGAGCACGATGACCGCAAGGTACGGAATGAGTTTATACCATTCGAACGCGGCTGCATCGACAGTCGATTCTCCACTCGATAACACCGATAAGAGGACGATTGTGATAAGGGCGGCCGGGAGGACAATCCAAAAGTTGGTTCGGAATTTGTCACGCATATTGGTACGCTGGGTCCGGACGGCAGCGATTGTCGTGTCCGAGATGAACGACAAGTTGTCCCCGAACATGGCACCACCGACGACGGCAGCCGCCGCGATGGCGATATTGACGCCACTTTCTTCGTGGATACCGAGCGCGATCGGGGCGAGGGCGGCAATCGTGCCCGTCGACGTTCCCATCGCCATCGAGATGAATGCCGCGATGACGAATAAACCGCTCAGTAGAAGCGAGGACGGTAAAAATGTCAGCGCCGCATTGACGGTCGCGTCGATTGCGCCGATTGCTTCGGCGACACTCGAGAACGCTCCGGCGAGCAAGAAGATGAAGACCATGATTAAAATGCCGGGGTTCCCCGCACCTTGGGCGACACGCTCGACCGTCTGAGTGACGCTGCCTTTCGTCATCAACGCCGCGACGATGACCGCGATCAACGCCGCGATCAGGACCGGGAATTTATAAAAGTCGTTATAGTAGATGCCTGCCCCGATAAAGAAGACGAGGAAGACGAGCAAAGGCAATAGTGCCCATTTGTTAGCTGTCGGTTGTTCCAATCGATTCACCTCATTCATAAAATAAAAAGAGAGCCTTCTGAAAAAAGGCTCTCTCTACAAGAAAACACTTTTTTCATCTTTCGAGCAGACTGCTCGCTGGATTTGGCACAGGTTACCCGCTGCCGAGACGTCACTGGGCCAGTCCCTCAGTCTCTCTTGATAAAAAAGTTGTGATATTTAATTATAAGACACGTTCCCTAACGTACTTGTTTCAAATCCGCTTGTCAATAGCAAACCCCCACGCGGTGAACGTGGGGGTGAGTCAGGTCGTTAAGAAATTGTAATGGGCGACGCGGTTGCGTCCGGCGTACTTCCCGCCGACGTAGAGGGCCCGGTCAGCGTTACGAATCGTATCGTCGAGGCGTTTGTCACCGAACGCCTGAATCGTGTCGACACCGATCGAAGCGGTGACGGGGATATCGATCCCGTCGACGTGGAACGGTTTGTTCTCGATTTGTTGCCGGATTCGTTCGGCGATTTCGATTGCCTGTTCGACATCGCAACGGTTCAATAGCAAGATGAACTCTTCACCGCCGTAACGGGCGGCAAAATCTTCGGTGCGGAGTGCCTGGCGAATCCGCCGTCCAAACTCTTGGAGCACACTGTCCCCGACTTGATGTCCGTGCACATCGTTGATTTTTTTGAAAAAGTCGATGTCGAGCATCGCGACCGAAATCGGATACATCGAACCGTCCGAGATTTGTTGAATCCCGTATTCGTAAAACGCGCGTGCATTGGCGAGCAGCGTCAAGCTGTCGGTCCGACTTTCCGTGTAAAGACGGTCGCGCTCATGGCAACGGCTGATCGTCCGGTTGAACGACTTGAGAAGTTTGACGATTTCACGTTGGATGGTCGGGGGATACCCATAGACGTGTTCACCCGTCATGACGAGCCACGTGCGAATCCCTTCGATCTCCTCGGACCGAACCGAGATGAAACTATGATAGTCGTCGTCAAATTCGTTCGACAGTGGTGCGTCCCATTCGAAGCGCATCTCATATTCGACCGAGGCTTCGTTCGGATAAGCGTGATCGAGCAAATCGAACACGATGTGACGGTCAATCGGCTGACGCGTCTTCAAATCAAAGTACAGGGTACGGTCGAACAGTTTAAACTCGACGAACCCTTCGTCATAGTGATTGAGCCGCTCACATTGACTGAGAAACACTTCGATGGCTTGCGCCTCGCTCTGCGATAACGACACGGCTTCTTTTGCCTCGTCATACTGTTCAATCAACGATTTAAAGGCGTCTTGCCGGCCTTTTTGGATGATGAGCCGCTTGATGAAGAACGTCAACGCGGCAGCGATGCTGCTGACGACGAGTAAATTCGTCTCCCGGAACAACGAGGCCGCCAAAATGAAGACGAGACTGACGATATACGTATAAAACGCGATGCTCAGAAAATCGCGGACCGGGATGTCGACGCGGAACCACCAACCGACTTGATACTTTTGCACGACCGTGTTCAAGATGATGGCCAGAATCAAACCGGCGAGCGGCAGGAACGAGTCTTGAGAATAGAAGCCGAGACCGGTCACACCACCAAGCGCCAAGTAAACACCGGCTGGGATGGCAATCTCCAAGAAAGACGTGATGGCGTTCCAAGGATACGTGAAGCGGAAGCGTCGAAGCGCGATGCGCGGTTTCAAGTTGACGAACTGGAAGACGAGGAGACCAATCTGATTGACGAAAAGCGCCGTCTCGAAATCAAAAAACAAGAAAATGATGAGGACGATACTTTCCGAAAACGTGAAGTAGACGCCTTTCCGTTCGATGGAGTCCATTTGAAAAATGATGACGAGCAACGCAATCAAGATGAACGGCAACGGCTCGATGGCCGGCATGTTTAATACGCCTGTAGCGAACAAGATGAGCGTCAAACTGAATAGCATACTCCAAATACTCCAACCAAGGACGGACATCTTGCGAAAATGGTTCATGGTTCCCTCCTATATGGGAAAATTCGATATGTATGGTAGGAGATTCGGCACAATCATGCCCGAGTCCTGCCTATTCATCATAATGGCGGAATTCTAGCATTGAGTCTATATGAAATATCCTCTATAATGAAATTGCTTTTCAACCACATAGACGAAAGTCGATGAAAAAGAGAGTAACGATCGTTCCGTCAACAAAGCGACCTAGGGATTGGTGAGAGCCTAGGCTGACAAACATCGCGAAACGCACTTTTGAGATGCTGCCCGAACCTTAGTAGGCGTAGCCGGGGGACCCCCGTTATCACCGATAAAGCGGTCTGCGTCAAGCAGGCAAGAAGAGTGGTACCGCGGGCCATCCCGTCTCTTTGCATCTGTGCAAAGGGCGTTTTTTTTATGAAAATTTTATAAGGAGGAATTGTAATGAGTTATGAACGCAAATATGCGGAAGCCTTGTCCCGTGTCATCGGGGACGAGTTGACGCTTGACCAAATTGAAGCTCTAATTGAAAAACCAAAACATGAGGCACACGGGGACCTTGCTTTCCCTTGCTTCCAACTCGCGAAAGCCTACCGGAAAGCGCCGGTCATGATCGCGACTGATATCGCGAACGATTTGAACGATGAATTGTTCACAAAAGTCGAGGCGGCTGGACCATACGTGAACGTCTTCTTGAGCCGTGACGTCGTGTCACAAGAAATCATCAACATGGTGCTCGACGAAAAAGCGGACTATGCGACGCATGCGACACGCAACGAGACAATCGTGACCGACTTCTCGTCACCGAACATCGCCAAACCGTTCTCGATGGGACACCTCCGTTCAACGGTAATCGGGAACGCCATTAACCAGATCGCCCGTAAAAACGGCTACGACGTCGTTGGGGTCAACCACCTTGGGGACTGGGGGACACAGTTTGGAAAACTGATGGTCGCCTATAAAAAATGGGGCAACGAGGAAGCGGTACGTGAGCATCCGATTGCCGAATTGTTGAAGCTTTACGTTCACTTTCATGAAGAGGCGAAGACGCAACCGGAACTTGAGGACGAAGGCCGTGCTTGGTTCAAGAAACTTGAAGACGGCAACGAAGAAGCGACAGAGCTATGGACATGGTTCCGTGACGAGTCGCTCAAAGAGTTCCAAAAAGTCTACGACTTGCTCGGCGTCGAGTTCGACAGCTTCCACGGGGAGGCGTTCTACAACGACAAGATGGACCGCATCGTCGCCATGCTCGAAGAGAAGAACCTTCTCGTCGAAAGTGAAGGGGCGATGGTCGTCTCACTCGAAGACGAGAACTTGCCGCCATGCTTGATTAAAAAGAAAGATGGCGCGACGCTTTACGCGACACGTGACTTGGCAGCGGCCGTTTATCGTCATGAGACGTATAACTTCGTCCAAGCGAACTACGTCGTCGGCGGCGAACAGGCGCTTCACTTCAAGCAGTTGTTCTCGGTCCTCCGTAAACTCGGCTACGACTTCGTCGATGGCATGCACCACGTGCCGTTCGGTTTGATTTTGCAAGAAGGGAAAAAGATGTCGACACGAAAAGGTCGCATCGTCTTGCTCGAGGAAGTGCTGAAAGAAGCAATCGAGAAAGCTCAAGGCAACATCGCCCAGAAGAACCCAGAACTTGCGAACGCGGACGACGTGGCACGTATGGTCGGTGTCGGCGCGGTCATCTTCCACGACTTGAAGAACGAGCGCATCAACAACATCGAGTTCGACCTCGACAGCATGCTCAAGTTTGAAGGCGAGACAGGCCCGTACGTGCAGTACACGAACGCGCGTGCGAACTCGCTCCTCCGTAAGGGCAACTACGACGGCTCGACATTCACGGGTGCGGATGATGACCACACGTGGGGCGTCGTGACGATGCTCAACGCGTTCCCACACGTGATCACACGTGCCCATGAGCGCCGTGAACCGTCGATCATCAGCCGTTACGTCCTCGACTTGGCGCAATCGTTCAACAAGTATTACGGCCATGTCCGTGTACTCGAAGAAGATGCTGGTAAACAGTCGCGTCTCGCCCTCGTCAAAGCGGTGACGATCGTATTGACAGAAGGACTCCGTCTGATCGGTGTTCAAGCTCCAGAAGAAATGTAAGCACAAATAAGGGACCCTTTTGAGGGGGGTCCCTTTTCCTATGCCTTCATTCGTGTGACTGTCCGGGTTTTTGTATCGTACAAACACCATTCCCGGTCGAAGATGACAGCGCCGACGTTGATGACGTACCGTTTTTTCTTCAATGTGAACGGTTTCCCGATTTCCCAGGGAATCGAACGGCCTTTCCGGTAAATCCCCGGGATATGGCTGTGGCCGATAAAGACGAGCGGATACTTGCCTTTCTCGACAATCGGTTCCCAGTCCGGACTCCAATTCACTTGATGGCCATGCAAGAACAACGCCTCATCGAGCGTCGTCTGTTCCGGTAATAATGAAATCCGCGTCTTAACTGGATGCGACACGACGAGCACCTCGTCAATCCGTTCTTCTTGATTGCCACGCAGGCTCGGGAACGTGAGCAGCGCCTCGTAATCCGGATCGTACGTCACGACGTCGGACACTTCGTGGAACCGTTCGTTCCGTCGCTTTTTGCCAATGTGGCATTCATATAAATCGCCGAGGCAGAGGATATGCTCCGTCTCACGCCGGACCGACTCGAGGACGGCCTTCAAATCATCAAACGAACCGTGCGGGTCACTGATGATGGCGAGCTTCATCGGTAGTTCGTAAATTGGGCATCGACAGACAATTCGAGCTCACGGACGAGCTGCATGACGGCTTGGAGGTCATCGCGTGACTTGGCCGTCACACGGATTTGATCGTCTTGGATTTGCGACTTCACTTTCAATTTTGATTCTTTAATGGCGTTGTTGATTTTTTTCGCATCGTCTTTATCGATGCCGCTCTTCAACTTGACGCGCTGACGGACGGTGCCACCGAGGGCGCGCTCGATTTTTTGGTAGTCGAGGTTTTTCGTCGGCACGCCGCGCTTGATCAATTTCGAGATCATGACGTCCTTCAATTGCTCGAGCTTGTAGTCGTCATCCGATACGAGGACGAGGTCGCCGTTGTCGAGTGACATCTCACTCTTCGATCCTTTAAAGTCGTAACGGTTTAAAATTTCTTTCTCGGCGATTTGGATCGCGTTCTTCACTTCTTCCAGGTTCATTTCTGACACAATATCAAAAGAATTGTCTTTTGCCATGTTTCATCCATCCTTTACAAGGGTTTTGTTATAATGATAGCAGATTTGAAGTAGTGAAGGAGTGAAAGAGATGGAACATACTATCGATCAACAGACAAATGTAGATTTAGACCATATGGCGTATCACGGCAAAGACCTCGGGGTGACGTTTAAAGGTGATATCATCCGGTTGCGGGTCTGGTCGCCAGTCGCCGAAGAGATGACCGTAAAACTATACCGGACGCCGCGGGCACGAAAGTTCGAACGGATTGAGCTCGAACGGGCCGAGAAAGGGACGTGGGTCCTTGAACTCGACCGCGCTTCATTCGAAGGATATTTTTACGTGTTTGAAGCTACCGTCGAAGGCAAACGTGTCGAGTCGCTCGATCCGTATGCGAAAGTCGTCGGTGTCAATGGGAAGCGCGGGTGTCTGCTCGACCCGTCAGCGCTCAACCCGGACCATTGGGTCAAAGAACGTCCGCTCTTCCACTCTTCACAAGAGGCGGTCATTTATGAAGCGCACGTCCGTGATTTGACGAGCCATCCCGACAGCGGCGTCATGCATCGTGGCAAATTCCTTGGGATGACCGAGGTCGGCACGAAAACGCCGAACGGCAATCCGACCGCGCTCGACTATATCACCGCGCTCGGCGTCACGCACCTCCAACTCATGCCGTTCTTCGATTACGGTTCGGTGAACGAGTCGCGTGAGAGTGAGGCGAATTATAACTGGGGTTATGACCCGGTCCATTATTTCGCCGTCGAAGGTTCGTACGCCTCGTCTGCCGATGATCCGGCTGCTCGCATCATCGAGTTGAAGGCGATGATCCAGGCACTGCACGACCGTGGGATTCGTGTCATCATGGACGTCGTGTTCAACCATACGTATGATGCGTTGACGACACCGCTCGGTCAGTTTGTGCCCGATTACTATTACCGCTTGAACGAGGATGGAACGCTCGCCGATGGTTCGGCGTGTGGGAACGATACGGCTTCAGAGCGCGCGATGATGCGGAAGTTGATCGTCGAATGTGTCTCATACTGGGCGAAAGAGTTCATGATCGATGGCTTCCGCTTCGATTTGATGGGGCTCCATGACGTCAAGACGATGAACCAAGTCCGGAAAGCACTCGATCGCATCGACCCATCGATTCTCGTCACCGGAGAAGGTTGGGATCTCGACACGCCGCTCTCGGTCCGCAAGAAAGCGAACCAGCATAACGCCCATAAGATGCCACGTATCGCCCAGTTCAACGACGCGATTCGCGACGGCGTCCGTGGGGACGTGTTCATCGAGGACTTGCCAGGCTGGATCAGCGGCAACGCGGATATGACGGCGGACGTCAAGCGCGGCATTGCCGGCGCGGTGACAAGTCAGAGTTTTGCCGATGAACCGAACCAAGTCGTGAACTACGTTGAGTGTCATGACAACTTGACGCTTTGGGACAAGCTCGCCGTCACGAACCCGGACGATGACGAGACGACACGTCGTCGCCGGCATCGCCTCGCGACAACGATCGTCATGCTCGGTCAAGGCATCCCATTCTTGCATAGCGGTCAAGAGTTCTTCCGAACAAAAGATGGGGACGAGAACAGCTTCAACTCAGGTGAGGTCGTCAACCGTTTGGACTGGACACGGGCCGAGCAGGAGACGCCGAGCGTCGAATACGTGAAGGGATTGATCAGTCTGCGGAAACAATATCCGTTGTTCCGTCTCGAGAACACGGAGCAGATTCGCAAACATTTGCGCTTCTTCGATGAAGAAGAAGGGGTGATCGCCTTTGAACTGAGTCGCCACGTCGAAGGGTATGTCGAACGTCACCTCGTCTACCATAACGGGCTCGAGGAAGCGGTCGAGGTGAAGCTGCCGGCCGGTAAGTTCGAGGTCCACGTTGAAGACCATACCGTCAATTTGACAGCGCCGCGCCTCCTTGAAGAACGACACGTCACTGTGGCACCGCTCTCGACGCTCGTCGTGACGGAACGCCGCCCGGATTACAGCAAATATGCGGTCGCCGGCGGCGCTGCCCTTGCGATCCTTGGTCTCTGGTACGTCGCGAAAAAACGCAAGAACAAACAGCAGTAACCAAAAAAGGAGACGTCATTCCGTCTCCTTTTCCTCGTTCGTTTCAGTTTTGGCTGCCTCCAGTTCCATCATCTTCTTCACGATGATGTGTTTTGGCATATGCATGAGCTCCTCGAGCGGAACGTTCAGCTTTTTAGCAAGCTCGACCGCCGTCTCGGGAGAGAGTTGAAGTGGGCGCATTGAGGTTCCTCCTTTCACATTCAGGGTATGCTAATGCCAGTATACAGGAAAATCAGGCGCATGGAGAATGTGTTCTGTGAACACATTCAAAATCGAAAAATGCGTGGGGCGTTGCTAAGCTGAAACTAGGAAGTGATCAAATGTACAAACAAGTAGCTGACTATCAATTTCATCAAACGGTTGAATGGTTGGAGCGCGTTGGTGGAGGATGGATGTTGTATTTGGCGCAAACCGGTTTTCTGTTTTTTGACGAGACGTTCCAAATCCGATGGGAACTCGAGTGGAAATGGGCACCGTGCGCACTATATATTGAGCCTCATGGTAGACGAGCCGTCGCGCTGTTTCGGGATTTACAGACATACGGAGTCATGGATTTAACAAACGGGACGATGGAAAGTCATCCGATCCCACGGACGTTTCATGACGATTGGTTCAGTAACCTGCACCACTGGTCAGGAGACGACCTGTTTCTTTACTCGGCCGAATCAGACATTGTCGCTTTGAACTTGAACGACCACACGTTCCGGTATAGCCGCTACGAAGAGGTCCCCGAGTTCGGGAGTATCATCGAACTTGCCTATCAGCCGACCTATGATTTCGAACGATTCACGGCACCGGGCCTCGTGACGCTGTACGACGAACCGAATCAACAGTTCGTGGTCGAGAATGTTGCGTCGAGCGCGTCTTGGATGATTCCATACGGAGGTGACCGCGATCTGGCCATCGTCGATCAAATCGGCGAGACGACCGCGATCACATCGATGACGTCGTTCCAACTGTTTGAACGCGATCGCGAAGTGTTCTCGTCTGAAGTGTGTGCTGAAACTGAATTACTGAAAGTCGTCTTATTGGACGAACCGGGCGACCGACTTGTCGTCTTGTCAACGCCACGTCGCTTTTGCCATAGTTGGCTTCAAGTGTTCGAGCGTTGATGCTCCTGGACCAGACCATGGTTCAGGATTTTTTTACGAAGACTTGGTGAATCCCGAAAAAAACGGGAACAGTCTTCTTAGATGGAGAGGAGTGGACAGGGATGGAACGATTAGGACAAGCGTTAGTCCGATGGCGCTACGCTGTCGTGTTGATTTGGACGGTGTTGCTCGCGGTATCGGTATATTTCGGATTACAGTTGCCAAGTGAACTGCGCGGCAATGGATTTGCGATTCAAGACGGGCGCTTCGCCCAAGTGGAAGATACGTTGAACGACCGGTTCGACCGGGCCGGTGCCTCGATGATCGTCTTGTTGGAAGGTGGTGACCTTGATACGGTCATCGAGCAGCAACGCGATCGACTCGTCGAAGTCGATGGGGTCGATGGCGTGATCACGCCAGCCGAGAATCCGGAGGCACGCGATGGGGACGTCGCCTATTTATTGCTCGAGTTCGAGGACTACGATACGGCCGAGACGTCGATTGAAGACGTCCGCAGCGCCTTGATTCGAGATACGGATACAGACGTGCGATTGACCGGAGAGCCGGTCTTCGCGGATGACTTGAACGAGGCGTCAAAGAATGACTTGATTCGGGCCGAGTTGATTGGGATCCCGGTCGCGCTGCTCGTGCTCTTGCTCGTCTTCGGGACGCCGCTCGCCGCATTTATGCCATTATTCGTCGGTTTAATCACGTTCATCGTGGCAGCGGGTTCGCTATTCTTCTTTGCCCAAACGATGGAACTGTCTATTTTCGTGTTGAATGCGGTCGCGATGATTGCCATCGCGCTCGGCATTGATTTCTCCTTATTGCTCGTCAACCGGTACCGGGAAGAGCTCGCGAAAGGGAAGTCACGTGAGGCGGCCATCGTCCGAACGGTCGCGACGGCTGGACGATCGATTCTATTCTCAGGACTTTGCGTCTTCGTCGGACTGGCTGGGTTGTTGTTCATCCAAGTCGATGTGTTCCAAGCGATTGCCCTCGGTGCGTTGATTGCCGTCGCCGGTGCGGTCTTGTCCGCGCTCACGTTGTTGCCGTCTGCCCTGTACATCGTCGGAGACACGATCAATAAAGGACGGCTCGTCAAGACGAATGAGACACGTTCTGAAGTGCGGTGGCAGAAGTTGGCCCGCTTCGTCATGAGACGTCCCGTCACGATGACGCTCGTCGCGCTCTTGCTGCTACTGCCAAGCCTCTGGTTCGTCCGTGACCTTGAACTGAACATCCCGGACGCCGATGCGCTCCCGACCTCGTACGAATCACGGGCCGCCCTTGAGCGGTGGGACAACGTGTTCGGAGAGACGTCGACCGATGCGGTGCTCTTGTTTGAGACGAATGACTTGACCGATTCGATGATTCTCGATGAATTGACCGCACTCACCGATGAGCTATCCGAGGATCCGATTGTCGACAACGTCACGACGTTCTTGACGGCATCCGGTCTCGAACCAGCCGAATTCCAACAACTCGCTGAAGCGGCACCAGAGCAACTTGAGGCGTTCGAACGTCTCGTCACGCTTGAAGGAAATACAGACCTTGCCCTCGTCAACGTCAGCTTTGACGTCCCGCCAAGTGATAAAGACGCGCAGGCGTTCGTCCGAGATTGGCGCGAGAACGGTTTTGACGTCGGGGGACCAGCCGCGTTCAACGAAGAAATTTATGAAGAGATTTATGACAGCATCCCATATGCGGTCGTGACCGTGATCTTGGCGACGATGTTCATCCTCATGTGGGCGTTCCGTTCCGTCTTGATCCCAATCAAAGCGATCATCATGAACGTGCTCGGTCTCGGGGCGACGTTCGGGCTGCTCGTCATCATCTTCGAATCGGGTTACGTGTATGACGCCGAGACGATCAGTATATTGACCCCGGTGTTTATCTTCTCGCTTGTGTTCGGCCTATCGATGGACTACGAGGTGTTCCTCGTCTCGCGGATTGAGGAATATTATCGGGAGACCGGGGATAACGATTACGCGACGGAGATGGGACTCGCCAAGACGAGTAAAATCATCACGTCGGCCGCGGTCATCATGATCGTCGTCACGGGGGCGTTCGCCTTCACCGGCGTCAGCCCGATCAAACAGCTCGGGGTCGGGATCGCGCTCGCCATCTTCATCGATGCGACAATCATACGCATCTTGCTCGTACCGTCTTTGATGAAAATGTTCGGGGACTGGAACTGGTGGTGGTTCGGGAAGAAAGATTTACCGAAACGTAATCTACACTAAATATACATTTAATGAAATAGTCGTGAAAATGTGTTAAAATAATTTCATGATTACGCGCAATTTTGGAAAGGAAGGTCTTTATGGATACCGAGAGGACATGGCCTCTGTTTCAATTGCCGGACTTCTAGCGTTGAGTTTTTACAAGCGACATCAATGTAAAAATCAACAAACGGAAGATCGGAGATGGAACAGATGGAACCGCGGCTACGACTGAGGATCCTCCTCTCCGTTGAAAACGGGGAGGACAATCGGAATGAAACGAGTTGCTACCATAGTGCTCGGAACGCTAATCATGGCGTTCGGTTATTATTATTTGAATGAACAGTTTGGTTTGGCAGAAGGGGGCTTCGTCGGGCTAGCATTGCTCGGCCGCTATTTATTTGATATCGATCCAGCGATCTCGATGATCGTACTCGATATCCCCTTCTTTTTAATCGCCCTTTGGTGGAAAGGCTGGCGCTTCGTCGGACAAGCCGTGCTTGCCGCCGCGTCGTTATCGCTCAGTTATGCGATGTGGGACCGATTGGATTTACTCACATTCGACATTCAAGTCTGGCCGGCAACGTTGTTTGCCGCCATCGCGAGCGGGATTGTGACCGGTTACGGTCTCGGTCTTGTCTTGAAGTCAGGCGGGGCGACCGGAGGCGACGATTTATTCGCCCTCGGCCTATCGAAATGGACCGGCGTATCGGTCGGGACGATTCTCATCATATTTGATGTCATCGTTTTGGCGATCTCGCTCATCTATTTGCCGCTGTCGAACGCGCTTTACACGCTTCTCGCGGTCTCGATCGCAGGTCGTGTCGTCACGAAAATGTTGACGGACGATGTGGTCGAAGTAACCGTGCCAAGTGTGACCAAACTAAAAACAAAAAACGATCTCGCGTGAGATCGTTTTTTTAATGGCGTATTTAAAGGAGCTTGTCATTACTTACTTCTCGATTGAACTCGCAATCTTTAGTAACTCTTCTTTTGAAAGACGACTCCCTGAATAGTCGATTGCGTATTCAACATTTTCGTATTGCCAACTAACCATTTTTGTTTGATCAACTTCTGTATAATATCCGCTCGAGCCATCCGATAACTTGATCGACTCGTCCCAACTAGTGACGTGATTCCAGCCTAGGTTTGTCGTGGCCCATATCGTCAACGATTCGACGTCGTTCTCGTATACAAGTTTGACTTGACTCAAATTGACGACATTGGAGTAGTGATTCGTTGTTTCGATTGGGAGATAATTAGGTTCATTGACTTCGAACGGAACGAACGATGTCGTGAATGTGAGTGGTAATGGAGCCCTTCCGGCAATCAGAAGAATAAAAATCAAGCCAAAAATGACTTTGAATATGGGACGGCTGGTTCTTTGATTTGGTTGACGGGTCACTGTTCTGTCTCCTCTCATTCGAATCACTTCTAGCATACCGAAATAAAATTCTAAATAGACAATCGTTTTATGTAACAGGGACATGAGAAATCGAATATGCGGAGAACAGTAACAAACGTCACAGCGCTTTCTTGAGCTGTTGCTCTACACTAAACATAGAAGGAGGGAGTCACATGACATGGATGATTCCAAAACAGCACGGCGCCTGGTCGATGCTGATCTTACCGTTCTTACTCGGCGGTATCGTCGGAGGGTGGACACTCGCGCACATCCCGTTCGCGATCGCTTGGTTATTCGTTTATATGGGCACGTTTTTCTTGTTCCAATACATCAAGCAACGGAAGAAGTCTAAGGAACTGTTGCGTACGGTCGTGACGTATTTGACGATTGCCACCGTCGCCGCCGTCCCGGTGTTTCTGTCCGAGTGGCGTCTTGTCTGGTTTGTCCTTGCCATGATCCCGTTCGGACTCGTCAACGCCTATTTCGCCAAAATCAAAGACGAGCGCAACGTCTGGAACGACGTCAGCGCCGTCACTTCATTTTGTATCGGCGGGATGGCGAGTTATTATCTCGGGGCACGGGTCTTGGACGAGACAATGATGTGGATGTTCGTCTTGCCGTACTTATATTTCCTCGGAAGTATCTTTTTCGTCAAGACGATGATTCGAGAGAAAAAAAGTCTATTTTATCGAAACGTATCATGGGGGTATCACTCCTTGCTTGTCGCCATCTTCATCACGTTCGGCTATCCGGTTTTGGCACTCGCTTACGCGCCAAGTCTCGTCCGGGCGGTCGCGTTCTACGGCAAAAAGATCCCCATCATGAAGATCGGGATCGTCGAAATCGCCAACTCGGTGTTCGTGCTCGGTTGTCTCAGCTGGTATTTATTTTCTTAAGAAGGGGCGACCCTTCTTTTTTTAATCGCTTGAAGCGCTGCTAGAGATGATGGCGACAGTCGTCGCGGCCGTTGCTGCCTGTTGCATGGCGAGCAGGTGGGCGAACGTCCCGTGTAACAGTAAATCGCTCGCGTCTTCCTTGATGTTGTTTGCCGCGACGAGTTGCAGGGCGACCGTCAACGCGTGGGTGTGGAACCAGCGATGCTTTTCCTTCTCGGCGTTCGTGATTTCGATCAGGTCGCGCTCGTCGTTGTCGTTCGGAGCCGCGACGATGGCCAAGAGGGCGAGCGCTGGCAGATGCTCGTTTTTGACAGCGATTGTTTGTCCTTGGAGCCGCGTGCGCCACTCGAGCAGGCGGTTGATGACCTCGTCTGAAGGCAAGTCGCTAAAAGCAAGTAGATGGGAGACGAGTTGGAGCTCGTTTGAGCGGGGCAACTCGGCTTTCAACGCTTCGTAATACGTCTCGATTCGTTCATTTAGCGCAACATGGTCATCGAACGCTTGAACGAGGACGAGGGCAGACAGAAGGTCTTCTTCGCTCGTCAGCCAAGGATGGTTTCGTTTGAACGTTTGATAGAGTGCGCTTGCCTCATCGAGCCGGCGCTCGGGCTCATCGACGTTGATCAGTTGGCTCGCGATAAAGGGCCGCAACATACTGAAATGGAAGTGCTTCCGGTCGAGTAACGTATCGAGCCGGAGTGCCTCGTCGATGGCCGGTTCGATGTCTTCGTACTTGGCATCGAGAAACGACAGCCAGACAAAATTAGTACTGCCGCGAAATTTCGAGAACATGCCGGTCTTCTGTTTCAGAACCGCTTGAGCGTGTTCGAACCGTCCCGAATCGAACGGGGTATCGTGCATGGCATAGTTGATGGCCATCAAACGTCGGAAATCATCGGTGAACCACTTTGTCGCTCCCCTGATTCCTTCGAGTGCTTCGAGGTAACGGGTGTAACGTGTCAGCATCAGCAATTCCTCCTTTTGCTCCTTATACGAGTACAATCGAAAGAATGATTCAAAAACAGCCGCCCTGGATTCGTCCGGGGCGGCTGTTTGTTATTGGACTTGCGTATACAACTTCTGCATGTACTCGTTCACTTCATCGGCCGCTTGGAACATCATGAATGAATGTTGCAAGATGATCTCTGGCGAGAAGCCGAGGTCGAGGTCGAGCGTCGAGGCGAGCGTGACATCACGGTCGCTATCGAGTACGCAACGGAAGTATTTGAACTCTTGGTTGAACTCGTTCAAGGCGTTAAGAATCGGTAGGTCTTCCACGTAGTCCGGCACGTGTGTGACTGTCGCGGCATAAAGTTCCGCATCCGTCGTCTTTTTATTGAAGGCGATAATCATAACGGGCTGAGCCCCGGATTTAGTCGTTTCACGCGTCAAGAATGTGACGTGCGTTTCAGTCTCGCTCTCTTTGAACGTCATATTGCGTTCAGCGACGAGCGCTTTAAATGATTCTACTTTTTCTTCGAAGTTCACAAACAAGTCCCCCTTAAAAGTCGTTACTCTAACTTTCTCCCATTTGCGGAGGGAAAGCAAGGGGAACTAGCGTTTCATCAACATTTTGATGGCTTCTTCGACGGTTTCTGACGTATCTTCGCCATCTTGTTGGGCGGTGATGATGCACTGCTCCAAGTTCTTCGCGACGATGATGGTCGAAGCACGGTCGAGTGCCGAACGAGCCGCACTCAACTGCGTCACGACGTCGCGGCACTCTTTCCCTTCTTCCATCATACGGATGATGGCCCGGATTTGTCCTTCGACTCGTTTCATCCGGTTCAATACTTTCGCATCGTATTGATACTGTTCCATTAGATTCACCTCTATATTCAAATCGTTCAGTAACCCAACTATTTATTGTGTAGTCTCATCTTAATACGTGGGGGAGTATGTGTCGAGCCACAACGTTTGAGATAAAGATTTTTTGAAAGTTTACCATTTAGTCAAACAAATCCCTTGCAATCGAATACCATAGGGGGTATATTAATGACGTGGAAGCAATATGTTCAACGAATCACAAACTTTCGTCGGACGCCCGCTACCAAGATGACGAATAAATAAGTGAAACATCATAGATTAAAAGGATGGGTAAATAACATGAAAGCATCTGCTTTAAAACGTCAAATGGATTTTGAAGTACCAGTGAACATCGTCGACGTTCGTGAACGTGACGAGTTCCAAGAAGCGCACATTGCTGGCGCGAGCAATTATCCGCTATCTGAAATTTCGGAATGGATCGAGACACTCGACCCTGAAGAAGAATACATCGTTCTCTGCCGTTCAGGTGCTCGCAGCACGCAAGCAACTTGGCAAATGGAAGCGAAAGGTTATAAAGTGATCAATATAGAAGATGGCTTGATGAGCTGGCCAGGTGAAGTCGTCAAAGGAGGAAATGCGCAATGAGTAAAAAAATCGTAATCGTCGGTGGGGTCGCCGGTGGTGCTTCGGCAGCGGCCCGCCTTCGTCGCTTAAATGAAGAGAATCATATCGTCATGTTCGATCGGGGCGAGTATATCTCGTTCGCGAACTGTGGTCTTCCCTATTACATCGGTGACGTGATTCAAGACCGTCAAAAATTGCTCGTTCAAACCGTCGAAGGGATGAACAAGCGTTTCCAACTCGACATCCGTAACTTGACGGAAGTGACGAAAATCAACCGTGCCGAAAAGACGGTATCGGTGAAAAACGTCAAGACAGGTGAGACATACGATGAGTCGTACGATGTACTCGTCTTGTCACCAGGAGCGAAACCGATTCGTCCGAACATCCCTGGAATTGAAGAAGCAGAAGACATCTTCACGCTCCGTAACATCCCAGATACGGATAAAATCCGTAGCTACGTTGACGACAAAGCGCCAAAACACGCGACAGTCATCGGTGGTGGTTTCATCGGGATCGAAATGGCTGAAAACTTACGGGAGCGCGGCGTCGACGTCACGCTCGTCGAGATGGCCGATCAAGTCATGACACCGCTCGATCGTGAGATGGTCTCACCGGTTCACGAACACATGCGTCTCCATGGCGTCGACCTTCAGCTTTCTGACGGTGTCGATTCGTTCTCTGAGAAAGGGAAACGTGTCCACTTGAAGAGCGGTCGCGTCATCGATACTGATATGGTCGTCTTGTCAATCGGCGTCGTGCCAGAATCGTCGATCGCAACGGAAGCAGGGCTTGAAACAGGCATCCGCGGCGCCATCCGCGTCAACGAGAAGATGCTCACGTCAGACCCGAACATTTACGCGATCGGAGATGCTGTCGAAGTACTCGACTATATCTTTAAAGAGCCGACGGTCGTTCCGCTTGCATGGCCGGCCAACCGCCAAGGCCGTCTTGTCGCCGATATCATCAACGGTCGTGACGTTAAATACAACGGAACGATGGGGACTGGGATCGCCAAAGTATTCGATATGACAGTTGCTTCGACAGGTTGGAACGAAAAACGTTTAACAGCAGCTGGTAAAGAATTCGAAGCCGTTCACGTGCACCCGGGTTCACATGCGGGTTATTACCCAGGGTCGACACCGGTATCACTCAAACTCTTGTTCCATCCGACGACAGGTGAAATCTACGGCGCGCAAGGCGTGGGGATGAACGGCGTCGATAAACGGATCGATGTGATTGCGACAGCGATGAAAGGTGGCTTGACGGTCCTTGACCTTCCAGACCTTGAACTCAGCTACGCACCACCGTTCAGCTCAGCGAAAGATCCAGTCAACATGATCGGTTACGTCGCGTCGAACGTCGTTCTCGGCGATAACGAAGTCGTGCACTGGAACGAGATTGACGAGTTGGTCCAAAACGGCGCGACATTGCTCGACGTCCGTGACGAGTCAGAACATGAACTTGGCAAAATTCCTGGTTCAATCAACGTTCCGCTCAACTCGCTACGCGATCACTTGGACAACTACAGCAAAGACGAAACGATTTATGTGACGTGCCAAGTCGGGCTTCGCGGATATCTCGCATCCCGTATCTTGCGTCAAAACGGCTTCAAGGTGAAAAACTTGAGCGGTGGCTACAAAACATGGTCACAAGTAAAACGTGATTTTGATGCCATTGAGGCAGGCACGAAGGCAGAGAGTGAGACTGCCGCAACAGTAACGGAGGAGGCACCACCAGCAATGACAAATGAACCAGTCGGGGAACCGATTTTCCTAGATACATGCGGTCTGCAATGCCCGGGACCAATTTTAGAAGTAAATAAAAAAGTAGCCGAGCTCGGCGAAGGCGAGACGCTTCGTGTCCTCGCGAGTGACCCTGGTTTCTTTGCAGACATCGAAGCATGGGCTAAGAAAACCGGCAACAAGCTCGTCTCGAAACAGTTCGTGAACGGTCGCGTGGAAGCAATTCTTCAAAAAGGTAATGGTCCTGCGGCTGTACAAGCAGGGGCACCGGCGACAGACGGCGCATCGATGGTCGTCTTCAGCGGAGATCTCGACCGCGCGCTCGCTTCGTTCATCATCGCCCAAGGTGCGGCGGCGATGGGCAAAGACGTGACGATGTTCTTCACATTCTGGGGACTCAACGTCATTCGTAAGCCAGATGCACCGGAAGTGAAGAAACAAGGTCTCGAGAAGATGTTCGGCATGATGATGCCATCGCATGCGGGTGAACTTCCACTCTCGAACATGAACTTCGGTGGAGTTGGTCAAAAGATGATGAAAAAAGTGATGAGCGACAAAAATGTGCCATCACTTGACGAAATGATCAAATCGGCTCAAGAAGCAGGCGTCAAAATGGTCGCTTGTACGATGTCGATGGACGTCATGGGAATCAAAGAAGAAGAGTTGATCGACGGCATCGATCTCGGTGGTGTGGCAGCATACCTCGGGGCGGCTGAAGGCGGCAACTTGAACCTCTTCATCTAATCAAATGATGCAGGATGGGCGATCGGTCACTTGACCGGTCGCTTTTTCTGTTGTTCGACAGCTCATGTGAAATTTGTCGAAAAAAGATTGCAATTCTTAGACGTTTTTCCTATAATTCTACTCATGTAAAGAAAGTTGACATAACTTTTTCTTATAACTCATACATACACGGAGGATTTAAAGATGGAGAAATTCGTAGAAGGTCTCGTTTCATCAGCCAACGACTTGCTTTGGTCATCAGTGCTAATCGTTGTCCTTGTCGCCTTAGGTTTGTACTTCACCGTCCGGATGGGGTTCGTCCAGTTCCGGATGTTGCCTGAAATGTTCCGCCTCTTGTTCAAAGACGGCATGAAACGTGAAAAAGGCCAAGTCTCGTCATTCCAAGCGTTCGCGATCGGGACAGCAGCCCGCGTCGGAACGGGTAACATCGCCGGTGTCGCGACAGCAATCGCGCTCGGAGGTCCAGGAGCCGTCTTTTGGATGTGGCTCATCGCCCTCATCGGATCGGCTTCGGCGTTCGTAGAAAGCACGCTCGCACAAGTCTACAAGATTCGGGACGGACGCACATGGCGTGGAGGCCCGGCGTACTATATGGAGCGCGCCCTCGGTCAACGTTGGCTCGGGATCTTGTTCGCAATTCTCATCACGTTCTCGTTCGGATTCGCCTTCAACTCGGTGCAGTCGAACACAATCTCGCTCTCGATGAGCAACCAGTTCGGCGTGAGCACGACGACAGTCGGTCTCGTCTTGGCCGTCGTCACAGCAATCGTCGTCTTCGGTGGGATTCAGTCGATCGCCGTGCTCTCGAGTATCATCGTTCCGGTCATGGCCGGTGGCTATATCTTGCTCGCAGGATGGGTCATGATTTCAAACGCATCATTATTGCCGGAAGTGTTCGGTTTGATCTTCTCAGAAGGCGTGTTCGGTCTGCAGCAACTGTTCGGCGGTGCCATCGGAGCGATGGTGCTCCAAGGAATTCGTCGCGGTCTCTTCTCGAACGAAGCCGGAATGGGTTCTGCCCCGAACGCGGCGGCGACAGCGGAAGTATCGCACCCGGTCAAGCAAGGCTTGATTCAATCGTTCAGCGTCTTCGTTGATACGCTTCTCGTCTGTACGTCGACAGCGATGATCATCTTGTTGTCAGGTGTAGCCGGATCGGAGTCGTTCGCAGGTGTTGAATTGACACAAGCGGCGCTTACGGCTGAGATTGGTCCGATGGCGACATCGTTCCTCACGATCGCGATTTTCTTGTTCGCGTTCAGCTCGATTCTTGGAAACTACTACTACGGCGAGACGAACATCCAGTTCATCTCGGATAAAAAGGTTTACGTCACGCTCTACCGCATCGGTGTCGTCTGTATGGTCCTCTTCGGAGCCGTCCGTTCGGCCGGTCTCGTCTGGTCGATTGCGGACGTGTTCATGGGCCTTATGGCGCTCGTCAACTTGTATGCGATTTTCCGTCTCGCGAAAGTCGCTCGTCTCGTCCTCGACGATTACTTGGAGCAACGCCGTCAAGGTGATGACCCGGTATTTTACGCCGATTCGATCGACAACTTGCCAGGCCGCGAGTACATCGAGGCTTGGGAGACGGCAGAAGAGAAAGAAGTCAAGACAGGCACGATTCGTTCATAAGCGACAAACCGTCTACGAAAACACGTAGGCGGTTTTTTTGCGCCTAAAAGATGGGTAAACTGAAGAAAAGGGGGGCGTTCAATCATGGAGACGACACATTATATACGCATTTCCCCAGAAGTATGGGTCTCGTTCGGGCAAGACCCGGAAATGATTTTAGATTGGCTGTTGCACGTTCACGCTCAACAGCGTGACACGTATGAGACGTTGACGCTCCCGAACATTGAACGGTTCCAAAAAATTCTCGGGCAAATCGAAGTCTATATCGATGGGGATGACACGTATAACTTGGAGATGGCGGTCATTGGGGAAGAGTTGATCGTCAATGAGAAGCAGGCGGTCGTCGTCGGGATTTTGACGCCGCAACTGCTCCACATCGTCAAAGACGCGATGAACGCGTTCACGAAAGAGGATGTCGCCGACATGGCGTTCGTCGACCATGAAGGCCTCGATGATGTATGGCTCAAATGGACGTTGTTGAAACGATTCTGCGAAGAAGCGATTGAACGAGATGAGCTCGTGTTGATTTATTATGAGTAATATCGCCTAAATGGTATAATTAGGAAAGATGTCAGTCACTTCTAGTCTCGATTCACGTGAATTAATGGGGGAGAAGTGCTACAAGTGTGATGATCATGGGGGTTCGCTGAATGTTATCTTGGTTAGGTATAACGAATGCAGATGAGACAAATCAAACTGAACGTCAATTTTTCGCGAATGTGAAGAAAAAAACGATCACTTTAATTCTACTTACGGCTTTAATCGCACTCTATGGCGTTAAGGTTTTGTTAACTAACCTAATCCCGGCCTCATATTTGGCCGACCCAATTGTCGCCGTTCTACCAGGTACCGTAGGCGTTTTGGTTTCTATAGTCTACGTCTTGGTCGCGGAACGAATTCTACAGGACAACGCCAAACACTAGTTTTACCATTTAGACAAAAAAACTCGACGCCGCAGCGCCGAGTTTTTTGTCTTATTTCAATGCCGTCTCAAGCGCTTTGACGTTTTCGCGCATGAGATCGAAGTAACTCTTGTCCATCTGTTCTTTCGTGACCGATTCCAAGTTATAGATCGTCACCGTCTCCGCGCCGATCTCATTTTGAACGACCTGGGCGACTTTCGGGGTAACCGTGTCCTCGAAGGCGATGTATTTCAAGTCGTGAAGTTGAGCCTCTTCGATGACGCGCTTCAACGCCTGTTGTGACGGTTCTTCCGAAGGCGTGAGACCTGTGATTGGGAGTTGGTCAAATCCGTAGCGCTCTGCTAGGTAACCATAGGCTGCGTGCGTCACGAGTAGCTCTGACTTCGAACCGCCCTCGACTGCCGCTTTCAGCTCGGCGTCGAGCGTGTCGGCTTCTTCTTTAAAGGCGCTCAAGCGATCCGCAAACTCATCTTTATAGTCAGGGGCCTGTTCGCTGAAGGCCGCTTCGACCGCTTCGGCCATCGAGACGGCATTCATTGGGTCGAGCCAGACGTGTGGGTCGTATTGACCGTGATTATGGCCATCATCTTCACTATGACCGGCTTCTTCTTCGGCATGGTCATCGTCCTCATGTCCGTGCTCGTCTTCTTCACTATGCTCGTCCTCACCGTGGACGTGGACCGTGTCATCAGCCGATAAAAGGGTGATGTCTTCGGCCGTCTTCACGAACGTGACGTTCTCATTGGCCAAGCTTTTCTTCATCGACTCGACGTATGGCTCGAGGTCATGGCCGACCGTCAAGAACAAGTCCGCTTCAGCGATGTCTGTCATTTGCTTTGAGGTCGGCTCGTACGTGTGCGGGTCGGCACCAGGCGGGATGACCATCTCGACGCGGACGCGGTCGCCGCCAATCTCCTCGGCGAATGATTTCAACGCGAACGTCGACGCATATACGGTCAACTGGTCGTTGGCTTCCTCTGTGGCACCGCCCTCTTCATTGCTTGCGCAACCACCTAATAAAAGTGTCCCGGCAGCGGCGACACCTAACAGTTTTTTGTTCATAACCCTCTCCACCTGTCCTCTCTATATAAAACCTTTAAATCGTAACCGTTACGTTCTGAGACTGCGTTTTATATTATAGGGGGCGAATGCGAACACGTCAAGTCCGACTTCAGATGGATGGTTTTTCGAGAAAAAGGGAATATGATTAAAAAAAAGAACGAGGAGTGGATGTATATGAGAAAGGAGACCGCCTGGTTCGTCGGTGGTGCGGCGCTCGCGGCCGCCACCGCAGCCGGGGCAAGCGTATGGAACCAATACGGATCGCTCGTGCGTTGGCAAGAGCCTGAGTTGCCGGTGCGTCCCTCGACCCGTAAACGCCGGACTCACACGTACAAGATTGTCAATGACCGTCCGCTCCAATTTGATGTGTACTACCCACCCGGCGAAGGACCGTTTCCGGTCGTAGTCTATGCACACGGCGGGGCATTCGTTCGAGGGAATCGAGGCATGGTGACGTTGTTCCATCCATTGCTCGACCACTTCCTCGCCAAAGGATTCGCGGTCATCAGCATCGATTATCGTCTGTTCGAGGACGGGGTCTATTTCCCGGACAACATCATCGACGTCTCCGATGCGCTTTGCTATCTCAAACAACACGACGGTCTGCTCAATCTTGACATCGACAAATTGATTGTCTGGGGCGACTCGGCAGGCGCGGCCCTTGTCCTTGCGACAGCACTCGACCGAAGTAAGCAGTTTATAGGAGAACTTGGTGAAGACGTGCCGCCGGTGAAAGGTGTCATCGCCCTTTATCCGCCGACGAACTTCTTGTTGTTCAAGTTCATCCAGACGTGGCTCGCCCATTTGAAGTTTTACGAAGGTAGTCGTGAGGCGTGGCGCGAACTGATGGTGAAGTGTTCTCCGGTCACGCATCTGTACGATGATGCCCCGCCGATTCTCCTTTTGCATGGGAAGAAAGACCCCATCGTTCCGTTCGGGCAAGCACTCCATTTCGTGGAGCATGCGAGCGAGGTCGGCGCGAACGTGCAATTGATTTCTTTTCCGAACGGCACCCATTCGTTAGCGAGTTTCCTCCAATCCGATAACCCGATCAAAGAAACACAGCTCATGGCTCGCATCGACCGTTTCATCGATGACGCGATGATGTGACGTTGCGCTTTTTCGCAAAGATGGTACGATGGGGTAGGATTTAGGAATCAAAAAGGAGTGACTCGCGTGACAGAACTATGCTTGGTCCGACATGGTCAGACCGATTGGAATTTTCAAGAAATCATTCAAGGACGGGAAGATATCCCGCTCAACGCACTCGGACATCGACAGGCCGAAGAGAGTGCGGCCTTTTTAAGTCAAGAATCGTGGGACGTCATCGTGGCGAGCCCATTGTCGAGGGCCGTCGATACGGCGCGTTACATCGCGGAGGCGTGCGGCATCGACGAAGCACACATCATTCAAGACGAACGCTTCATCGAGCGTGAATTCGGGGCCGCGTCGGGAAAACCGGTACCGGGCATCTATGAGGCTGTTCAAGCCGATGACCAAGACCGCGTACCTGGTCTCGAGTCCGAAGACGAGATGCGAGCCCGCGTCTTGAGCGGTATGCACGATCTCGTCGAGGCGCACGCCGGAAAACGTGTCATCGTCGTCTGTCATTCACATGCGATTAAAGCTGCGCTATCGGCGATTGACGACACGTATACGTTCCGTCATGCCATGCGCAATGCCTGCTCGAACTATATCGAACATCAAGACGGTCAGTTCGTGGTCAAGGCGGTTAATGTCGCCGATCATATTACGAATGTGATTGTCGCGAAGTGAGGAGAAGCTCATGACGACATTGCTCTGGATTTTCATCATCGCATCATTTGTTGTCGCGTTCGCGGGTCTGATTTATCCGGTCATCCCGAGCGTCTTGTTCTTATTCATCGGTTATATGATTTACGGTTTTGGATTCTCATTCGAGCCGCTCACATGGACGTTTTGGCTCTGGCAGATTTTGTTCTTGATCTTCCTGTTCGTGGTCGACTATATCGTCACCCGGGCTACGGTCGATAAACGGGGCGGCTCTGAACGGGCGAAGTGGGGAGCGACCATCGGTTTGATTGCAGGACCGTTCATCTTCCCGCTCGTCGGAGTGCTCATTTTCCCGTTCATCTTCGCGTTTTTAGCGGAACTCACGCTCGGGAAGTCGACGCGGGAAGCGTGGAGCATCGGTGTCGGGACCGTGCTCGCTTTCCTCGGCAGCACGATGCTCAAAGTCGTCGGGATGACGATGATGGTCATCTTGTTTTTCATCTACATTTGAGGCGAAGAAATTTCTTCGCCTTTTTGGGTTGAGAGTTTTATAAAAACGGGGAAAGAAAAACAAGACCGTTCGATTTATTCGAACGATCCTGTTTTGACGAGCTGGGTGAAGGCGGAGCGGCTGAACGACTGCTGCTGTTCGACTTGTTTTTCGAAGAAGGACGGTTTGAGTTCGGCGTTCGCCACGCCTTCGGAAATCAACGAATCGAGCACTTGCTTGGTCGGATCTTGTTTCGGCATCAGCATGAGCCCTTCGGCGACGAACGTGTGATGGTCGCTTAGCGACCGTTCACTCGTGAACGTCAAGGCGAGGGCGGCCGGCCGGTTCGATGGAGACGTGATGACGGCTTCGGCGAGAAGCAGGATTCGCTTATTCAAATAGTGATGAAGCGTGACGGCGAATTCAGTCGGTACGAGCATCTCGAGGAGCCATTCGTTGTCGTGCTCTTTTGAGATGATCAACCCATCGAGCAGTTCGACGGGCAGGTTCAATTCGTTGCCGTACTCGTCTTGGACGAGGCGAACTTGGACTAGGCGGAACGTTTTCATCGTATCGATCCCTTCCACATTTTCTTTAACTCATCTTAACACAGTCTGATTCGAAGATTGTGTTACGATAGCGGGGAAGCGACGTAAAAAAAATAGAGGACAAGGAGGCATCAAGATGAGTTGGGTTGTTGGCATAATCGGGTATATCGCGATTCTAGCAATCGGTTATTATGGTGTCCTTTTCTTCAAAGTAAAGCAGGAGCGGAGTCGGGCCGGATATCGAATCTTCCTTTTGCTCGCGGGCTTGTTCTTCGTGAGCGGGAGTGACTATATCATCGCGTTGTTCCGAGGGGATACGGAAGCGACGTTTTGGCAACGGACCGTTTACTTCATATTGATTTTGATCTCTCTTTCGATCGCCCTTTACTTTCGGAGAAAAGAAGATAAAATCCATACGAATGAGATGACGACGACATAAAAACAAGAGGCTAACGGAAAAAAATCCGTAGCCTCTTGTTTTTATTTCGGAATCCGAGTTTGACGAATCATTTCGAGCTTCAAGTCCCAGAGCGGTTTACTGAATGTGACCGAGTACACTTCCGGCAAGCGGAGTCGTTTGTACTCTTCCCACAGACCGTTCATCTGCTCGTGATGATACGTGCGGATTTCTTTTGCGTTCGGTAACTCATAGACGCGTTCGCCGTCTCGGAAAATCGGGACAAGCAAACGTTTGACGCTAAAGTTACGTGTCTTGATGCGGAACGCGGGGTCTCGCACGTCAATCAAGTCAATCTCGTTATACGACTCGACTGGTTCGTCGGCAAGGGTGATATAGTCACCTTTGAACTTCCCGGTCTCGTTATCGATGATGCGATACAATTCTTTCTTGTGCGGAGTCGTCGTTTTCACTTTCGAAGACGACACTTTGATGACCGGCTTCAGCTTCCCGTCGGCGCCTTCGCGGGCGACGAGTTTGTACACCATACCGAGTGCAGGTTGCTCATAGGCCGTGATACCGCGCGTCCCGACGAGGAACGTATCGGCTTCAGCTCCTTGCATCCGCAAGTCTTGAATGACGTACTCATCGAGGTCGCCCGAGACAACGATTTTGACGTAATCGAGTCCGGCCGCGTTCAATGCTTTTCGGGCCCGTTTCGACAAGTAGGCCAAGTCACCCGAGTCGAGTCGGACCGACTTCAAGCGGTAGCCTTTCGCTTCAAGTTCTTTGGCGACCGTGATCGCGTTCGGGAGACCTGACTTGAGCGTATCGTACGTGTCGATCAACAGGCTCGTATTGTCCGGGTACATCGAGGCGAACGAGCGGAATGCCTCGAGTTCGTCATCGTGGAACTGGATATCGGCGTGCTCCATCGTTCCACCGGTCGGGACGTCAAAATCACGTCCGGCCGAAACCAAGCTCGTGACGTCGAAACCGGCGATATAGGCGGCCCGTGTTCCGTAGTACGCAGCATCGACGCCTTGGGCGCGACGAGCACCGCCTTCGAGTAGTGTCTCGTTCGGCGCAGCTTGGCGGATGCGCGCGTATTTCGTCGCGATGAGTGATTCGTGGTTGGCGATGTTCAAGAGCGCCGTCTGGAACAACTTCGCCTCAAAGATCGTCGATTCGATGCGGACGACTTGTTCGTTCGGGAAGATGACTTCTCCTTCACGGACACTGTAGAGCGAGCCCGTGAACTTGAAGTTACGGAGTACATCCGCGAACTCGTCCTCGAAGTCGAGTTGCTGTTTCAAGTAGCGGATATCTTCTTCCGTGAATGAGACGTTCTCTAAATAATGCACGATATTTTGGATGCCGGCGAAGACGACGTAACCTCCGCTGAACGGGTTCGAGCGATAATAGAGGTCGAACACGACTCGTTCGTTGTGACGGCCTTGTTTCCAATAGATATACATCCAACGTGGGAGGTATAGGTCGGTGTGAAGCGCTAAGTTGCGATGTAACATAATCGTTCCTTTCTGTTTTACGTCACTTCCCGGTCACAGTGGCCCCGAGTGTCGTGACAAAATGTTCAAGCGCCCAATCGTGTCCGACTGGGTTGAAGCTTTGGACGGCGTCGGCGTGGACGACGATTGTATAGCCGAGGTTGTAAGCGTCGACAGCGGTATGAAGCACACAAATGTCTGTGCACACACCGACGAGATGAATCTCTGTGATGGCCCGTTCGCGCAAGCGCAAGTCGAGGTCTGTGCCGGCAAAGGCGCTATAGCGTGTCTTATCGATCCAATGATCGGCCCGGCTTGCCGCGTTTTTGACGGCACCGTATAATTCACGGCCCTCTGTACCGCGAATGTTGTGGGGCGGGAAGAGCGTCGTCTCAGGATGATACGTGTCGCCGGCGTCGTGGACATCGTTCGCGATGACGACATAATTCTCGTCCGCAAACTCCTCGATCAACTGGACGATTCGTTCTTCTATGTCTTGCCCTGGTTTTCCACAAGTCAAACGACCCGTATCTGCGATAAAATCAAACGTGTAGTCGATCACAATCAATGCTCGCATGGCGAGATCTCCTCTCTCATGTGAAGAATAGTTGGCTATCCTTCTTATTCTAAATCATTTTGCGTGATGCGAAAAAGATTATTTTTGATCGGGGTCGGGTACTAGGTGTAAGAAGAACCGTTTGCGAAAGGGGAATCAGCACATGCTGCTGTCATCATCCGAACTGTCAGAGCAACTATCCCGCTTAAATGGCTGGGATGTTGTTGAAGGGGAATTACAAAAGACGTATCGGCTCGAGACGTTTCCAGAGGCGATTCAGTTCGTCCATCTCGTCGCTGATTTGGCGGAGGAGCTCAATCATCATCCGAACATCTTGATCGAGTATCGGAACGTCACATTGACCGTGTCCACGCATGACGAAGGTGGAATCACGGAGAAAGACATCATGCTCGCGAAAGGGTGTGAGAGGCTTGTCTAAACTGTTCATGACGTTTGCCTCAGGAACTGTCGCTGAACGATTGCGTCAACAACCCGGTATCCTTGTCGCCAACGGGACCGAGACGATTTTGCTCGCAGAAGGCGACAAGTCTCCCTTCCAAAGCGGGAAGACGTTTCAAATCGAAGAAGCGGAAGGACAATTCGCCTCGAAAGGGAATATTGTCTATGCGAACATTCCGGTCGATTCGAACGCCCGGTCGCTCTTGTTCCATCGCTTGTTGAAAGACAAATCACGTCTTGGGTCTGGCCATAGCGGTTTTGCCGCCTATCGGCTCGGTGTCGACCCGGACGATCACCACGGGATTATCTTCATCCAATTCACCGAGGGCGGAAATCGTTTCCGTGATTCGACCGACTATGTCTTGTTCCAAGAATGGCTGAAAGAAGCCGTCGAACAAAAAGGAGCCGGTCCAATCATAAAACACTATGTCGTCGATGAAGCGGATGATTTATAATAAATATAACGTCATGTTAGGGGAGGATTTTTTATGAACAAGAACTACTTCTGGATGGGAATGGCCGCAGGTGCCGTCATCGGAGCCGGGGCATCGCTTCTCCACAGAGAGACGCGCGAACAACAAGTCAGACAGCTCAAACATATGAAATCACGACTCAAGTCGAAGGATGCGTCAACACAAAGCCATTCGGTCGGCCTTCAAGCCTCATCGAAAGGGAGCTTGAAAGATCGCGTCATGGATTTGAAGGCGCTCTACGAAGAGAACCAAGACACGATTCAAAATCTCGTCGAAGATGTGAAAGACTTGGTCGACGCGCTCCAAGACGCTCGTCACAAAAATCAAATCTAATTCATATTCACGGTCCGGTGCTGTTGCGCCGGGCTGTTTTTTATGTTGTCTTCATCGCTGTCCCTATATGATAAATGTTTCACGAATACAAAAGCTCCTGAAAACAAATCGGTCACGTGACGAAACCCGTCTGCTTTTCAGGAGCACTTGTGATTACAAAAAGCGGGCGAACAGGCCGAACACGGCCAGTCCGACAATTACGTAAAAAATCCATTTGCCTTCACCCGTATGAATGATCGGCGGGGAATACTTGCGTGGTTGGTACTTCCCATGACGGAGCGGACGCGAGTATGGGACCGCGAACCGGGCAAGCGGGACCGCAAGCAAGAACCCGGCAAGGAAGCCGTACACATGTCCCCAAAGTGATACGTTCGCCCCGATGAGCGTGAACACGGCGCTGATGGCGACGAAGATATAGACGAGTCGCGCGTCCTGGCTATAGATGAGCGTCCGGCGGAACCGGCCGATGTACACATAGAAGCCAAGAATCGCTAAAATCGCACCTGAAGCACCGGCTTGCAGGTAGAACAGTTCACTCACCGTGAAGAACGTGAGCAAGTTGGCAAGCACACCGGCCACGATATAGAACACGGCGAACTTGATGTGACCGACCATGCGTTCCATGGCAGGTCCGAATATAATCAAAGCGAACGAGTTGAACAGCAAATGACCGAGCCCTAAATGGATGAAGTTGGCCGTCAAGAGACGGTACCATTCCCCTTGGGCGAGTGCGAGATGGAATGACCCGCCGAGTGCGACGATCCGGAGGTCGGGGACCAAAGAATCGATGACAAACACGAGCAGTTGGATTACAATGAACAGCGTTACGAGTGGATACGCCCGGACGAACGTTTGAACATTCTCAGTACGACTAAACATAACATCACCTCTTTCCTTAATTGTATAAGGAAACGAGTGAAAAAGGAAAGGAGCGAGTGTCCTGTGATTGTGGGAATCGGAATCGATATCGTCGAGCTCGAGCGGATTGCTCACTCGCTCAAAAATGACCGTTTCGTCGCACGTCTGTTGACCGAAGCCGAGCGGGCGCTTGCGGACGCCTATCCAGAACAACGGCGCATCGAATTCGTCGCCGGACGATTTGCGGCGAAAGAAGCGTATGCCAAAGCGGTCGGGACCGGGATTGCTCGGGGCCTGTCGTGGCAACAAATCGAAATTTTACCGGATGAGACCGGACGGCCGTATATGACGGCGCCGTACTCAGGCCGGATTCATATGAGTATCAGCCACAGCGAGCAATATGCCGTGGCACAAGTCATCATTGAAGAGGGGGATCACGATGTTTCGTCCAAGTTGGATTGAAATCGATCGGGCGGCGATCAAACATAACGTAATCGAAATCAAAAAACGGATCCCGCAAGCGCTCATGGCCGTCGTCAAAGCGAACGCTTACGGGCATGGTGCCGTCGAAGTGGCAAAGATTGCGCTTGATAACGGAGCAACGATGCTCGGTGTGGCCTTGCTCGAGGAAGCGATTGAGCTCCGAGAGGCTGGGGTTAAAGCGCCGATTCTCGTCATGGAGGCCCAGTTCCCAGAATATGCGGGCGTCGCAGCCGAACACGATGTGACGTTGTCCGTCTTTTCGGCCGACTGGTTGCGTGAGGCGCGCACACATCTATCTGACCGTCCGCTCACCGTTCATGTGAAAGTCGACACGGGGATGGGTCGTCTCGGTTTGCGGACCCGCGCCGAACTTGATGCCCTTTTAGAAGCGGCAGATGACCGTTTTATCGTCGAAGGGATCTATACGCACTTTGCGACGGCGGATGAGCCGGACAGTGAGCTTTACTATGAGCAACAGGAGCGATTTGGTCAGTTGATAGATGGACTCCACTCGCGATTCCGCTACATTCATACGTCAAACTCGGCCGGGGCGATCCGCATGGCTGGACAAGACGTGCCGTACAACGTGGTGCGGGTCGGAATTGCGATTTATGGGCTCTACCCGTCAGCTGAGATGGCTTCCTTCTATTCATTTTTACGACCGGCCTTCACGTTGAAGAGCAAGCTCATGCAAGTGAAGCAACTCGAAGCTGGACAGACGATCAGCTACGGGGCGACGTATACGACGACTGAAGATGAGTGGATCGGTACTGTGCCGGTCGGATATGCCGACGGCTGGATCCGTAAAGCGAGCGGCTTCGAAGTAGACGTCAATGGAGAGCGCTGTCCCATTATCGGTCGTGTCTGCATGGATCGCTTCATGGTGAGGCTTCCTAAAGAGCTGCCGGTCGGAACTTTGGTCACGCTCATCGGCGGACCAGTCGCGATTGACGAACTGGCCACGCATCTCGAGACAATCAACTATGAGGTCG
This sequence comes from Exiguobacterium sp. s40, assembly GCF_018617905.1. Classification (NCBI taxonomy): domain Bacteria; kingdom Bacillati; phylum Bacillota; class Bacilli; order Caryophanales; genus Exiguobacterium; species Exiguobacterium sp. s40. Next base: position 5,960 of record NZ_JACSLC010000012.1, on the reverse strand, counting down.
TCTGTCAATTAACGAATCGCCTCCCGCGACGTTATGTGTAAAGCGGAAAACGTGTGAAATTATCTGAATTCTTTCGGGAATTCTCTATATTTTCCCAAACTCGCGTGTTATATTGGTAAAGAACGCGGGAATATTTCCGCCAGTCATTGAAACGATTCTGGAGGTGTAAGATGTTGAAACAGCGAACTGCGGGTGCTTTAGCGTCCGTTCCAGATCGGTTCTCGCAGCATGGGGGTCCGATTTCGATGAAAGACCGTGAATCATTGTCATTGAACGATGTAGTGACGTACTTGTCCAAAGAAATTGCTGATCGACAACAAACACTGCGCGAAGAATTGGCGAGAGGCTATCAAGAGATGGCCGCGTTTAATTTGAATATGGCAGAAGAGATGCTGATGATTGAGACGGAAGCCGAACATGCTCTCTTACGTCAAGTAAGCGGGGTGTGAGCGGAGTGATCGTAAAGCGTGGTGACGTGTTTTATGCGAATCTGTCGCCCGTAGTCGGTTCAGAGCAAGGTGGAGTTCGTCCGGTTCTCGTCATTCAAAACGATATCGGCAATCGCTTTAGCCCGACCGTCATTGTCGCTGCGATTACGGCTCAGATCCAGAAAGCAAAACTGCCGACTCATGTAGAGGTATATCAAGTCAAACATGGTCTCGAACGAGATTCCGTGATTTTACTTGAACAGATTCGAACGATTGATAAGCGTCGTCTGACGGATAAAGTCACTCATCTTGATGATGAGACGATGCACAAAGTTGACCGAGCGCTAGAGATTAGTCTGGGATTAATCCCTCTCTAGCTTACATATAAAGAAACCGATACATGGGTATCGGTTTTTTTCAAAAAAATCTTTAAAAAATAGTTTAGAATTCTGTAAAACGGGAATTTAGTTTAATCGTACTCAATTTTTCTGTACGCACATTAGGAGGGAATATACGATGGATTTAGCGATTCGCGAGCAAGTCATTGGAGAACAATTACACCTTTACTTATCCGGAGAAGTGGATACATATACCGCACCAAAATTGAAGGAAGTCTTGCACCCGGCAATCACGGAACAAGATGTCACCGTTCATTTGGATGAAGTGGATTATATGGATTCAACTGGTCTCGGCGTATTTGTCGGTGCCCTTAAAATAGCCAAACGTAATGAGAAAGAGTTGTCGCTCGTCGGCGTCACCGACCGCGTCAATCGTCTCTTTGAATTGACAGGGCTGCACAAGTTGCTTTCGATCAATACAAACGTAAGAGGTGGCACGCAATGAGTAACATCGAACAGACGGTGATGACGTTCCCGGCCAAACCGGAGTATGTCGGTGTGGTCCGTTTAGTCGTCTCAGGAATCGCTAACCGTATGGGATATACGTACGACGAGATCGAAGATATTAAAATCGCGGTCTCGGAAGCCTGTGGCAATGCTGTTCAACATGCTTATGAAGACCAAGAAGGTGAAGTGAAACTCACGTGTGGCGTCCATCAAGATCGTCTCGAGATGACGATCGAGGACTCGGGCAAAACATTTGCCGACGACGTGAAACGCCAAGCGGCGCCAGTCGAAGAGACGGCTGAAATTGAATCGCTTCACGAAGGAGGACTCGGTCTTTTCCTCATTGAAGCCTTAATGGATGACGTCTCGATCAACAAGGACAATGGTGTCAAGGTGACGATGACGAAACTCCTTAACAGGGACGAGGTGGATCAGAGTGCCAGCAAAATCTCAACAACGCCATCACAGTGATGATGAAGTATTAGAGTGGATTGAGCGTTATCAACAGGACGATCAAAATGCAGAAGTCCAGATGCTCCTCATTAACCGATACTCGGACCTCGTTGAGGCGCTTGCACGAAAGTTTTCACGCGGCCGGGCTATCCACGATGACCTCGTTCAAGTCGGGATGATCGGACTTCTCGCTGCCCTTCGTCGTTTCGACCCTGAGTTCGGTCGTAGTTTCGAGTCGTTTGCCGTTCCGACGATTATCGGTGAAATCAAGCGTTTCATCCGTGACAAGACGTGGAGCGTCCACGTTCCACGCCGGATTAAAGAGCTTGGACCGAAAATCAAGAAGACGGTCGAAGAATTGACGACCGAGTTGCAACGTTCACCGCGAATCGATGAGATTGCCGATTACCTCGGCGTTTCCGATGAAGAGATTCTCGAGACGCTCGAGATGGGCAAGAGCTACCAAGCCCTTTCCGTCGACAGCTCAATCGAAGCGGACAACGAAGGTTCGACCGTCACGCTCCTCGACCTTGTCGGAAGCCAAGAACGTGGCTACGAATCGGTCGACCAGCGCCTCATCCTTGAAAAAGCGTTCAGTGTGCTGAACGAACGGGAACAGGCGATTTTAGAATGTGCTTATTATAAAAACATGAGCCAAAAAGAGACGGGTGAACTCCTCGGGATTTCGCAGATGCACGTATCGCGCTTGCAGCGACGCGCACTTGAGAAGTTACGTGAGGCCATCAAAGTCCCGCTCAACGAAGTATTTTCAAACGATGACTAAATAGTCATCGTTTTTTTGTCGTCTAGGCGTGAGTTTGCTACACTTCTAGAGAGAAGAGAAAAGGAAGTGATTCGATTGATTACGAAAGTCGCAAAAGAGTTGAAGTTGAAGACGAGTCAAGTCGAGACGGTGCAACAACTTGCCGCGGACGGAGCGACGATTCCGTTCATGGCCCGGTACCGTAAAGAAATGACCGGTAATCTCGATGAAGTCGAAATCAAAGCGATTCTCGACGCCTTACAATATGAAGAGAGTTTGCACAAGCGTAAGACGGACGTCCTCGCCAAACTTGAAGAACTCGAGAAGGCGACGCCGGAATTGACACGGGCGCTTGAAGCGGCGACGAGCCTGCAACAAGTCGATGATATTTATCTCCCTTATCGTCCGAAGCGACGGACGAAAGCTGAACAAGGGCGGGAGAAAGGACTACAAGCCCTCGCTGACTGGTATCGTCAACCGACACCCTATTCGCTGAAAGAAGCGCAGTCGTTAGCGGGTGATCTTTCGCTTGAAGAAGCACTTCCGTTCGTCCAATCAATCATTGGGGAGGAGTGGGGCGAAGTGGCGACGCTTCGACAATCACTTCGAACACGAGTCCGGAAAGAGGCGCTCCTTCGTTCGCAGAAGAAAAAACAAGCGGAAGACGAGAAAGAAGTATTCGCCCAGTATTATGAATATGAAGAAAAAATCGCAGGAATCGTCCCGCACCGGATTCTCGCTTTGAACCGGGGAGAGCGCACGGACGTGTTGCAAGTGAAGATTGTCTTCGACGAAGCCGGCTTCATGCGACAAGCGCTCGGCAAGTTTGACCGTTTGCCGACAGAGAAACGCGAACTCGTCACGCTCGCCGTGAAGGACGCATTCAAGAAGTCGGTATTTCCGGCCATCGAACGTGAGATTCGTAGCGAATTGACCGAGACGGCCGAAGAACAGGCGATCGACGTGTTCTCGAAAAACTTGAAGCAACTCTACATGCAACCGCCGCTTCGTGAGGTCGTCGTCCTAGGGATTGACCCGGCCTATCGCACAGGTTGTAAATGGGCCGTCGTCAATGAAATCGGGAAAGTCGAAGAAGTCGGTGTCTTCTATCCGACGGCACCGAAACACGATGTCGCGGGATCGGAAAAAGTGCTATCGTCGCTCGTGAAACGTTATCCGATTTCGGTCATCGTCATCGGGAATGGGACCGCATCCCGTGAAACGGAGCAATTCGTATCGAGCTGGCTGAAGAAAGCTGAACGCGAGATTGCTTACGCCATCGTCAATGAGGCGGGGGCGAGTGTCTATTCGGCGTCAGAGATTGCACGGTCTGAGTTCCCGGAATTGAAAGTAGAAGAACGCTCGGCTGTCTCGATCGCCCGACGTATCCAAGACGCGATGGCCGAACTCGTTAAAGTCGACCCGCAATCGGTGGGGGTTGGACAGTATCAACACGACGTCAGTCAAAACAAGCTGAAGGGGTCGCTCGAGTTTGTCGTCGAGAGTGTCGTCAACATGGTCGGTGTGGATGTGAACCGAGCCTCGGAATCGCTGCTCACATATGTATCTGGATTGAACAAGACGACGGCTAAAAATATTGTCGCGTATCGGGATGAGTTCGGGCGCTTTGATACGCGGAAAGAAATCAAGAAAGTGCCTCGTCTTGGAGCGAAGGCCTATGAGCAAGCAGCCGGCTTTTTACGGATCACGAACGGAAGCGATGTACTCGATCAAACGGAGATTCATCCGGAGAGCTATAAGTTGACGCTCTCTCTATTGAAGGAACTCGGTGTTTCGAAGCAAGCGGTCGGTACGGCTGAACTGCGAGATCGATTGAAGACGGTTGACGCCAAAGTGCTGAGTGAGAAGCTAGATGCCGGATTGCCGACGGTTGAAGATATCTTGAAGTCGCTCGCGAAACCAGGACGTGATCCACGCGAAGACATTCAGAAGCCGTTACTTCGGACAGACGTTATGAACTTGGAAGATCTCCAGGTCGGTATGGAGTTCCAAGGAACAGTGCGAAACGTGATCGACTTCGGGGCGTTCATCGATATCGGGGTGAAGCAAGACGGACTCGTCCACATTTCGAAGTTGTCGAATCGCTACGTTAAGCATCCGCTCGACGTTGTCGCGGTCGGTGACATCGTCACCGTATGGATCGAACAAGTGGACGCCAATCGTGGACGAATCAGTCTCACGATGCTTGAGCCACGCAATTAAATAAGAGAGAACTAGCATCGAGCGAAATGTTTTTCATTTTGCTCGATTTTTTTACGAAAAAGTGTTGACGGTCTTTTCTGCCCGTGCTATCTTATAGAAGTCGCCGAGAGACGGCATGGAATATTAAAGCTTTTCTAAAAAAGTGATTGACAGGTTTCTGGTTTGCGGTTACAATTTAAATCGTTACTTCGATAAATTCAAGCAACGTTCCGCAATAGCTCAGTGGTAGAGCAACCGGCTGTTAACCGGTAGGTCGTAGGTTCAAATCCTACTTGCGGAGCCATTTTATTTTGGAGACGTACCCAAGAGGCTATAAGGGGCTCCCCTGCTAAGGGAGTAGGCTGGGAAACCGGTGCGAGGGTTCGAATCCCTCCGTCTCCGCCACTTATTTTTAGAAAACACATACATCTGGCCCGTTGGTCAAGCGGTTAAGACACCGCCCTTTCACGGCGGTAACACGGGTTCGAATCCCGTACGGGTCATCATCATACGGAGGATTAGCTCAGCTGGGAGAGCACCTGCCTTACAAGCAGGGGGTCGGCGGTTCGATCCCGTCATCCTCCACCATTTCAAATTTAAGCACGTATAACGGTCTTGTGGTGTAGGGGTTAACATGCCTGCCTGTCACGCAGGAGATCGCGGGTTCAAATCCCGTCAAGACCGCCATTTACGTTGGGCCGTAGCCAAGTGGTAAGGCATCGGATTTTGATTCCGACATGCGAAGGTTCGATCCCTTCCGGCCCAGCTTATATTTGAGTCATTAGCTCAGTTGGTAGAGCATCTGACTTTTAATCAGAGGGTCGCAGGTTCGAGCCCTGCATGACTCACCATTTTTATCCCTCGCAACACCTTAATACGCTGCGGTCGTGGCGGAATCGGTAGACGCGCTAGGTTGAGGGCCTAGTGGTGGTTAACACCGTGGAGGTTCAAGTCCTCTCGACCGCACCAATATGCACCCTTAGCTCAGCTGGATAGAGCGTTAGACTACGAATCTAAAGGCCGGGAGTTCGAATCTCTCAGGGTGCACCATTTTTATTATGGGCCTATAGCTCAGCCGGTTAGAGCGCACGCCTGATAAGCGTGAGGTCGGTGGTTCGAGTCCACTTAGGCCCACCATTTTAACTGACGAACTTTGAAAACTGAACGATGAGGCAAAAATGTTTTACAATTTTTGAATGAAGCGCAAGCTTCGTCATTTTTAAAGAGCTATATCAAATTCTTTGGAGAGTTTGATCCTGGCTCAGGACG
>NZ_JACSLC010000011.1:0-84994 GCF_018617905.1 Exiguobacterium sp. s40 | reverse complement strand
AGACGATGAGGTAGATAGGTCATGGGTGGAAGCACGGCGACGTGTGGAGCTGAATGATACTAATCGGTCGAGGCTTTGATCTAGTCTAATGGTTTGCATGAATTGATGAGTCTTCAGTTTTCAGGGAACAACCCTGAAATGGATTGACACGCCCTCGAGGCGATGTTAATATTCTTTTGTCTGGTGGCGATAGCGAAGCGGCCACACCCGTTCCCATGCCGAACACGGAAGTTAAGCGCTTCAGCGCCGAAAGTAGTTGGGGGTCTCCCCCTGTGAGGATAGGACGTTGCCAGGCAAGATCGTTCCGCAATAGCTCAGTGGTAGAGCAACCGGCTGTTAACCGGTAGGTCGTAGGTTCAAATCCTACTTGCGGAGCCATATTAAGGCCCGTTGGTCAAGCGGTTAAGACACCGCCCTTTCACGGCGGTAACACGGGTTCGAATCCCGTACGGGTCACCATTTGGAGGATTAGCTCAGCTGGGAGAGCACCTGCCTTACAAGCAGGGGGTCGGCGGTTCGATCCCGTCATCCTCCACCATTTAATTTTAACCAATCAAACCATATATGCCGGTGTAGCTCAGTTGGTAGAGCATCTGACTTGTAATCAGAGGGTCGAGGGTTCGAATCCTTTCGCCGGCACTCCTTGGGGGGGTAGCGAAGTGGCTAAACGCGGCGGACTGTAAATCCGCTCCCTCGGGTTCGGCGGTTCGAATCCGCCCCCCCCCACCAGGTTTGAGCCATTAGCTCAGTTGGTAGAGCATCTGACTTTTAATCAGAGGGTCGCAGGTTCGAGCCCTGCATGGCTCACCATGTTTTTGCGGAAGTAGTTCAGTGGTAGAATACGACCTTGCCAAGGTCGGGGTCGCGGGTTCGAATCCCGTCTTCCGCTCCATATTTTTCCCTTTAAGGGGCCTTAGCTCAGCTGGGAGAGCGCCTGCCTTGCACGCAGGAGGTCAGCGGTTCGATCCCGCTAGGCTCCACCATTTGTTTTTTTCTTAAGTTACTTATGACTTAAGTTTTTTTTTGCCTAAATCCATGAACCATTCACTTGAGAGTACAGAGAAAGGCAGCCTGCCACCATTCAGGCTGCCTTTTTGTATGTTTATTCATCATAATGTGAAGTTGAACCACGACTTTGGTAACGTTTACAATGAAGATATTAAACGTTCAAGGGGGAAATGGGGATGAATTGGTCATATATTGAAGTACCGCTTCGCTATGGACAGGGGAAACATGGCGTAGAGCAAGGTCCATCAAAGTTACGCACACTTGGATTGGAGACATTATTACCGGCCTCAACGAAGCGACAGACGATTCGGGTGTTACCTGAATCTGAAATGATCAACAGTGAAGAGCATTTGAAACGCGTAGACGGGGTGTTATACACGGTTCAAGAACTGGCAGAAGTCGTCGATATCGAGATACAGGCGAAACGATTCCCCTTGATCGTTGGGGGCGATCACAGCATGGCAATCGGAACGCTAGCGGGTCTTGCCAAAACAGGACCGTACGGCGTCATCTGGGTCGACGCACATGCTGATTTGAATACGGGAGAAACGTCTCCATCGGGCAATATTCATGGCATGCCGCTTGCTGCGGCGCTGGGAATGGGAGATATTCGCTTGACTGAAGTCGGCGGACGTGAACCCAAACTCGCGCCTGAGCACTTGGTCTATATGGCGCTTCGAGACATCGATGAAGGTGAGATTCGAGAAATCAATCGTCTTGGCATTAAAGTCATCACGGTCGAAGAAATTCGGACGCGGGGCGTCGACGTCATGATGGAAGAAGCACTCGCTTATTTGCGCGCACGTGTCGATCGCTTCTATCTCAGTTTCGACATGGACAGCTTGGACGCAAAACTTGTGCCAGGTACCGGGACGCCGGTCGATCAAGGTCTGACGGCCGCGGAAGGAAAAGCGATCTTGGCCGAAGCGATGAAGGCAGACGATCTGATTGCGATTGAGTTGGTTGAATTGAATCCGGCGCTTGACCATGAGGATACGACGGCCCAGTTGGCGTTTGAGTTGTGCGAGACGATTTTGAAATCCAAAGAAAACCTGTTATTGGAAGGTGAAACTGTCTGATGACCTTACGGTTTCCAAGTCCCTTTGCTACAATGGACTTGGGAACTTTTTTTGTTGTCACGATTTTTTTTTGAAACCTACATAGAAAATGATTCGTATAGAAAGATGACCGCATAGGTTGCGGAGAGGGGAAGTGGATTGATGGAACGGCTGACCACCCGTTTAGTAGACGAATTGAGGTCGGGGAATCATGATTCGTTTGCTGAGCTGGTAGAACTGTACAAGGATGGTGTCTTTGCTGTCGCTTATAAGATATTATATGATCGTGGCGAAGCGGAAGACGCAGCCCAGGAGACGTTCATTCGGGCGTATACCCGGATTGATACGTACGATCCTCAGTACAAGTTCAAGACGTGGCTCTATCGCATTGCAACGAACGTCGCAATCGATCGTCTCAGAAAACGAAAGCCGGAGTATTCGATGGATGCCGAGATTGCGGGCACCGACGGCTTGACCTATCAGGACCATTTGGCTGATGAAGCACCCCAACCCGATGCCCAAGTCGTTCATCGCGAAATTCGAGGCGAGATGCATGACGCGATTAAGCAGTTGCCCGATAAGTATCGGATTCCGCTCCTGCTGAAGTACGTGGATGATTTATCGCTCAAAGAGATTAGCGTCATGATCGATATGCCGGTCGCTACGGTTAAAACAAGGATCTTCCGGGGAAGAGAAATGTTAAAGACAATCTTTCAAAACAGGGAGGGGTTCAATTGACTCCTGAAGAAAAAGTACAACAATATTTGGAAGATGGCATCCTGCCCGAAGAATCTGACGAACTACGTCACTTGTTGGAGGACGACGACTTATATGAAGCGTACCTTCAATACGAACGAATAGATGCCGAACTGAAGGCCTTACCACGGCCGAAACTATCCGATGATTTTACAGCCCGTGTGATGGCATCTCTACCTGACGCGAAAGCACGGGTCGATGTCACACCGGTGACTCGATTTGAAGAAAAAGTCCAGACGAAACGCAAACCACCATCCAAATGGATGACGTGGTTCCGTAAGCATCCAGGACTGATGGCGGCCGCCTTATTCTTCAGTTTGATGTCGAGCGCGACGCTCGGCCTATGGAACGAATCGACAGAGACGATGACGTACACGAAAGTGCCGGGCATCGTTGTCACGTCAAACGAGGTCGTCATCCCGGAAGGCGTTACCGTCGAGCGGGATATCACGGTCCAAGGCGGGGACCTTCGAATTGAAGGGACCGTTAATGGGAACGCGACGGCTGTAAATGGTCGGGCTTATCTGGCTAGCGCTGGAGAAGTCACGGGAGAACTTGAGCAGATCGATCGGATGTTTGAGTGGATGTGGTATTCGTTCAAACAAATCTTCTAACGGAGACGCCGGAGACGGCGTCTTTTTGTGTTCGTTTCAATCTGGTTTCGTTTTATTGTCTAGCGATGCGCGGTTTCGGAAATGTGATATAATGTAATTTGCACGAATTGGCTAGGTAGTTGAGGAGGGGAGCATTTGCCGCTACTTGAACAGGTATCATTCTTATCATTTTTTAGTCTTTCAGAGAACGTACATTGGTACGATTATTTGAATGACGTTTTAGATATTGTCGTCGTCACGTATGTCATCTATAAATTGATGATGATTGTACGTGGGACAAAAGCGGTCCAATTGATTAAAGGGATTTCCATCATCCTTGTCAGCTGGTTCCTTAGTGGGTTCTTTGGGTTGAAGACGTTACAGTTCTTATTGAATCAAATCATCACATATGGACTACTTGGGATCATTATCATCTTCCAACCAGAACTCAGAAGAGGACTCGAGCATTTAGGACGAACAAGTAATTTGTTCGGCCGAACGAGCACGAGCGATGAGGATAAGCAACGTCAAATGATCGAAGCGATCGTCAGTTCGGCGCAATACATGTCAAAACGTCGCATCGGCGCATTGATTGCGATTGAACGCGATACGGGCTTGAATGAGTACGTCGAGACCGGGATTCGCATGGATTCGCACATCACATCACAACTGATTATCAACCTGTTCATTCCGAACACCCCGCTGCATGACGGGGCGATGATTATCCAGGACGGGAAAATTGCGGCCGCGGCTTGTTATTTGCCGTTGTCCGAGAGCCCGCACATCGATAAAGCGTTAGGGACACGACACCGGGCCGCCATCGGGGTCAGTGAAGTGACTGATAGCGTGACCCTCACCGTCTCTGAAGAAACAGGCGCCGTGTCACTCGCGATTGCCGGTCGTCTGTATCGAGAGTTGGATGAGGAGGCACTTCGCAGTAAGTTGATCCAAGAACTCGTTATTGAAGAAAAAGAGACGACGCTCTCGTTCTTTAATAAAAAAGGGGGGGACAAGTAAGTGATTGATCAGTGGTTACAACATAAATGGTTTCTCCGCATCATCGCACTTGCTTTAGCCATCCTGCTTTATTTCATGGTCGCCGAAACGAGTTCGTCGACCAACTCCACGAATGCCCTCCCGATCGTCGGACAAAGTTCGATGACGCTCGACGTTCCCGTCGAAGTGTTCTTCGATGAGGTGCAGTACGTGGCATATAACGTTCCAGAAGAAATGAACGTTGAACTTCAAGGACCATCTAGCAGTTTAACGATGACGAAATTGGTGAAAGATTATCAAGTCTTCGTCGATTTAACGAATCTCGGGACCGGCTTCCACCGTGTTCCGGTTGAGGCACGCGGCTTTGGCGGAGACGTCAACGTCAAGCTCGAACGGGATACAGTAGAAATCTACATCGACCGTAAACAGACAATTGAAGTTCCCGTATCGGTCAACCTTTTGAACAAAGAGCAGTTGCCGGAAGGGAAAGTGGTCGGTGACGCCGATATTGAACCGGCAACGGTGAAAGTCTCGGGCGGTGCCAGTCGGATTCAAAACGTCAAAGAGATCACGTTGAACGTCGATGTCGCCAACCAAAGTCAAACGTTCACGCGAGAATTGACGCCGACGATTTTAGATGCGAACGGCAATCCGCTCAACGTGACTGTTGAACCGAACATCATCAGTGTGTCGGTCCCGGTCTACGAACAAAGTGCCGTCTTCCCGATCGAAGCAGTCACGACTGGTGAAGTGGCCGACGATTACAGACTTGTCGATACGTTGCTTGAAGAGACGGAAGTCCGTGTCTTTGCGCCACAAGACGTGCTCGATGCGATCGACACCGTGGAGACAGAGCCGATTGATTTAGACGGCATCGACAAGACCGGGAAAGTGACCGTCAATCTCGCTTTGCCAGAAGGCGCTTCATCGCTTGCGACAAAGCAAGTGGAAGTCCAATTGCTCGTCCGGGCTGCAGATGAGACACGAGACGACACAGGCGAATTGACGGAACGGGTTCGCTTGACGGTCCCTGTGACCGTGCGGGGGTATGACCGGACCAACTTTACGCTCCAAGCTCCTGAAGTGATTGGAGTGACGTTGTCCGGGAAGCGATCCCTGTTGGAAAACATCACGTCGAACAGCGTGAGTGTGACCTTGGATTTGACAGGTCTCCCGAGCGGACTGCATGGGGTCGACGTCGATTATGAAGTACCAAAAGGTGTGACCGTCGTCTCACCGAAAACAATCGACATTGAGTTGACGAGTGTCGATGAACAAACCGAAACGTCCTCGATTCAATGAGGCGTTCAATCATACAAAAGTGAGGAATTGAATTTATGGGTAAATATTTTGGAACTGATGGAGTCCGCGGTGTCGCGAACTCAGAATTGACAGCAGAATTAGCATATCGTTTAGGTCGTGCGGGCGGCTACGTGTTATCGAAACACTTGCCAGCCGGCGAACAGCCAAAAGTTTTGATTGGCCGTGACACACGCATTTCAGGCCACATGCTTGAAGGTGCACTTATCGCGGGTCTCCTATCAATCGGAGCCGAAGTGATGCGTCTCGGCGTCATCTCGACGCCGGGTGTCGCTTATTTGACGAAGTCGCTTGATGCAACAGCCGGTGTCATGATCTCGGCGTCGCACAACCCGGTCGCGGATAACGGCATCAAGTTCTTTGGTAGCGACGGCTTTAAACTCGATGACGCGACAGAAGCGGAAATCGAAGCAATTTTGGATGCGGCGGAAGACACGTTGCCACGCCCGGTCGGGAAAGACCTTGGCTTTGTTTCGGATTACTATGAAGGTGCACAGAAGTACCTTCAAATGTTGAAACAGACGGTCGACGAAGATTTCGACGGTCTCCATATCGCCCTCGACTGCGCCCATGGTGCGACGAGCGGATTGGCAGCCCGTCTGTTTGCTGACCTCGAAGCGAACGTCTCGACGATTGGGAACTCGCCGAACGGCTTGAACATCAACGAAGGTGTCGGTTCGACTCACCCAGAGCACTTGGCGCAATTCGTTCGTGATAAAGGAGCGGACATGGGTCTCGCTTTTGATGGCGATGGCGACCGCTTGATTGCGATTGATGAGAACGGCGATATCGTCGACGGCGATAAAATCATGTACATTTGCGGGAAGTACTTGAGCGAGAAAGGCCGTCTCAAAGACAACACGATTGTCGCGACGGTCATGAGTAACCTCGGCTTCCATAAAGCGGTTGAAGATGCTGGCATGACGGCGCTTCAGACGGCGGTCGGTGACCGTTATGTCGTCGAAGAGATGAAGAAACACAACTACACACTCGGTGGCGAGCAGTCGGGTCACCTCATCTTCCTCGACCACTCGACGACAGGAGACGGTATGCTCTCTGGCGTTCAACTCGCCCAAATCGTGAAGACTACAGGCCGCAAGCTGTCAGAACTCGCGGCTGAGATGCCGGTCTATCCACAAAAACTCGTCAACATCCGTGTCACGGATAAGAATGAAGCGATGAACGGCGACCGTGTGCTCGCGACGATTCAAGAAGCGGAAGCAGAAATGAACGGCAACGGCCGTATCCTCGTCCGCGCCTCTGGTACGGAGCCGCTCGTACGCGTCATGGCGGAAGCACCGACTTCGGAAGAATGTGACCGTTATGTCGAACGAATCGCACAAGTTGTCCGCGAAGATTACGGCTTAGAAGGATAATTCTGTCGAAATAGGGAATAAAACAAGGGAATCCGTCCTCGGGTTCCCTTTTTGTTTCCGTTTTGTCACTGTGAAATTATGTGATTTTCTTGACGAATGGAGGTGTGATTTGTACTATTAAGAGCGTGACCTTAGAAACGGAAGGACACCCAGTACGAAACAAGCGCCAGAACTCTTCGGAGTTGACGAGGTTGGAGGTTATCGAGTTTTCGGCGGATGCCTCCTAGTCGCCTGTCACGACTACAAGCAAACCCTCAAAACGCCCGGGCGACCGGACGGCCAAAGGGGAGCGCGTTGACAGCTCTTAGAAAAAGCCCGTTTCCTTTTTCGAGAAATCGAATATAGAGGAGATTTTTGTATGTGTGGAATTGTAGGAATGATTGGGAATACCGGAGCGAAGGAAATCCTTCTCAAAGGTCTTGAAAAACTCGAGTACCGCGGTTACGACTCGGCAGGTCTTGCTTTGATGCATGATAACGTGAACGTGCATAAAGAAGTCGGCCGGATTGCTGCGCTACGCGAAGTCGTCCCAGCAGAAGTAGATGGCACGATTGGAATCGGCCACACACGATGGGCAACACACGGGGTGCCGAGCGTGCCGAACGCCCACCCGCACCAGAGCACGACGGGCCGTTTCACGCTCGTCCACAACGGTGTCATCGAGAACGACGAACAGATCAAGGCGACACTCGACGTGCCGTTCCTCTCGGAGACGGACACGGAAGTCATCGTCCAGTTGATGGAGAAGAACTTCGTCGAACTCGGCGACGTCGAGGCAGCGTTTCGCAAGACGTTGTCTGAGCTCCACGGCTCGTACGCAATCGCGATGATCGACTCGGAAGATAAAGAACGCCTCTATATCGGCAAGAACAAGTCACCGCTCCTCGTCGGACTCGGCGACGGCACGTTCAACGTCGTGGCGTCTGACGCGATGGCGATGCTCCAAGTGACGGACCAGTACCTCGAGCTCCACGACGGCGAGATCGTCATCTTGACGCGCGAATCGGCGACGATCAAGACACTCGACGGCGACGTCCTCGAACGTGCCCCGTATACGGCCGAGATCGATGCGTCAGACATCGAGAAAGGCACGTACGCGCACTACATGTTGAAGGAGATGGACGAGCAACCGGCCGTCATCCGCAACATCATCCAGCACTACCAGAACGACGCCGGTGACATCGAGCTCACAGAAGGCGTGCGCTCGCTCGTCTCAGAAGCGGACCGCATCTATATCGTCGCCTGTGGTACGAGCTACCACGCTGGTCTCGTCGGCAAGCAATTGATCGAGCGCGTCGCAGGTGTGCCGACAGAAGTGCACGTCGCTTCAGAATTCGGTTACAACATGCCGCTCCTCACGGAGAAGCCGTTATTCCTCTTCATCTCACAATCAGGTGAGACAGCGGACAGCCGGGCCGTCCTCGTCGAAGTGAAGAAGCGCGGCTACAAGGCGCTCACACTCACGAACGTTGCCGGTTCGACGCTCTCACGTGAAGCGAACGAAACGATGCTCCTCCACGCCGGCCCGGAGATCGCGGTCGCATCGACGAAAGCATACACGGCCCAAATCGCCGTGCTCGCCATCCTCGCCTACGACATCGCTCGTGCGAACGGCAAGAAGCTTCCGTTTGACCTCATGACAGAGCTCGCGCGTGTCGCGACGATCATGGACTCGGTCATGGCTCAAAAAGAAATCTTTGAGCAATTGGCAGACAAGTTCTTGAAAGAGTCACGCAACGCGTTCTTCCTCGGTCGCGGCATGGACTCATACGTCGGTCTCGAAGGTGCCCTCAAGCTCAAAGAGATCTCGTATATCCAAGCAGAAGGCTACCCAGGTGGTGAGCTCAAGCACGGACCGATCGCCTTGATTGAAGATGGCACACCGGTCATCACGCTCGTCTCGCAACCGAACACGCACCTCAACATCCGTGGAAACATCAAGGAAGTTGTCGCCCGTGGCGCCGTTGCCTGCACGATCTCGATGGAAGGCATGGAACACGAGAGTGATTCATTCGTCTTGCCGCGTGTCGAGCCACTGCTCACGCCGCTCGTGACGGTGTTACCGCTTCAACTCATCTCGTATTACGCGGCACTTGCGCGTGATTGCGATGTCGACAAGCCACGTAACTTGGCGAAATCAGTCACAGTCGAATAAATGATAGGCCAAGATCTTTCGGGATCTTGGCTTTTTTTGTTGTGATTTACGTCATGCGAACCGGCTTGTATACTGAAGGTATAACGACTAAGGAGAGAACGCCATGCGAATCCAACTAGTTAACACATTCATCCTGCCGGAGGACGTGCGTTCATAAGTTGGCCACCTCCTCCGATGATTCACTGTATTGGAACAAACTATCGGAGGAACCATACAATTGAAGATTCAACAGCTTTACTATGCGGTCACGAGTTCGCGCTCGCTCATCATACAGATGGTGTTCACGTTGAACGCCATCTATTATGTGACGACCGCCGAGTTGAATGCGTTACAACTCGTCTTGATCGGAACGATTTTAGAAGTATCAATTTTACTATTCGAGCTGCCCACCGGTCTCGTCGCCGATTTATATGGACGGAAGCAGTCGATGGTCATCGGCATCGGTTTGATTGGACTGGCCCATTTGCTAGAAGGGGGCATCCCTGAATTTTGGGCCATCGCGGTCGCGTCAGCGCTATGGGGTATCGGCTGGACATTCATCAGCGGGGCCGAACAGGCATGGATTGCCGATGAGATGGGGAATGACGGGTTAGAACAAGTGTTTTTGCGAGGCGCTCAATATAGTTCGCTCGGCCGCTTCGTCGGAATTGGGCTTGCTGTGCTCCTCGCCGAAGTCACGTCCGTCCAAACGACAATCGTGCTCGCCGGTGGGATGTTGGTCATGCTCGCGATTATCGCATGGCGCGTCTTGTCAGAGACGCGGTTCGAACCGATCACGCGAGCCGATACGTCGAATCTCGTGCAATCAAAACGGACGGTTCGGGACGGATACACCCATATCCGCGGCAATTCGATTCTCGTCGACTTGGCTGCCATCACGCTCGTCTGGGGTCTCGCTAGTGAAGGATTCGACCGGTTATGGGGGCGCATTTGATTGAGACGTTCCAGTTGTCGGAACAGGCGGCCGTGTATTGGTTCGGCTTGTTCTATGCCGTCGCGTTTCTATTCAACATGCTGGTGTTGAAAGGTGTCGAGCTATACGTCAAAGGACGCTATGCGACGACCTTGTTTTGGTTCAACGTGTTGCTCATCGTTGCGATGCTTGCTTTCGCTTGGGTCGGACAGTTTTGGGTGGCCGTGTTGCTGTATTGGACGATTGCGGCACTGCGCAACGTGCACTACCCGCTTATGAGCGTCATGACGAACGAGCGGCTCCCGTCGAAAGGCCGAGCGACGATTTTGTCGATGTTCGGTCAGGTCGACGCGTTCGGTCAAGTCGCCGGGGGACCGTTGATTGGACTGCTCGCCCTGTACACGTCGATTCAAGGAGGGCTCGGGGCAGCGGCGCTCTTGCTCCTCCCGATGTTGGTTTTCTTGAGAAAAATCAAGCACCATTGAGGCAAAGGCCGTCCCGTGATTCGTTCGGGGACGGTCTTTTTGTGACGATGTGAGGAATTCTACAGTCAAGCGCCATATTAAATGATAGAACTCGTTTGATTATTAGAAAAGTGGTCAATAGGATAGTAAAGCATATAAAGGGGATGAACATCATGAACATTGTCCATGGAGGTCACCGGACCCATTGGGCAATCGGGTTGTTGATCGGTTTAGGGTCGTTCCTGCTCAGCAGTTTCCTCTTCAGTCTCTTTATTGAAACCGGTGTGCTCGTCACGTTCCTCACCGGTGTCGTCGGCAGCGTCCTGTTGTTCTTATTGCTCGGTCACCGTGAACACTTGATTCGAAATGTCGGATTGAGCACGATTGGCATGGTCGCCGCCATCTTGCTCGGGTTTGCGGTCGGCGAAACGTTCACGGCCATCTTCCCATCACTCGGTGACACGTACGGAAACACGGCATTCCTGATTATGGTGACGACGGCCTTCGGTACGATGCTCGGTGTCATCGTGTACGGGAAGAAAGCACTTAGCTTCTTCCTATTGGCCAGCTTCATCACGGCACTCGTGTTGACCTTTTTGATTGAAGTCACGAATGTGATTCAAGGCCAATTTTGGCAAGGGGTCGATTTGAATTACGTGCTCATCGTGACGACAATCGGAGCGGTGGCCGGTTTCGCGCTCGGACTATTCGAGGATGTGAAGCATGCGCATTAATTAAAAGATCGCCGCGAGGCGGTCTTTTAATGTGTCAAAGCGATAACAAATCATCGTATCGGTCTCAAAAACGTCTCATCACCTCGATAGCAGGGTAACATATACACATAAAGACGTAAGGGAGAGATTCGATGAGACAGAAAAAATGGATGACGGGTTTGAGCGCGATGTTGCTGGCGACGACTTTGGCAGCTTGTGGGGATGCTGAGGAGGAACAGACGAGCGATTCGACAGAAGAACATTCGGACCATTCGATGATGGACCATTCGGGATCAGGGGAGGTGCCGAGCGGGTTAAGTGAAGCGACAGATCCGACGTTCCCGGTCGGGTCGACCGCGATGATGACGGCCGACCACATGCCGGGCATGGATGGCACCGAGGCGACAATCGTCGGTGCTTATGACACGACCGTCTATTCGGTTTCTTATACCCCGACTGATGGAGGTGACCCGGTCGAAGATCACAAGTGGGTCATCCATGAAGAACTCGACAATCCAGGTGAGGCACCGTTAGAAGAAGGGACCGAAGCCACTCTGGCCACGGACCACATGGACGGGATGGACGGCGCCGAGGCGACGATTGATTCGGCCGAACAGACGAGGGTGTATATGGTCGATTTCACCACAAACGACGGGGAAGACGTCACGAACCATAAATGGGTCACAGAGGATGAACTCGAAGCCATGAACTAAGGATGAACCTCAGAGAAATCTGAGGTTTTTATTTATTTACGATGATTATTTATTGATAAACGATAAAAATGAGGTTATGATGAAGCTATCAAACGAAGTGAGGTGGCTTCATCATGAAACGAGAGACGGTTTTTTTACGGCTGGCCGTATTCGTTCTGGCTGTCCCGATTGTGGCGGCCTGCTTGTTTTTGCTTCCGTACATTTGGCGCGAGGCGGTCGAGAGCGGGAGTTGGATTGAGGACTCAATTCGCCCGATTGTGATTGGCATGTACGTATCGGCCATCCCGTTCTTCATTGCGCTGTTCCAAGCGTTCATGTTGCTACGGTTGATTGACCGCGACGAAGGGTTCTCGTATCGGGCTGTCCAATCACTCCGCACAATCAAGTATTGTGCGTTGACAATCACGGCCGTTTATATCGGGACGCTCCCGTTCTTCTACTGGTTCGCCGAGCGAGATGATGCGCCTGGATTCCTTCTCATCGGGCTCGTCTTAGTGTTTGCCGCGTTCGTCGTCGCCGTATTCGCGGAACTGTTACAGAAACTATTGAAGCGTGCCATCGACATGAAGCAAGAAAATGATTTGACGGTCTGAGGTGAGATAGATGGCGATTATCGTAAATCTTGACGTAATGTTGGCGAAACGAAAGATGAGTGTGACCGAGCTGTCTGAAAAAGTGGGCATCACAATGGCAAACTTGTCGATTTTAAAGACGGGCAAAGCGAAAGCAATTCGTTTCTCGACGCTCGAAGCAATCTGTCAGGCGCTCGACTGTCAGCCGGGCGACATTTTAGAATATCGGGAAGAGTGATGGACAGGGCGAGCGCCCTGTTTTTTTGTGGAGTTTGAAACATTTTCCATCACGTTGCGTATAAGACAGGAAAGACGAACGAAAAGGGGAAACAAGATGATTCAGACATGGAATGAACGGGCGCACAAAGCGTTAAAAGGAAAGGCAGGGCTATTACTCATCTGGTCGTTCGCCTGCTCTGTGATGTTAGAATTGGGGTTGATGGCAGACCCGACTTATTACGGTTTGACGGTGGAGTCACTGCCGCTGACCGTGCTCAGTTTAGGTGGCATCTTAGTTTATATCGCCCTTTATCCGGTTAACGTCGGATACAGCTGGCTCATCTTAAAGACGGTACGAGATCAGCCGATTCGCTGGAGTGATGTGTTCGACCCGTTTCGTCACCGTTATGGAAAACATTTGCTCGCAACAATTCTCGTCATATTGTTCCAAGTACTATGGACATTGTTGCTAGTCGTACCAGGAATCATAAAGTATTTCTCGTATGCGTTCACATACTTCATCTTACGCGACGAACCAGAACTGTCTGCTACAGAGGCAATCACAAAATCGAGAACGATGATGCGCGGACGAAAGTGGGATGCGTTCAAACTCATTTTGCCATTCGTTCCGATGTATCTTATCGGTTTGATTTTTTATATGCAACTTGATTTAGTCATCCTCGGGTCATGGATTTTCCTTGTCGCACTAGCACTCATCCGCCCGTTCATCGTCAGCCGTTTCGCCGTCATGTATGAAGACGCGCGTATCGAGTATGACGAGCAATGGAATCGCTCGGCGTGAAGCGCATCGGTTCCGGCGTATGAGTCCTCGGCCATGATACAATCTTCCTGACAGAAGGGGGAATGGACATGAACATCGGTATTATTGGTGCCGGACTGAGCGGGATTGTCGCAGCACGCGACCTCGCCCGTCACGGCCATACAGTTGAATTGATTGAGAAGAGTCGGAGCGTTGGGGGACGCTTGGCGACGAGGCGGATCGGAGACGGCAAAGCCGATCACGGTGCTGTCTATTTCACCGTACGAGGGGAAGAACTCAAACAAGATGTCGCCGACTGGCAGACGAGAGGGTGGGTGAACGTCTGGTACGCTGACCCGTATCCGCGCTACGTCGCCGTCGATGGGATGAACGCCTTGGCCAAACGGTTGGCCGACGGGTTGACCGTCCATTTGAACGAGCGGGTCGAGACGGTCACGACCCGAGATGGTCAGGTCAGTGTCAAGACGGATGTGACGACGCGACAGTATGACCGTCTCCTCATCACGTCGCCGCTCCCGCAGACGCTCGACTTGCTCGCAGATTTTCCGGTCGATGCGGCGTTACGTGAATTGACGTACGCCCCGACGTTTGTCGGTTTGTTCGAATTGGCAAGCGATACTCCCATCGGTCCGGACGGGAATCTCGATACAGACTTGGCGCCGGGTATCTTGAAAGTCATCAACAACCGCCAAAAAGGCATCTCGGCGACCGAACTCGTCAGTGTCTATATGGACGAGTCGTGGAGCGAGGAGTGGTATGAACGAGCGGACGAAGACACGCTTCGTGAGATTGAGCGCCTGTTGCAAACGGTGACAGGGTCGGCGGTGATTCAATCGAGGCAGTTGAAACGGTGGCGCTATGCGCAGGCGACCGACGTCTGGAACGAGCCTTACCATCGATTGCGGGACGAGCCGATTTTCTTGGCCGGTGACGTCTTCCTCGAGCCGGATGACGCTTCAGGCCGGACTCGGTTCGAGAGCGCGTACGTCTCAGGACTCCGTGTCGCGGAAGCGATGCGCTAAACCTTCTTCGGAAGGTTTTTTTCATGACCGTGCCGAATAGTCAGACATATGAATTGGAGAGGGGAATCAGACATGGGGATGATTGGCGCATACATGCGGGTATCGGTCGAAGATTTGACAGCACTGCTTCAAGAGCCGGAGCGTTTCGAGCAACTGTTAGAAGATGAGGAACGACAGACCGATATCGATAAGGCGTGGCACGGTCTTTACTTTTTATTGACCGGGGCGACCGATTTGAACGAGATCGACCGTCATTCGCTCGGGAAGGCAGTCTTCGGAGGGGATGTCATCGACGAAGAGACGGGCATCGCCTATTTGATGCCGGGAGAAGTCGAGGACTTGTCGACCCGACTTCAATACATCGAGCTGGAGGCGCTAGAAGCGCGCTACGACGTCGCGACGATGAACGAGCAGGAACTGTACCCATTTGAACGGGAGTGGGGACTCGAGGAAAAACAGTACTTATTGGACCAGTTCGATGAGTTGAAACGTGTCTTCGCCCAGGCGTCGAGACAGCGGGAGGCGCTCGTCACATGGATCGGGTAAGCGTAAAGGCGTTACGTCTTCAAGATGAGGCGTTGCTGTATGTGTTCGAGTGCGAGAATCGCACGTATTTCGAGCGTTCCATTCCGAGCCGAGGCGATACCTACTATGAGCCGGAATCATTCCATCAGGCGTTGCAGCAACTATTGAGCGAGCAGACGAACGGGGACGGGTACTATTACTTGATTTGGCGCGACGACACAATCGTCGGGCGTCTGAACGTTCATCATACCGATGCCGACACTGGC
Source organism: Exiguobacterium sp. s40 (assembly GCF_018617905.1). Lineage (NCBI taxonomy): Bacteria > Bacillati > Bacillota > Bacilli > Caryophanales > Exiguobacterium > Exiguobacterium sp. s40. Next base: position 69,544 of record NZ_JACSLC010000011.1, on the reverse strand, counting down.
GAGGTCGGTTACCGGGTCGGAGCGGAGCATGGGGGACGCGGATATGCCACGACGGCCCTGCGACAATTGTTGACGTTCGAGTTGCCTGGATTCAATCGATTGAGAGCTGAGACGACGAGCGACAATGTGGCGTCCCAACACGTATTAAGGGGTGCCGGTTTTATCCGTGACGGCGAGGTACGACAGATGGAATGGGGAGGACAAACGCTGACGTTTTATACGTATGTATATCCACTCGACCGATGAAGGAGCGGCTTCATCGGTCATTTTAGTTGACCGCTCTTAGTTTAGGGCATAAACTATCTTTATCTAGTTTAGGGGGTAAACCAAAATGAAAGAATTGATGCGGGAGGCCGTCCAGTTGTTCGAAGAGGTCATGTTCCAAGGTGCGGAGCATGTCATCGAGGCGATGGACGGTGACGTCTGGCATGACTATTCGCGGGAACAACTGCAGCTGCTCAAGCTGCTCGAACAGTTCGGTCCGATTCAAGCCGGCCAGTTGGCCCAAAAACAAGGAGTTCATAAGAGCGCCGTCTCCAACCGGTTAAAAAAGCTCGTCGACAAAGAGCTCGTCGTCAGTCGACGCGGGCATGACCAGCGCGAGCGGTTGATCGAGTTGACGGAAGCCGGACATCGCATCGTCGAAGAAGCAGATGCGGCCGTCTACCGTTACGTCGAATCGTTGCTCGACGGAAACATCGAAGAGACAGAAATCGAACAGTTCGTCCGGACGTTCCGGAAAATTAAACAGCTGCTTCGAATTGGGGAGGAATAACACGTGCATAAAATCATCCAATGGCGCTGGGGCATCTTGATCGGTCTCATCGTCTTGACGGTTGCCTTGTTTGTGATGGCGCCGAACTTGACGAAGCAGGCCGAACAAGCCGGCAGCTTCCAATTATCAGAGGACATGGACTCGCAGCGGGCGCAGGACATCTTGAACGCCGCCGGGAAGAGCGATAAGACGATCTCGCTCGTCTATGAGTTCGAAACGCTCGGTGATGCCGAACGGGCCGATATTTCCCGGGTCATCGACGAGATGAAACAAAACGACACGGTCGTCAAAGACGTACTCGACCCGTTTGAAAGTGAAGAGACGGAAGCACAGCTCGTCTCGGAGGACGGCCGCATTGTGCTCGTCCCAATCACGGTCGAAGGGTCGATGGAAGACATCAACACCTTCGCGGACGACGTGCGGGCGAACATCCTCCCGGAAGACGAGACCGTCTACATCACAGGTGAAGAAATCATCAACAACGATGTGAACTTGAGTGCGCAGGAAGGCTTGAAGAAGACGGAAATCATCACGGTCGTGCTCATTTTCGGACTGCTCCTGCTCGTGTTCCGCTCAATCGTGACGCCGTTCATCCCGCTCATCGCGGTCGGATTCACGTATTTATTGAGCCAATCGTTCGTCGCATTCTTTGTTGATTGGTTTGGTTTCCCGGTCTCGAACTATACGCAGATTTTCCTCGTGGCCATCCTGTTTGGAATCGGGACCGACTACTGTATTTTGCTCCTCAGTCGTTATAAAGAAGAGCTTGGGGCGGGTCACGCGATTGAAGATGCCATCGTCAACACGTACAAAACGGCAGGGCGGACAGTCCTCATCAGCGGTCTCGCCGTGTTCGTCGGCTTTGCGGCTATCGGTTTCGCCGATTTCCCAATCTTCAAATCAGCCGTCGCCGTCGCGGTCGGGATTGCTGTCTTACTGTTAATCTTGTTCACGGTCGTCCCGTTCTTTATGGCGACGCTCAAGCATCGTTTGTTCTGGCCGTCGAAGAAGGCAGGGGAGCACCGCGATAGCCGCCTTTGGGCTGGGTTCAGTCGTCTCTCGGTCAATCGACCGTTCGTCTCGATTTTAGTCGTCGCACTGATCACCGTACCGGTGTTGTTCACGTATGACGACGCCCGGTCGTTCAATACGGTCGACGAGATCGGTGACGATTATGATTCCGTACGTGGGCTCAACTTGATTTCAGAAGGATTCGGGCAAGGAGAGTCGCTCCCGGTCCAAGTCATTCTAAAACAAGATGGCGCGTTGTCTGAAACAGATATTCCGTATATCGAGAAATTCTCGAATGAACTTGAAAAAATCGATGGTGTAAGCGGCGTTCGTTCCGTGACGCGGCCGACGGGTGACGTCATTGATGACTTTTATGTGGATACCCAGCTCGAACAAGTAAGTGCAGGATTGACGGAGGCCGAGACGGGTCTCGGCGACGTCCAAGAAGGACTCGCGCAAGTCGAGTCTGGGCTTGAAGCAATCGTCACTCAACTTCCTGCTGGTTCAGCGAACGCTGGAGCTCCGCTCGCAGAAGCGGCAGCGGGACTTGGTCAATTGAACGCGCAACTTGGATTGATTGGGCAAGGGTTGACGACTTCGCAAAATATTCCTGCGACCGTGGCGGGACTTGGGCAAGTTTCTGCTGGTCTCGGTCAAATTGAAGCAGGTATCAATGAGGCAGCTACGGCGTTAACGGCACAAGGCGCCCAAGTCGGTGAACTCGGAACGGGTCTCGGACAACTCGCTGCTGGTGTCGGTGAAGCGAACGCAGGGCTCGCTCAAATCGAGACAGGTATCAATGAAGCGGCAACATTCCTATCAGACCTCAGTAGCTCGGACAGCCTGCGCGATACGGGCGTCTATCTACCGGAAGGGACGCTCACGTCAGAGGAGTTCGCTCCAGCTGTCGAGCGCTACGTGTTTGACGACGGGACGGCGACACAGCTCGAAGTCATCCTCGAAATGGACCCATATTCGCCGGAAGCGATTGACACGGTCGAGACCGTGAAAGCGACGATGGACCGGGTCGTCACCGATACGCCGTTCGCGGAGGCAACGATTGGGTATGCCGGTATCTCGAGCATTAACAGCGACTTGAATGAGACGTCGACGAACGACTTCAATCGGACCGTCGCCATCATGCTCGTGACGCTCTTTATCGTCTTGACGGTGTTGTTCCGCTCGATGATCATGCCGCTCTACATGATCGGGTCGCTCTTATTGACGTATTATACGTCAGCAGCCATCACAGAGCTCATCTTTGTCGAAGGACTCGGTTATGACGGCATCAGTTGGGCTGTTCCGTTCTTCGGGTTCGTCATGTTAATCGCCCTCGGCATCGACTATTCGATTTTCCTGCTCGATCGGTTCCGCGAGGAGTCGATCAACGGGATGACGGTGCGCGACGCGCTCGTCCATTCGATGACGAAGATGGGGACGGTCATCATGACCGCGGCCGTCATTCTTGCCGGTACGTTCGGGGCGATGATTCCGTCTGGCGTGCTCAGTCTCGTCCAGATTGCGACGATCGTTATCACCGGACTGTTGTTATACGGATTGATTGTGTTGCCACTGCTCATCCCAGCGATCACCGTATCGTTCGGGGACGGGGTATGGTGGCCATTTAAACAAAAAAGTAAAGATAGAGACTAAATTTTGCGATGGACAGCACAACAATTGTTGTGCTGTTTTTATTTGTTGAGTCAATGTCAGCGAAATGGAGAAAGACGGACTTGAGATTAATAAAAATACGCCGAAATATAATATAGATCTTTATTCTATTGAAAGTAGGTAACAATTATGGTGAATCATTTTGAAAAAATGAGTTCGTTGTTTGTATCGCGCATGGTGATTATTTTATTTTTCCTCTCTTATCCGATCATGGGTGTTTTGTATTGGATGGGGGAGCTCGCGGGGCAAGGCGCAGTCAATTTTATTCTGATAGGTGGTGTCATTCAAGCCGCATCATGGCTGGGCCATCGCTTCTATGTGGAACATACTTGGTTGAAGTATGGGCTCGTCACGTTGATGTACATTGCAGCTTCAGCAATTATCTTGACGCTGCCAGGTACTACGATTCAAAATATCGTCTTTCTGTATATCGTATTGATGTTGATGTACTTGAATCGGCATCTTGTGCTGTACGGCAGCATTCTCGCGTTTATCGTATCGGTCGGAGCTGTATTGATTGGGCGCTTTTCATTTGAAACGCCGCTCGATCTCGTCATTTGGTTCACTGTGCTCACAATGGCTTTGTCTGGCGCATACTTTGTGTCATTCTTTGGTGCGAAGTTGTTACATGAGACGTTCACGCAACAAGAAAAGTCAGAACAACACGCTAGCGAACTCGAGCTAACGATGGCGAAGACGACAGCGAGTGCGACCACACTTCATGGGGCCGTCTTCACGATGAATGATTCAGTCGACTCTGTCACAAATGCTTCGGAGCAAGTGACAGAACAAATCGGTTTGATGACGAAACGGACGTCGGAACAAGCAGGTCTGATTCAAAACGTCGCTTCGCAAATTCGTTCAACTGTACAGGCGTTTGAGCGGATGCAACAACAGCTCCAGGAGACGACGTCTCAAGTGAGTGGGGTCTTGCAGGACGCTCATGTATCGCATGAAAATATGGACTCGACAGAACGGTCGCTCGCTGAACTGAACTTAAGTATCAGTGAAGTCAATCATGCGTTTAAAGGATTGGCGGAGCGTTTCCAAGAAGTGCGGACCATCACGGGTACGATCCAGCAGATTTCGTCTCAGACGAACCTGCTGTCGCTCAACGCTTCAATTGAAGCAGCGCGAGCGGGGGAACACGGAAAAGGATTTGCAGTCGTCGCGTCCGAAATTCGGAATCTGTCGGCTCAAACGGCCCAAGCCTCATCTCAAATCAATGATATTATCCAACTCGTCATGCAGGAGGTGCAAGTGACGGAACGTGCAATCGACGGTAGTACAGAACGTTTATCGACGCAGGAAGAACAAGTACGTAAGAGCGGAACATCGATTCTCTCCATGATCCAAACGACAGGAACGGTCGCAAGCACCGTGGATGAGACGTCGACACAGCTCCAAGTCGTCGCATCAGAACTGAATAAAGTTCACCAAGTGACTTCCCAAATGTCAGCACTAATGACAGCGCTCGAAGTGAACAGTCAAGACGTTCATGTGCTGACGATGTCACAGCAAGAAGCGTTAGCTTCGTTGAAAGATCAAATTGAAGAACTGAACGAGATTGCGAACGAACTCGTCTAAACGATGGACACGCCTTTACAAATAGGCGTGTCCATTTGCGTATACATCTCTTCCAAAACGGGAACAGTTTTTGCGTCAGTCCTAAAATGAGGAGGAATCGCATATGGCAATTACAATCACCGCTATCTTGAAGGCACATCCGGGGAAAGAAGAGGCGTTGCGGCAAGCGCTCGACGAGGTCATCCCCCCGTCGAGACAAGAAGAGGGATGTTTGACGTATGTGCTTCATGAGTCGATCGACGCCCCAGGTACGTTTGTGTTTTATGAGCAATATGAAGACGAGACGGCGCTCGACCATCACATCAACTCACCACATTATCAAGCATACCGAAAGGCAGCCGAGACGCTGCTCGCCGTCCGTGATGTGTATCGTCTGCGTGAAGTCTGAAAGGAGTCAATCCGATGATTACCCAATCGATTATCCCGTGCATTTGGTTTGAAGGTGACGTCGAGGCGATTGCGGAGTGGTACGTGTCGAAGTTTCCGGATTCATTCGTCGACTATACGACGAAACTGACGGATACACCTTCCGGGGAGACGACGGTTGTGACCGTCTCGCTGGCAGGACAGTTCATTCAACTGCTCGGGGCGGGTCCGTTGAAGGAACGCAACCCGTCCATCTCGTATATGGTTGCGTTCCCGACGTCGGAAGAAGTAGAGACGCTATGGAACGAGCTTGTGGAGGGGGCAGACGTGCTCATGCCGCTCGATACGTATGACTTCAGCGAGCGCTACGGCTGGTTAAAAGACAAACACGGTGTCTCTTGGCAAATCATGCATAGCGGCGGGATGGACATCCAGACGGTGACCCCATGCTTTTTGTTCGTCGGGGACGTCTTCGGGCGCGCTGAGGCGGCCATGAACGACTGGATTTCCATCTTCCCGGATTCGTACGTGCTGGAAGACCATCTGATCCGTTACGAGGCGACAGACGGACCGGAGTTGGAAGGGAAGCTCAATTACGCCCGCTTCGTCTTGTCCGGACGCGAGTTCGTCACCATGGATAGCGCGGAACATCATCAATTCGCGTTCAACGAGATGCAGTCACTGATCGCGTTTTGTGAGTCGCAAGCCGAGATTGATGACTACTGGGCCAAACTGTCGGCTGTCCAGGAAGCAGAACAGTGCGGCTGGCTTAAGGACCGGTATGGCGTCTCCTGGCAAATTGTGCCGTGGGAGATGGAAGAGATGATGACGACCGGAACAAAGGAGCAGTTGGCGCGCGTGACAGAAGCGTTCTTGCCGATGAAAAAAATTGATATCAAGACGTTACGAAACGTCTACTGACAAAAAACAAGCCGTCCCGATTACTTCGGAGCGGCTTGTTTGTCGTTTTGTTGGAAATTGGACAGTGCGTCCTTCTCGATGATCGTATCGGATAAACGGAGCTGTTCGATGGCCTCGTCAATATACGGTTCGCATGCTTGAAGCGGCAAGTCATCGCCGGTCTCGACCGAATAACACATGCCGCTACCGACCGGCTCCGTCAAATCCGGGACGAAATAGAGGTCGTCGTAGCGGAAGGAGCCGTTCCGGAACACGGTCAAATTCGGCTCATCGTCGAGGAGCGAGCGTCCGAGCATATACGTCGGTGTCATCCCAAGCAAATCGAGGATGGTCGGGGCCAGGTCGACTTGCCCGCCGCTCGCCTGCACCGTCTGACCTCGTTCGAGCCCGGCCGGTTTGATGAATAACGGGACGGAGCGGTCAAGCTGGAACAAATCGACCGTAGAGTCGGCATCTGCTTTTACGGCCATCTCGTCACCGGCAGCGGTCAATCCGCTGTCGTGGTCACCATAAAAGACGACGAGGGTGTTGTCCCACTTCTCGTCTGCTTTCAATTGTTCGACCATAAGACCGACGGCGGCATCGCTGTAGTGGACTGTGTGGTAATAGTCCTCGAGGAGCGAGTCGTCGTACCCCGACAAATCCAATCGTTTCTCCTCGTCCGGAATCTCATATGGCGTATGGCTCGTCAACGCGACCATGAAGGAATAAAACGGCTCGTCCAACGTGTCCAAATGGTCGACTGACGTCGTCAGGAACTCCTTGTCACCGACCGCCATCCCGATGACAGGCTTCGTCGGATAATCGTCTTGATGGAAGAAATGGTTGTAGCCGATTTGCTCATAAAAGTTGGCGCGGTTCCAAAACTCCTTGTCGAATGCATGCATCGCGGCCGTGTCATAACCAGCGCGCCGTAATTGCTCCGGCAAGGCGTCGAACGTGTTCGTGGCGTATTGCGTATACACCGACCCCGATTGGACGGGATAGAGCGAGGCGTTGACGGTAAATTCCGCATCGGACGTCCGGCCCTCGTGCGTCTGATGATAAAAATTCGGGAAGTACAGCATCTCGTCGCGAAGCGCATTCAAATTCGGGGTCAGTTCTTGACCGTTGACGGTCTGGCCGATGACGGACGTTTGGAACGACTCGAGCTGAACGACGATGACGTTCGTGTCGGCTGTAGCCTCGACCGGTTCGGTCGCCAACGCTTCGATTTGGCCGCGCTCCCGTTCCGTCAGGTCGTCACCGAGGTTCAACGCGTCGCGAAGGCCACGGAACGTATCGAGCCCGTGATAGCCCCAAAATCCGAACTGATAATACTCACGCATATTCGAAATCGGGGTCTTGCGATGGTCTGCCTCGGCGTAATGAACGGCGGTTGGAACGGTAAAGACGATGAGGCCGATCAGAAAGCCGGAAGCTGCCAAACGGCGACCGAGGCGTTTCGATTCCGTGATGGGGTGTCGCTTCATATAGACGAGGATAGCCGCGTAGACGAGCAAATCCGTGAACAAGATGAAGTCGGGTGCTTGAATCAATGTCAAAAATCCGCCCCCGACGTCTCCCATCTGGCCGATATCAGACAGTAGGGCGACCGACAGCAAGTTGCCGAAATAGCGGTAATACCAGACGTCCGAGATGAGTAGCGTGCTGTGCAGAAACAGCGACGCGAACAAAATCCAGCGACGTGTCTGTGGTTTTACGAGTAGCGCCCAACTCGTCATCATCAAGATGGTCGCGAGGTTGATGAATAGAAAAGGTAGGTCGAACGCGCTCGCGGTCAACAGGCTGAAGAGGAACAGCTTGGCGAGGGAGAGCGATAAGTAACTCCAATAATCGAGATATTTCATGAAAGGCCTCCAAACGGTACGGACAAAGTGTGTTCTTTGTCTTGTACCTGTTCGAAGACGGCGAAAAACATGAGGGTGTGCGATTTTGGCAATAAAAAAAGCAAGGCAGCGCCTCACTTGATGACAAACGTGTCCCGGAGCTCGATAATCGTGCCTTCCGGGGCTTTTAATTTACTCAAATGACCATCAACGACGAAGTAGATGTTCCCGCCGTGCTTTGGTAGGAACGTTACACCGAGGTCCTCGAGGCGCCGCACTTCTGTTTCGAGGTCATCGACATAAAGCGCGAAGTGGACCGGGCCGGCCACGTGCTTCGAATAAGGCGACAACGTCTCGTCGACTTTTGCCGTTTGAAGCTCGATATAAAAGTCACCGAGTTTGAGCCAGCTGTTGAACGCTCGGGTGTGGAAGTCGGGTGACTCTTGGACGAGCTCGAAGCCGAGCGCCTCATAGAATCGTTTGGACGCCTCGTAATCGGGCGTTTGGATGCAGAGATGGTGGATTTGTTTCATGATGTCACTCCTTTCTTTTAGTTTATCCAATCAACGTTCTGAACGGAACATTTCTTCACGTGAGACGTATAGGACACCGAGGAGGGAATGATGATGAAAATCCAATACGAATTGACAGAAGACGACTATATCCGGTTCAACTTGAGCCATATTAAACGTTCGAAGACAGGAAAGCGGATGATTCTCCTGCAGCGAATCATCGGACCACTTATCTTTTTAGGCGCTGCTTTCGTGCTGGCGACGTGGCTCCAAGAGACGGACTGGTGGCTATATGGCATATACGGGGTCGCGAGTATTCTTTGGTTCCTGTATTATCCGAAATACTTTGAACGGCATGTCCGGAAGCAGACGCGGCGTCTCATCGACGAACGCAGCAACGAAGGCATGATTGGTCCCCACACGATGGATTTGGAGGAGACTGGTCTGCGCGATTTAAACGAATTCGGCGAGGCGCGTGTGTCATGGGCAGGAATCAAGGAAGTCGTCGAGGAGGACGATTATGTGTATCTATACAACTCCTCGGTCAGCGCCTATATCTTGCCGAAGCGCGGACTAGACATGGAAGAGGTGCGCCGATGGCTGCCGATACGCTGACGATTCAACTCGTCGAGGAAACGAACCGGGATGCCTTAGTCGCCTTGACCGTCGCTTCTGACCAAGCCCGTTTTATCGAAACGAACGCCGAATCGCTCCGCGAGATGGAAACCGATGTCAAATATGCGTGGCAGTGCTATGCACTTTGTCGCGATGATCATCCCGTCGGCTTCATGATGATTGGGGCCGAGAACAAGGTGGAGCGTTACATCTGGCTCGATCGATTTATGATCGATGTGACAGAGCAAGGGAAAGGAATCGGGTCACGCTTTTTACAGTTGGCACTCGTGTGGATTCAAGAGCGATTCGATGTGGATGACCTCATCCTCAGTCTCCATCCGACGAACGAACCGGCGAAACGATTTTATGCGAAGGGTGGATTTGTCGACAGCGGCTTGATTGATGAGGCAAACGGGGAAGAGATTTGGGTGTATCACGTCAAACAGGGACAGCCGTCATAAGTCGGCCGTCCCTGTTTTCGTCGTCGTTGAGCCTTGAACAGCACTGCCCGCTTTGAAAAAGAGGAAGATGGCAGCCACTCCGAAAATCGAGATGAACACGTTTTGAAGCAACACATCGACGAACATCGGCTCGCTGGAAAACGTGCCTGTCGCAATCTGAGCATTCCAGCGGGTGAACGTGGCGATGCGTTCGAGCGTGTACAAGAGACCGGACATGAACAGGCAAGCGGTGGCCGCCAATAATAGCGTCAATCGATTCAAGAAATGACCTCCCAGTATGTGTTATCCTGATTTTACCATTTTTTTCAGCGGGGGGAACTCCTATTTATCGTTTCACCGTGAGCGGTCGTAATTGCTTGACCCGAGCCAAGACGATCCAGCCGAGCACGGCGCCAGTCACACTCGACGCAAGGAAGGCCGGGAAGAAGAACAGTGCCCCGAACTCGCTCCCCATCAACACCTTGGCGTACGGGACGGCGACGAGCGAGGCGATGAGCCCTGTCCCGATGACTTCACCGAATGCGGCGAAGGCGAGGCGGTTCGTCTTCATATAGAAGACCCCGGCCAAAAGCGCCCCAATCATACCTCCGGGAAAGGCCAAGAGCGACCCGGTACCGGTCATGACACGGACGATTCCGGTCACGAACGCAACGAGAACGGCCCCGATCGGCCCGACGGTGACGGCGGCGATGACGTTCACCATATGTTGAATCGGATAGGCACGGGCGACACCGGTCGGAATCGAGATGAACAGGGAACCGATGACGGCGATGGCGATGAGCATCGCCATCCAAGTGAGTTGTTGAATACGCATAGATAGTCTCCTTTCAAAATGAAAACGCCACTTCTCCAAGTGGAAAAGTGGCGTGGAAAGACAGACGAATCCCACACCACTTCCCTACGCTGGTATGAGCCAGATCAGGTTCGAAGGGTCCGGCGCATGCCGTCTCAGCCCGAAGGCTCCCCTAGTGGTCGTTTATTAACATGAGTATAGCATACCGTCACTTGACGCGGTCGAGCTTTCGTGGTCGGAACGCGACATAGATGATGCCGACGAACAGGCCGTACAACAAAAGGGAGAAGACGAGATTGATCAGCCACGGGAGTGTCCCCATGAACACGGCGACGGACGCGTTTTGAAACCAGACGAGCGAGAGCGACAGCCCGACAAAGCTGAGAACGAGCGTTGTCCAAAAGCCGACAGCTCGGCGCTTGAACAGACGCCAAACGAGCAGCCCGATGATGAGACTGACGACGGCCGTCGCCCCTAAGTACATATACAAGATGGCATCGACCGGGTATGAGTAATATACAACGTCCATATCGTTTCCTCCTAGGAGATGATGAAAGAAAGGGTGAAAAGGATGAGACAGGCAATCCCATGGCGTGAACGATCGTTTCGTGAACGGTTCGAACGATGGATTGAGACAAACGTGCCGAATGCGAGGTGGCACGTGATCAAAGATACCGATTTGACGTACTTGCTTGTTGGCGCGCTCAATGAGGAACGTTACTACGCCAAAGCGGTGACCGATATCAGCCGCGGCGAAGCCAATCTGTTGGCGTTTCTGGCCGAGCGGCATCCTGATTTCGTCCCTGACGTCATCGCCATCGATTCAGCCCGGAACTGGTTGCTCATGCGAGATATCGGCGGAGAGGCGTTACGTGAACGACCGGACGTGAGTCGATACGAAGCGGCGTTGCGTCAATACGCACAGCTGCAGCGACAGGAGATCGACCAGATCGAGACCTGCTTGTCTTACGGCATCCCGGACCGCCGACCGGCCAAGTTGAAGGGCGAAATTCGCACGTATTTACCTGAGCTCTGCGCCGGGCTCGAGCAATACAAAGCCGAGGCCATGCTCGCGCTTCAAGATGAATTGATCGCGATGTGCGATGAGCTGGCGATTGGGATGCCGATGAGTCTCGAGCACGGTGATTTGCACGGCGGCAACATCTTCTGGCGGGAACGGACGAATGATTTGTGTATCCTCGACTGGGGCGACGCGACCGTCACGCATCCGTTTTTCAGCGTGCGCGTGTTTTGGAACGCGCTGTACGACTTATTGCCGGAAGAAGACGAGGTCGCCTGGTATGAACAGATTCAAACGATGCGTACGGTTTACTTGGAAGCGTGGAGCGGCGTCGCACCCGAAGACGTGCTTTGGCGTCACTTGTTGATCGCCGAAGAGCTCGGTTGCGTCTATCGTGCCTTGTCGTGGCATGTATATGTGACGAGGTACCGGTACGATGTAGCTGAGTCGAGCGATAAGCCGGCGCAATGGCTCAATTTGCTACTCGAGTACCGGGACTTGAAACGGCGCTTCCCCTAAGTCATTCATGTTTCTCGAGTAGGTTTTCATAATCCGTCTCGCTCCAAAACAGCGGAGCAATCGACTCCGGTCCTTTGAAGATCTCACCGTCCCGGTCATAGACGATGGCGTAGCCACCCTCGACCTCAAAGACGATCAAATCGGCTTTCACTTCCTTGACCCCGTTCCCCGCGATGATGACGTTCTCGAGCGGGTCACGCGCGACTTGCACGCCCCATTCGTCGAGCTCGACGATGAGCGCGGATGTGTAGGCGTGGCGATTATAGAGCGCCTGAAACTCGTCTTCGGTCAAAACGACGTCCGTCGGCGGGGCACTCGTCCCATATTTTCGTTTCTCGATTTCTTCGACGAATTGAAGGAACGATGCTTCTTGCCAAAACAGCGGCGCGACCGACTCGGGACCGTTGGCGATGTCTCCGTTCGCGCTCTCATAGACGGTGGCGTACGTGCCGTCGTCAAGTTTGAACGGATGAATGTCGGCGTATGTATGCTGGATGCCGTCGCCGGCGATGACGACGTGCTCGAACGTCTCGCGGAACGGGGTGAGTCCATCGTTCTCGAGTGCCGTCAAGAGCGGCGCTACTTTTTCGTATTGGTCGAAGATGTCTTTAAAATCTTCTCGCGTCCAAGCGGTGATGTCTTCGGACGACGGCTCATTTGTATCGGCTGGGACGATGGGTTGCTCAACGGAATCGGTGCACCCGGTCAATAAAAACACACTGAATCCGAGTAGGCCTAGGCGTTTCATCAATCAAACCTCCTAAGAAAGTTACATTTTTTTCCTGTTATCAATGAGCGTAGCATGTTTGCCAGTCATTGAGAACCCGGGTACTTTCTCGCTCAGGGTTGCCGCTTCAAGTAACGGTCGAGTGCCTCGTGAAATCGTTGTTGTTGCTCGAACTGGATGTCATGATCGGATGCGGGACCATAGCGAATCAGATGATAGAGCGAGGCATCGATATCTGTCAGCTCGATGCGCTCGAACCAGTCGACGACCGTCTCATTCGTCCGAAGTTTTAACTCAGGGGCGAGCGACGCGTTGAACGTGATCAGCCAATCCCTCAGTTCGATATTCGTGAGCATCGGGAACGTCCGTGCCTTAATCGATGTGTCCGCGTTGAGAGACAGTGGCGCAAAAGCATTCTGTCTACTAGAAAACGTGAATCCTTTCCCCCGTCGACGACGCAGCCATCTACGCACGCCATAGACGGTCAACCCGATGGCGGCAAGGAAGGCGAACAATGTGCCGAGTCCGCCTGGGGCATCACCATTCCCGCTACCAAATTTGAATTTGAGCATGTCTTCCTTCACTTGCCGTTCTCCATCGTTTCCCTTCTCATCGGTAGAACCCAAATCAATACCACCTTTTGGCGGTGGTGCCTCTTCTGGCTTGCCCATTTCGATCACACTACTTGGAGCAGGTGTATTGATTGTTTGGAACCAACTGAACGTCTCCTTGCTGATAAAGACGAACATCACTACGAGACAAGCTGTCACAACAAGGAACCCTATAAATCGAGATGACCACTTCATCCTTTCCCTCCTTATCGGAATGTTCAGACTATTTATTGTCTATATTACCATAAACAGGTAAACTTCGAATAAGTCATCTACCAACGGAGGGGAACGAAATGGGAATCGAAGCGGTCATCAAACAGTTGAATGAAGTGTATTTAGGGAAAGAAGAAGTCGTTCGTCTCTGCTGCACGGCACTTCTCGCCGAAGGACATATCTTGCTCGAGGACGTACCTGGAACTGGGAAGACGTTGCTCGCCAAAGCGATTGCCGGCAGTTTGGACGGGTCATTCTCGCGCATCCAATTTACGGCCGATTTGCTCCCGTCCGACGTCATCGGGACCGACTACTTCAATATGCAGACGCAAGGACTTGACCATCGGCAAGGTCCGATTTTCGCGAACATCGTCTTGATTGATGAAATCAACCGGGCCGTCCCGCGCACCCAGTCGGCGCTGTTAGAAGCGATGGAGGAACGACAAGTGTCAATCGGCGGGAAGACGTATCCGATGCCGAAGCCGTTTTTCGTCATCGCGACGCAAAACCCGATTGAATCGGCTGGGACGTTCCCTCTTCCGGACGCGCAACTCGACCGGTTCCTCATCTCGATTCCGGTCGGCTATCCGGAAGCCGCCGAAGAGCGAGAACTGTTGTTGCAAGTGTTGACCGAGACCCGCAAACAAATCGAGGCCGTGACGTCACTCGCCTCGCTGCAAGAAGCGCAGGCCGAGACGAGACAAGTCGCGATTCAAGACGATGTCCTCGATTACATGCTCGGTCTCGTCCATGCGACCCGGGGCCATGCGTCCGTCGAGGTCGGGGTCAGTCCACGCGGCGCAATCGCGTTGCTCCGTGCTTGTCAAAGCTATGCCTATTTGGCCGGCCGGCTGTATGTCATCCCGGAAGACGTCAAAGCCGTGGCGCCGTACGTCCTCGCCCATCGGATCAGCTTGACGCTTGAAGGCGGCATCAAGTCGACAAAAGCGAACGTCATCGCACACATTTTAGACACCGTGCCCGTGCCGGTCGAGGGCTGACGGATGATCCTGTCCACGCACGTTTGGTTGCAGCGACGGCTCCTACCTATATATCTTGTGAGCGGAGCCATGCTCGTGTTCTTCCCGTACGTATACGGATTGGGTTACATATGCTTCATTGTAGCGAGTGCGATTTGGATGCTGGAGCGGACGCGGCAACAACTCGAGCGGCATATCGATCTCCAGTTCACGCAATACGAAGAACTGCTGTTTGTCGGGGACGAGAGTCGGCTCGTATTGGTTGTCGATGGGGTGGGCGAGTTGGACCGGCTCGGACTACCGCTTCGCATTCGTTTGAAGGCGAGCTCAGGAATAATCTTTCCGGCGCATGAGCACCTTCCGAACGTGCTCGACTATGAGGTCGATGTCGGTCGCGCCCGCCACGAATTGGTCGTGCGCGCCGAGTATCGAGGTCCAGCCACGTTCGAGGAATGCGTCATCGCCGTCACGCTTCCGTTCCGTCTCGGGACATATTTGTATGAACGACCGGTCGATATAGAGTGGACCGTCCTTCCATCGCTCCTGTTGCATCCACCGGTCGGGACGAAGCGGCTAGCGCTTGGGGACCGGCCGCTCTTGGCGTCACCGCTTCGAAATCCGTTGCAACTAATCGGGTCGAAACCGTATGAAGGGGAACCGGTGAAGGAGATTGATTGGTATGCGACGGCCAAACTTGGACGACTGCAGTCAAAAGTATTTCAACAGACGACGCTCGATACGTTCACGTTTGCCTTGGATTTGAATGGTCCGTCCGGTTATACGCTCCATCACGACTTCGAATCGCTCATCAGCCAAACCGCCTTCGTCACATCGCGCCTGTTAAAAGAGGACTGCAAAATCGAGTTGTTCTTGAATCGATTCAATGAGGATGGGACGATGCTCCATGTCCCGTTGCAGGAAGGTGAGCGCGGCATACGATTCATCTTGCTGCAGTTGGCGACCATCCACCCAGGCAACCGGTTCATCTCGACCGACGCTTTTACGCGGATGGTCGAGCGAAAACGATTGAAGCAAAGCCACCTCGTCTCGTTCAATCAACACAATCTGTACGATTGAACAGGGGAATGTCGGATTTTGGCGAACTCTTTACGTATGAAATTGGGTCAAAAGGAGAGAGACATATGCCAAAACGGAAATTTGCCAATCGCCGGGACTGGGAACGCATCTTACAACATCGCTACGCGCAAATGGAGGTACATGATGACCGTTTCTCCGGGACCGTCGCCTTGTTTCAAATCGACGCGGTCCGCGCACCTCAATATAAGATGCATAAAGGAGAAGAGTTCATCGTCGCCGATGCCGGATACGCTTGGCTACAATACTTCCCGGACGACGAGCCGTTCGGTGTGACCGTCATGTTTAATGAGGAAGGGCAAATCGTTCAATGGTACATCGATATCGTCGAAGCAATCGGATATGAGGATGGAATCCCGTATATGGACGACTTGTTGCTCGATATCCTTATCTTCCCGAACGGGGACGTTGTCCGTAAAGACGAGGACGAGTTCGAGGAAGCGACGGAGGCCGGAGAACTGACGCCGGAGCTCGTCGAGCAGGGCTGGCGTGACTTCCATGCGACGCTCGACCGGATTGAACGGAACGACTTCGTCTATTTCGACTTGGCGAACGAGCATTACACCGAATTGAAGCAAAAACTTTGAACGGCCTGTTCCCTTTGGTACAGTGAAAGAAAAAACAAGGGGACGAATCATGAAAATCATCAATATCGAGACGTGGTCGCGCAAGAAGCACTACGAATTCTTCAAGGCGTTCGACGCTCCGCATTTCAACGTGACGGCGAGCGTTGATGTGACGAAGTTACATACGCACGCCAAACGGACCGGCCAGTCGTTCTTTAAACTGTTCTTGTACGGTGCCGTCAAGACGGCGAATGCCATCCCGGAGCTTCGCTACCGCATTCGCGGCGACGAGGTCATCGAGCACGACGTCGTACATCCGTCCTTTACTGTCATGATGGATGATGACGTCTTCAATTTTTGCACGGCAACGTATAAAGACGCGTTTCCGGACTTCATGGAAGAAGTGACGGCCCGGATGAGCGGAGCGAAACGGGAAGTCGTCGTCGGCGACGATGAGCCGGACAGTCTGCTTTACATCACGAGCGTGCCTTGGGTCACGTTCACGAGCATCAGCCACCCGACACACGATCAGCAGCATGATACGGTGCCGCGCATCGCCTGGGGCAAATTCACGGAGACCGGTGACCGGATGACGATGCCGCTCTCGGTCCAAGCGCATCATGCCCTCGTCGATGGCGTCCATGTCGGTCGCTATTACGAATTGTTGCAAGCGTGGCTTGATGACTTGAGTGACTTGGAAATTCAAACCTCAGAGGAGAAGGGGCTCGACGAAGCGATTCGTCTCCGCGAGATCGGAGAGCTCGAACGGGCAAAGCAGCTGTTCCTGATGTTGCTCCGACAAGACGAGAAGAACCCACGCCTGCATGCCCATTGCGCCTGGTGTTATGACTCGCTCGGGGAAGAGCGTCAAGCCGTCCCGCATTATGAACGGGCAATCCGGCTCGGCCTCGCCGGCGAAGAGCTTCGGGAGACGTATATCGGACTCGGCAGCACGTATCGGGCGCTCGGCCGCTATGAGGACGCTGAGGCGTTGTTTGCCAAGGCGATTGAGCAGTTCCCAGACATCGGGGCGCTCAAAGTGTTCCAGGCGATGACCCGCTATAACCTCGGTCGCCATAAGGAAGCGACCGGTACGTTGCTCGAACTGCTCGCAAGCCCGGAGCCGGATGACAGCATCAAACGGTATCGTCGCGCCATTGCGTTTTATGCGCGTAACTTGGACAAGACATATGACTGAAACGACAAGACGAGGCAACTCGTCTTTTTTTTGAGACGAATTGATTGACTCATCAAATTTAGCGTGTTATGTTTATCTCGAATTAAAGATAATGAAATTTAAAGTATTGTTTTCTCTCAGTAGAGGAGGGGAACAGATGAAACAATCCAACACATTAAAAGCCATCACGGTGTTGCTTCGGGCCTCGCAATCGATTCAAGACGTGGTCAAGCATGAAGTCGCCGAGTACGGGCTGAATCCGACCGAGTTCTCGGTCCTGGAATTGCTGTACCATAAAGGCGACCAACCGATTCAAATGATCGGCAAAAAAGTATTATTGACGAGCGGGAGCATGACGTACATCGTCGACCGGCTCGAAGCGAAAGGCTATTTGATCCGCAAAGCGTGTCCGAGCGACCGTCGCGTCACGTATGCGGCACTGACAGAGGAAGGACAGACACTTATGTCATGCATCTTTCCAACCCATGAACGACGAATGGACGAGCTCTTCGACGGACTCGATTTAGCAGACACGATCACTCAATTGAAGACGATCGGCAAACGCGCTGAAGCGTCAAAAAATTTTTAATTAACTATCTCGAAATCAAGATTTTAAAGGAGCGATTTTAATGAACCATGTAAAAGGGATTCACCACGTGACGGCGATTACGAGCAGCGCCGAGAAGAACTATGACTTCTTCACGAACGTCCTTGGGATGCGTCTCGTCAAAAAGACGGTCAACCAAGACGACATTCAGACGTACCACTTATTTTTCGCCGATGACAAAGGCAGCGCTGGAACAGATATGACGTTCTTCGATTTCCCGGGCATCCCGAAAGGCGTGCATGGGACGAATGAAATCGCCAAGACGTCGTTCCGCGTCCCGACCGATGAGGCGCTCACGTATTGGGAACGTCGCTTCATTCGCCTCGGAGTGAAGCATGAAGGCATCGCCAAGCAGTTCGGCAAGAAGACGCTTTCGTTCGTCGATTTCGACGAACAGGCGTACCAGCTCATCTCAGATGAGTTCAACGTTGGCGTCGCGTCAGGCGAACCGTGGCAAAACGGCCCGGTCCCGCTCGAGTACGCCATCACGGGCCTCGGTCCAATCTTCATCCGCATCGCGGACTTTACGTATTTCAAACAAGTGATGGAGCAAGTCATGTTGTTCGAAGAGATCGGACAAGAAGGCGACGCGCATCTCTTTGAAGGAGGTGAGGGTGGAAACGGAGCGCAAGTCGTCGTCATTCATGACGAGACGTCACCAGTCGCGCGCCAAGGGTTCGGAACTGTGCATCACGTCGCTTTCCGTGTCGATGACCGCAGTGTCCTCGATGAATGGACGGCACGATTGCAACAGTTCGGGTTACCGACATCAGGCTATGTCGACCGCTTCTTCTTTGAATCGTCTTACGCACGCGTCGCGCCGCAAATCCTGTTCGAATGGGCAACGGACGGACCAGGGTTCATGGGCGATGAGCCGTATGAGACGGTCGGTGAGAAATTGTCACTCCCGCCGTTCTTAGAGCCGAAGCGGGAACAGATTGAAGCGATGGTTCGACCGATTGATACGGTCAGAAGTACAAAAACGTTTGAGAAAGAATATGAGGGAATGAAATGAGCTTTTTAAATCGTTTGTTCGGTAAACAAGAAGAACCAACCAACTCACAAGGAGGAACTAACATGTTGAAAATTGGAATCGTACTCGGATCTACTCGTGAAGGACGCGTCAGCCCACAAGTCGGAGAATGGGTGAAAGAACTCGCGGACAAACGCGGTGACGCTAACTATGAAATCATCGATATCGCAGACTACAGCCTTCCGCTTCTCGGCGAACCAGGCGGCGACGCATCAGGTGCGGCGGCATGGTCTGAGAAAATCGCAGAGATGGACGGCTTCGTCTTCATCGTCCAAGAATACAACCACTCAATCACAGGCGCGCTCAAAAATGCTCTCGACTACTTACGTAACGAATGGCATAACAAAGCAGCCGGAATCGTCTCGTACGGTTCAGTCGGCGGTGCGCGTGCGACGGAACACTTACGCGGCGTGTTGAGCGAGCTCTTGATCGCCCACGTCCGTGTCCACCCAGCCCTCTCGCTCTTCACGGACTTCGAGAACGGGACACATTTCGCACCGAAAGACGTTCAAGTCCAATCGGTCAACGACATGCTCGACCAGCTCGTGCCATGGACAGAAGCGATGCAGACGGTCCGCACGAAAGCGGCAGAAGCTGCGAACAACTAAGTATTTGGCCAGCCTTTAAACAGGCTGGTTTTTTTGTGCGCTTTTTTTACGGGTCATGTAAAGTTGGAGTAGAAGAAGGGGGGAATGAGCGTGTGGGCTCGGAAAATTGTCGCGGCGTCGCTCACGGCCCCGATTTATGCACTCTTGTTGGCGTGTTGGGTCGTCATCCCGCAACATCCGGACAGCGGTGGGGTGAGCGATACGGTGAATGGGCTATTGATGTTGATGGCCGCCTATCTGGCAGTCAGTTTTCCGGTCATCGTCACGTACGGCGTGTTGACGTCGGTGTTCAGCGATTGGGTGACGCGCCGGATGTCGAAGCGGTTCGGGCCGCTCGTCTCGTTTGAGTTACATATCGGGTTCGGGCTCGTCTTGCTCTGGCTCAGTTTAGGGGCGGCGCTATTATATTGGGCGATTGATCGCTACTTGGCATATAAGGGCTGTCGGTTCGGAACAAGGCAGATATGGTCGAGTCTCGTCCTACCCGTCGGTGTCATAGTGATGGCTGTTGGCATCGTTTATTTGATTGGTGTGATGCAAGACGTGATGCATCGGTTACACGGGTGAAAGTTGGCAGGATAGGGAACAAAGAAAAGACATGTTTGTAGAGTTGAAGGAGGAATCGTGATGAAATGGATGATTTATGGGGCGAACGGCTATACAGGCGAACTGATTGCCCGGCAAGCAGTAAAAGAAGGGATGACACCGGTGCTCGCGGGTCGGCGTGCGGACGCGATCGCAAAGCTCGGGGAAGAGCTCGCGTGTGAGACGCGCGTCTTTAACTTGTCGTTCGATAAGGCGACACGCCAATTGGAAGACATCGACCTCGTGTTACACTGTGCCGGACCGTTCGCCGATACGAGTAGGCCGATGGTCGAGGCATGCCTCGCCACGAAGACACATTACTTGGATATTACCGGGGAAATCGAAGTGTTCGAATACATCCACTCGAAGAAACGGGCTAAGCTCGCGCAAGAAGCGGGCGTGTTACTCTGTTCGGGTGTCGGCTTCGACGTCATCCCGACCGACTGTGTGGCCCGCAAGTTGAAGGAGTTAATGCCGGACGCGACGAATCTAGCACTCGGCTTCTCGGCGGCCGCCGGTATCTCACGCGGGACGCTGAAAACAGCGATCCGTGGACTCGGGTCGAGCAGTGCCGAACGAAAAGATGGCGAATTGACACCATTCCCGCTGGGCGAGAAACGTCGTCACATCGATTTCGGACGCGGCAAGAAAACGGCCATCGCCATTCCATGGGGAGATGTCTCGACCGCCTATTATACGACGGGCATCCCGAACATCACGACGTGGGTCCCGGTCCCGACGGCTTACGCTTACGGGGCGCGTCTCTTATCTTGGTTCGGTCCGATTCTCGGCAGCGACGCGGTGCAAGGGAAACTGCTCCGTTATGTCGATGAGCACGTGAGCGGACCGGACGAGTCGGAGCGGGAACAATCATCGACGTATGTCTGGGGCGAGGCGACGGACGCCTCAGGACGTAAAGTGATCGTTCGCATCAAGACGGCGAGCACGTATGCCTTCACCGTGTACGGCGCACTTGAGGTCGTGAAGCGTCTTGTCGGATCGGGCCGTGTCATCCCAGGTAGCTTTACACCGGCGATGCTGTTCGGGTCGCACTTCATCGAAGAAATCGAAGGATCATCGTCATTTGTCGTCGATGAGGTCCGGCTGTAACGGAATCACAATCTGTTCGCAATCGAAGTGTGGTAAACTCAGGGGAGATTAGTAGGGAGGGAATGAGATGAGACGCTTAGAACTAGCCAGGCGGATCGAACGCATCAAAGCGGAAGGGACGTCTGCCTATATTCGGCATCGTAAACAGACCCCTCCCTATGAAGGTTCGGAATTGATTGTTGAAAACAAGGGCCACGTCTTCCGGATGGGCAATACGAGTTTCGCGGTCGGCTTCGGGTTGAATCGACCGACCAGTTTTTACGATTTGCACCAGATGGAGAAGTGGGTGCGCGGGAAGAACGTGTCCCGCCTACATATCGAGGTCTGTCCACTCGCGGACATGTCGCTCCTTCGGTTGTTGCAAGAACGAAACTATACGCTCGACCACTTTCTCGACGTCTGGTTGCTCGACGTGAATGCGTTCGTGTTCCCATCAGATGAACCGGACGCGGTCGAACGGGTGAACGCCGATAACGTAAACGAATGGGCCCGGGCCATCGCGGCTGGCTTTGCCGAGACGGGAACGATTTTACAAGAGACGATTGATACAGCGAAAGGTTTCTACGCGCTCCCCGAAAACCAAGCATTTCTCGTCCGCGAAGGTGAGACGGCTGTCGCCGGTGGTATTCTTGCCATCCAGGACGGGATGGGCGAACTGTTTTTGACGAGCACAATCCCAGCTTATCGAAACAAAGGTTACCAGACACAGCTCATCTTGGAGCGGATCGCCGCCGCGAAAGCAGCGGGTTGTCAGTACGTGACCGTCACAACGAAAGTCGATACGGCCTCGGGCCGCAATATGGAGCGTTTAGGTTTTATCCCGTTCTATCAGAAAGCGGTCATGAAAAGCCCGATCCTCAAATAAACAGGTCGCCCCGCGGGGCGACCTGTTGTCGTTAAAGCAAAGATTCGGCGCCGTCGACGTACACCTCGGAACCGGTGACGTGGCTCGACATGTTGCTCGCGAAGAACAACACGACGTCCGCGACTTGTTTGGCCGTGCCTGACTTGCCGGCGAGCGGCTGATTCCCTTCCGGGTACTCAATCGGGATGACGACTTCCTCAAGCAAGGCATCGTCTCGGTTCGTTGAGTCATCGATGTTCGTATCGATGGCGCCGGGACAAATCGAGTTGACGCGAATGCCGAACTGGGCGAGCTCGGCTGCAGCCATTTTGGCGAATCCGGTCTGTCCGGCTTTTGTCGTCGCATAGCCGCTGAAACCGAAGTTTTTGAAATAACGGTTCCCGTTGATGGATGACGTGATGATGATGCTGCCGCCTCGTTCCTTTAAGTAAGGGATGGCATGTTTCACCGTCAAGAACGTGCCCGTCAAGTTCGTCTCAACGACACCGTTCCAATCCTCGAGCGACAAATGCTCGATCGGTGTGATTGTCCCGTTACGACCCGCGTTCGCGAAGACAATATCGACACGGCCGAAACGTTCGACTGTCTGTTCGTACGCCCGTTTCATCTCGTTTTCGTTCCCAACGTCGGCACTGATGCCGATGGCCCGTTCTTCTCCGATCAGGCTCGCGAGTTGCTGGGCATCTTCCAATTTTAAGTCGATGATGGCGACTTTCGCCCCCGCCTGGACGAACCGGATGACGGCGGCGCGTCCGATTCCGGATGCCGCGCCTGTGATGAACGCGACTTTCCCCGATAACAATGTATTTGAAATCATTCAATTCGCTCCTTTCAGCTTCCTGTTCTCATATTCCACCGTTCTATGAAAACTATGCTCGTTTTCTGAAAAAAAGCCGTGTCGCTTAATCCGGTGTTACATGGATTGACACGGCAATCTTGAGTTTTGCGTCCCGGTCGAGCTCCACCGTGACGACTTGACCGACCCGAAGTTCTTGCACGTCGTCCGCACTCCCGGTTACTTTGGTCTGATCATTGATTAAAATCGTCTGCAACTTCACCTCACTGCCTGAGACGTCACTCGGACCAATCATCAATTGCGGGATATCGATTTTCTCAATCCGTCCCTCGATTTGATGGTCGTCCCATGTACTAATCCAATACACTGCCACTAAACAAAGACCGATAAACGCGAGGGCAAAGATGAGTCGTGTCCTCATGATGTTCATCCTCTGCGGTATTCCGGTACGATGGTTTCCATTAGTTATTTACCCGGATTACAGGAATTGTATAGGGTTCTTTTGACAGGAATTTGAATCGGTGATGCGGAATAAAACAAGACAATTTGATGAGTGGAAGCGCTGACGATGATGCTAGTCGGGCTGGTTAGTTTAATCATTTCAGGATTGGTGGCGTTCGGATGGTGGACAATCGGTTTCCCGCGGCGACGCATATGGAGCGGACTGATGATGTTAGGTGTCGCGTTCACCTGCTTCCCCTTCCTCCTTGTTTTGAGCGGAGAACGGTTTGGATTCAATGGCATCATCGCGGGATTGGTCGGATTATTTTGTATCGTTGCGGGCGGATTCTTCTTTCTTGTGCTCGGTTGGATTGGTCGCCCGCAGAAAATTCGAAAGGTACGGACACTCTCGGAAGACCCTGATTTGTTTTAGGATAGGTTGTCAGCCGACTCTTGGAACCCGTACAGTGAATGAAACGAACGTGAGGGAGCGATGATGTTGGGGACAAGTAAACAACCGCCGGCGTTACGGGCAGGGGACATAATTGGAATCATCACTCCCTCGTTTCCGGCACCGGTCCGTTTTCCGGAACGGTATGCGCGAGGAATTGAACAGCTAAAGCGGATGGGATTTCTCGTTCGAGAAGGACGGTGCACGCACCGTTCAGAAGGATACAGCTCGGCCTCGATCCGAGAACGGGCCGAGGAGTTCAATGAACTGCTGCGTGATGATGACGTGAAAGCGATCATCAGCACGATTGGGGGAACGAACTCGAACTCACTCTTACCGTATATCGATTACGGGGCGTTGCGACAACATCCGAAAATCATCATGGGGTATAGCGATGTCACAGCACTCCTCCTCGCCTGCTATACGGAGACGGGCGTGACGACGTTCTACGGTCCAGCCATCGTCCCGTCGTTCGGGGAATACGAGACGATGTTTGCGGACGGGGAGCGCTACGTGCGAGAGGTACTCTGTTTGGAGCGGGCGGCGCCTTATACACTCGACGTTCCCCGAGAGTGGACCGAAGAGATGATTGATTGGTCGACGCAGGACCGGGAGAAAAATTTCCGCCCGAATGATGGCTGGCTCACTCTCCGAGAAGGTCAGGCTCGTGGTAAGTTGATTGGTGGGAACATGAACACGATGACCGGCTTCTTGAAGTCGGACTATTTTCCAGGCATGGACGGGGTCATCCTGTTTTTAGAAGACTCGTTCAAGACGATGGCAGACGAGGAACGTTCCCTCAGTATGCTCAAACTGGCCGGAGTGTTCAATCAAATCAATGGACTCATCATCGGGAAACATGAACATTTCGATGCGGCCGGCGCACCGTTCACGTTTGAGGAGCTGTTGCTCGAAGTGCTCGGAGACGTCGACTTCCCGATTTTGACGAACGTCGATATCGGGCATACGTTTCCGTCACACGTATTCCCCATAGGCATCGATGTCGAACTCGATGCGACGTCAGGGACAATCACATTTTTAGAGGATGGAGTGACGCGATAATGGAATTCATCACGGTCGTAGACCACCGGCGGAAGAAAGTCGGGTTGAAGTCACGCGCCGATGTGCACAGGGACGGGGACTGGCATGAGACGTTCCATTGTTGGATGACGGCCCACGAACGTCTCTTCCTGCAACTTCGAAGCGAAAGGAAGGCAGATTTTCCCGGATTGTTCGATATCACGGCAGCTGGGCATTTGGCGGCCGGAGAGACCGTTCGGGACGGGGTGCGGGAGATTCATGAAGAGCTCGGGCTCGACCTGACGTTCGATCAACTGACTCCGCTCGGCGTCTTCGAAGACGTGATCGAGACAGGGACATTTTTGGATCGAGAGTTCGCCCATACATATGTCTACGCGTACGCGGGAGAACCGTTTACATTAGATGAGACGGAAGTGGGCGATGTCGTCACGGTCGATTTTGCGGCGTTCCGGTCGCTTTTGGCCGGGAAGCATGCGGAGGTTGAGTCGATCTCGTCAATCTCAGGGGAGACGCGGACCGTGACGAAGCAAGATCTCGTGCCCCATCCGACAAGCTACTGGGAGCAAGTTTTGACAGGCCTTGAAGAGTTGACTTCAAGCAATCGAGGCGGGTCTCATGATTGATTTTATTTGGCAACTGCTGAACGTATTGCTCGTGCTCGGTTTAGGTAGTCTTTTGGTTTGGTGTTTTCGCAAGTGAAGAGGGGGGAATGACGAGATGAACGTTGAACGTACAGATACACCGCTCCAGATTGAGACCGGACGGTTATACTTGCGGGCACCTCGCACCGGAGAAGATGCCCGTATCGTCAACGAGGCGATTCGGGAGTCGCATGATGAACTGAAGCGCTGGCTTCCGTTCGCGCAAGAAGTGCCGACGTTATCCGAGACGGAAGAAAACTTGAAGCGGGCACAGGAACTCTATGTAACAGGTGAGAGTTTTCGGTATCTCATCTTTTTACGGGAGACGGGGCCGTTCGTCGGGACGGTCAGCCTGTTTGGGATTGACTGGGACGTACGGAAGGCTGCAGTCGGCTATTGGCTTCACACGGAACACACCGGCCACGGTTATATGAGCGAGGCGGTCGAGGCGATCGTCCGTCTCGGATTCGCCCACTTCAGCTTCCAGCGGATTGAAATCCAATGCGAGTCGACCAATGAAGGAAGTCGAATGATTCCGGAACGGCTCGGCTTTCAGTTGGAAGGCACGCTCCGAAACGAGGACTTGTCTGCTGACGGAAAACGCTTGACGGACACGGCCGTCTACAGCATCTTACCCGGCGAACTTATACGTGCAGCGACATGATGCGTTGGGGTCCGACCGGTCCGTCGATCAAGCGGCCGGTGTCGACGAAGCCGACAGTTTGATAGAGCGAGAAGGCCGGCTCATTTTTGAGATTGACTGACAGGACGACCTCGTGTTTATCGGTGAAGTGCTCCCGGACATAACTCGGCAAGAGACGGAGCGCCGCTTTGGCGTGGCCGTTTCCTTGAGCCGGATGATTGATGGAAAACATCGAGAGCAATAACGCATCTCGCACCTCCGTGTAAGAGGCGACCCGTTCCGTGTCGTGGAGCAGAAAAAAGCCAACGGGCTCATCGGTCGTGATGACGACAGGGTACACCCCGTCTGGCAACTGCGAATCGAGATCTGTTGGGAGCGTCGTATATTTCTCTTGGTCGAGCGGTAGGGAAAATGTCTCCAAGACAGGCCAATGGGCGTCACGGAGTGGTTCGAGTTTGATTGACATCCGGATTCCTCCTCGGTGTAAGTTGACTCTTCTAGTATACTGAACTCTAACTCGAAAGGAACTGAGCACGATGGCGAGACCAATCATTTCTTATGTCCAAAATCCACCGTTCGCGGATTTATACCATGCCTTCATGGACGGTTTTTCTGATTATATGATTCACTTTGACATGGATGAGGCTCGATTTGAGGCGGTGTTTCTCGTCCGCGATCAAAACCAGCCATCCCGTTCCGTCGTCGCCTATGCGGACGATCGTCCTGTTGCCGTCATATTGAGCGGCGTGGCGCACCTGGATTCGGGGTGGGTCACTCGTTGCGGTGGCTTGGCGGTCGCCCCTGGCTATCGACACCTCGGCATCGCGAACGAGTTGATGCGCCGCTTCGATGAACAAGCGATGGGCACACGCCTGCTTGAAGTCATCCAAGGGAACGAACCAGCACTCACGCTTTATGAACGGCTCGGCTATGAAACAGTTCGAGAAATTATGTACTTCCGATCTGTACCGACCGAGACGGAGGCGTCGCTCGAACCGGAACCGATCACCGAGCTATTCGAGACGTATTATCCGTCTGCAATCCACCGACCGATTTGGCAAGTCGATGTTCGTACGACCCAACAACAGGCTGAGCTTGTGCGAGTCCGTGAGGGCGAGACGACAGGAGCCCTCCTTTTCCGAGGCGATTTGCTCCTTGATGTGTTTGGTCGGGATGAAGATGCGGAATGGTTGTTGCGAGCGGCAGCAGCGGCCGGTCCGATTAAACTGACGCTCACTTCGGATCGTCCGGCCTTGATCGAGGCAGCCCGCCGACTCGGATTCATGCAGGATGAAATCGCTCAATTCGAGATGGTCAAACCGGGAGGTATCGTGTGATGCATCGTTTCTTGCCCGTCCTGATGGTGCTGCTGATTGTCGGGAATTTGTTCACAATCCTCGGACTGACGACGAACTTGTCATCAGCCAGCACCCGGTTCTTTTTAATCGGTGGCCCGGCCTTGACCGTCTGCGCCGCCCTCGGTATTGTCATAATCGTATTGAAACGAAAGCGATGACCGCGATAGGACGTATGAAGTTTGAGTGAAGTTTGTGGAGGGTCGACTCATCGTTTTGACATGTTCGACATATAAATGAAATGCTTCATATATTGAACTTTTCAAACATGGATGCTATATTCGCACTTGTAGCTTTTTATATAGCTAGCGAATCATCCTATTTGGAGGTTTTTATCAATATATGTGGAAACAACTACTCGTAACCGTCGGTACAGGCGTCCTGATTTTTTCAGGGACTTCAGCCGTATCGGCGGATCAACTTACCCCGCAAGACCTCGTCAAGGCGACGAAATCGCTTCAACAGACCGAACAGCGGCTTCATACCTCGAAACAATCGGTCGCGAAAGCCAAACGCCGCGCTGAAGCGGTTGAAGCAAAAAAGAACGCGATTCAAAAGAAGATTGATCGTGCCAACGCGCAACTCGCGTCATACGAGACGGCGCTGAATCCCGAGACGGATGATCCATCCCTGTTCAAACAAGTGCTATCGACTGTTCTTCCGAGCGCGAAAGCGGAAGCGGCGGCATCTGAAAAGACCGAGGCTGACTTGAAAGAGAAACAAGCGGCGACGACTCGGTCGTTAGAAAAATTAGAGAACGAACAGGCCAAAGTGGGCGCAGAGCACAAGAAGGCCCGCTCGACCCATTCAGCCGCCTACAAGCAATTGAAACATCGGGCCGCCGAGTTGAAAGATTTGAAACGACAAACGGCAGCGTTGGCGCCTGAGAAGTTCATGATGCCGGCGACCGGTCGTCTGTCACAAGGCTATGGCGCTGCGAGCGGACAGTTCGGGTACACGTTCCATAACGGACTCGATATCGCCGCGAACGTCGGCACACCGATTTACGCGGCCGCGGCCGGAACGGTCACCGACGTCAAGTCAGGTGGTCCTTACGGCAAGCACGTCTTCATCGAGCACGAAATCGATGGTCAGAAATGGACCACGGTCTACGCGCACATGCATAAAAGCGAAGTGAAAAAAGGACAGGCGTTGCTCCAAGGCGAAGCCATCGGCCAAATCGGCAACACCGGCAACTCGTCAGGTCCTCACCTCCATTTCGAAGTGCATAAAGGCGAATATGCCTATTCATCCAGTTCGGCCGGAAACACGGTCAACCCGATGGACGTCGCCGAAGTACTCGGTGGCGCGACGCCCATTAAAGCTACTTATTGACGCAACGAAATTTCGTTGCGTCATTTTTTGTGTCATTTCTTCAAGCCTGCTCATCATGTGTCGTTCGCAGTTCGAACAGCTTTTGAAACGCCTCGTCGCGGTCGAACGTGCTGAACCAGCGGAAGTCGTCGTGGTCGAGAATCCGGTAATGTTGACTGACCATATTCTGTTGAATTCGATATTTCCCTTGATGCTCGATCGTCGTCCACCAGACGTGTCCGCCCAACGTCTTCGTCGCCAACGTTGGATCGGTATGCGCGACGAGGCGAATGAACTCGATCGGTTGATCCCCAATCAACGAATGGAGATAAGAGCTTTGATTGAACAAGGCGCAGATGGCGACGGTCGTCGTCCAGTTCGCGTTCAGGCGTCGCTTCTCGATTTGAATCAATGTCTTTTTTGAGATACCGACGAGCGTACAGAGTTCTTCTTGGGATAATCCTTGTTCCGTCCGAATCAGTTTGAGTTTGCTGGAAATCAGCTCAGAAAACGTTTCTTTTGTATGCATAAATTCTCCTAAGATGTATTTTTACACATCGTATCATGTGGCTTGAAAACAGGGAAGATATAGGATGGGGAAAACAGCTGTTTATGGTCATGAAAAAGCGGAAGGAGATGGACTCCTTCCGCTCACGCAATGGCCTACGTTATTCTCGTGTCGGGTCGTGATTGCCTTCGCTATCAGCAATCGTATCCGAACTCCCGAAATCCTCGACTTGGCTGAACGCGTCGGTGCTTTGGCCAGGCTCGTCCGTCCCATCGAGCTGTTTGCGGGCGGCTGTCTCGGACGGGTTGAGCACGTCTTCTTCGACCGGGCGTTCACGGTCGGTCTGATGCTCGTCTTCTTCTTGTTCACGCGCATGCTTGATGCAGAGTGTCGCTTCCGGGATTACCTCTAGGCGGTCCAACTCGATGTCTTCCCCGCACACCTCACACTTTCCATACGTGCCTTTCTCGATGGCGAGCAGTGCCTTGTCCACATCGCTCAAAAAATCTTCATCGAGTTCCGTGAGCGCTTGGTCACGTTCACGCAAAAAGAGCTCTTCCCCGGAATCGGCCGGGTGATTATCATAGTGCGACAGTTCCCCTTCGTCATATACCTCTTCCCGATTTTCCATATATCCTTCGGTCTTCGCTTTTTCTTTTAATAGACGCTCCTTGAACGTATCGATCTGCTTCTGTGTCAACATACGGTTCACTCTCCAGTTCTGTTTTCATTAGTATTAGCATTTCCCATTTTGAGTCGTGACAAACCTTCCCGTCGGCGGGTCCGTTTCTAAACGATTCGGAAAACGGGTATGATGACAGAGAAGGAACGAATTAGCCGAAGGAGGAATTAGGACGATGAGAAAAGTAGAAGTCATCCCATATGACCCGATATGGGCGACGAAATTCGAAGAAGAGGCGGCCAAGCTCCAGCGATTGTTCGAAGATGAGCTCGTCGCGATTCATCACATTGGTAGTACGTCGGTCCCCGGGCTCGACGCGAAGCCGATTATCGATATCATGCCGGTCGTTCGGCAAATCGAGCGAATCGACGACTGGGTCGGTCATATGGAAGCGCTCGGTTATCGGAGTTTTGGTGAACACGGCATCCCGAGACGCCGTTTCTTTGCGAAAGGCGAGGAGGTTCGGACTTTCCACGTCCACATGTTCGAGGACGGGGATGACGGCGTCATCCGGCATCTCGCCTTTCGTGACTACTTGGTCACATTCCCGGACGTGCGGGACGAGTACGCGTCGCTCAAGCAGCAGTTGGCGAGCCAACATCCGGACGATATCGAAAGTTACATCCAAGGGAAACAAGACTGGGTATCGGCGACGGAGCGGGCGGCTACAATATGGTATGGATCCAGAAAACAAATTTGAAACCTTTTTCCATTTCCCCTCGTAAAGAATGGTAATTATTTTAAGGGGGGAACGGAATGAAACAATTTCTTGGCAAGTGTATCGAGTACGCGTTCGTCGCCGTCGTGTTCGTTGGTTTGTTTTTCGGACTGCGTTACGGAGTCAGTCACTTCGTCTTAACAGCCGAGGAGTCTTATTTCTATGTCTTTCTCGGCACCGCGTTTATCCTCTTTCCGGCCTCGCTATTCGTAGGTTATTGGCTGGCCCGTCCCATTCAGCGCCGTTTGAGCGGAAGAGAGACGGTCAGTTCGAACCACACGTTGCGCGGCTATGAAAAACCGCACGGGGTCACTGAGACACGAGATTATGGGAACGAGGGATCGGGGCCGTTATGATGCAGTTGAGACGAACCGACGATGCGGCATTGATTGCGACGTTGAACCGTCCCGTCCATGAACATCATCTTCAACTCGCACCGGCCTTCTTTGCATCTTACGATCACGCGGCGATGGAAGCGGCGTTTTCGGAGATGATGGCGCGAGACGATTATCATTTCTTCACGGCAGAGGTCGACGGGGACACAGTTGGCTACGTCTGTTTTCAAGAGCGGGTAAGTGAGGCGACCGCATTTCGGCAAGCAGTGCGCACGCTGTACGTGCATCAAATCAGTATTAACCCGGAAGCGAAGCGAAAAGGGTATGGACGTTTGGTTATGGAAGAAGTGGAACGCTATGCCATCGCGCACGGATTTCCCTCAATCGAACTGGATTATTGGTCGTTGAACGAAGCGGCTGCGGCTTTTTATGAACAGGTCGGATTCCGACCGAAACGTCAAGTCGTCGTAAAGCAGCTGTAGAACGGAGAGACCGGCCATCCTGTTCCACGGGACATTCGATTTTTTGAGCGCGGGAGATACGGTACCGGACTTTGTGCCAGCCATCTCATCAGCACTCTTGAACGGTCTCGTGCTCGTCTTGGCGCGCCGCTATGATGCGCAATTTTTGAAAGTGGAATGAGGAGGATTTGATGGAGACAGTCATTTTAGTCATCGGTGTCATCGGGACGATTTCGCTCATGTTATTCATGTCGAACCAATGGTCGGGTTATGGCAAAGGCAACATCGTCATGACGCTAGACGAGCATTATACGAATTTGAATGAGTATGTGCCGGCAATCCTGACGAAACTGTATGAAGACGGGAAGTCGGCCCATTATCTCGGCGACCGGAAGTTTGAAGTGGACGGGAAACGCTACGTCCTCGTCGAGCGGACCGTCCCGATTGGTCGGGTTCCGACACAACAGACGGTGCTCATGCCGGACAAACAATAAGCCGCGCCTCAGGCGCGGCTTATTTTATTTGACGGCCGGGGGACCGAACACACCGGCGTGATAGTCGCGGAACGCTTGGCGAATCTCATCCTCGGTGTTCATGACGAACGGGCCGTGAGCGATATAGTCTTCTCGAATCGGTTTGCCTGAATAGACAAGCAGTTTCGTGCGTGACGTTGCTTTTATGCGGAGTCCGCTCTCACCCTCGGCCGTCTCGTCGAACGTGAGCGTCGCTACGTGCGTCTTCTCGAGCGGTGTCGCGGACGTCCCGAGTTCGACCGAACCGGCGAGCATATAGACGAAGGCGTTATGATTCACGGGGATGACGTGCTCATAGACTTCACCTTCCTTTAAGCTGACTTCACTCATTGTGATCGGGACAAGGCTGTCCATCGGGCCGGTCGCACCGGCGACCTCACCCGAATAGACACGGACTTGTCCACCGTCGATTGGCACGACCGGGGCGTCTTCGACGTACACGTTTTGATAAGACGTCGTCGTCGTTTTGAGCGCTTTCGGTAAATTGAGCCATAGTTGCAGCGTATGAATCAAGTCATCAGCAACGGCCTCCTCGGCGTGTCGGGCCGCCCAGCCCGCGTTCATGTACTGGACGTCTCCGGCATCTAAAATCGAATGGCCGCCATGGTTGTCGATATGTTCGAGTCGCCCGTCAATGACGTAGGTGATCGTTTGGAAACCGCGATGCGGGTGGTCCGAGAACGTGCCGCGTTTGAACCAGTCCTCGGCCATCAAGATGAACGGGTCGAACTCGTTTTTTCGCTCAGGGGGCAAGACCCAACCTTGTTGTACGTGTGGATATCCAGGTTGCTTATAAGCGACGGGCCAATGTGTGGCGACGTCGCGCTCGAATCGTTTCGTCATCAAATTCTCTCCTTTGCATCGTTTGCTGTCATTGTCGCATAGCGACCGATGGATGCTTTCTGATTTTGCCTAGAAAACGTGCAAAGACAGACCGGTTCATACCGGTCTGTCTTTAGGAAAGGGGTTAGCCCTGTTGCTTATTGAATAAGTCGTGCCAACGTTCGGCATCGGCGCGGAGCAGTTTGAAGTGTGACCCTGTCAACGTATTCGTCAAAAAGACATCGTCTCCGTTATAGCTGACATCGAACGTCTGCGCAAAAATACCCTCGAAAACGGTCAAATAGGGAGTCGGGGCCGGGGTCCCGGCCGTGGCGACAGCTTTCGAACGATCGATCGCTTGGAACACGAATTGGACGGCCTCGGCATTGGCGTGATGCAAGAACGATGCGTCCTTGGATTCCGTTCCGAGCAGCGCCAAGTCATGTGTCACGACATGCCGGCGGTGGGCAAATTGTTGGCGCATCTTCGTTTTCAACCGATCGCCGCGAAGCAACGTTTCTTCTCGATAGGTGATTGAAACGACTTGTTTATGCGGTTTCCCGTCACGGATGAATGAAAAGCTGAACAAAGGATAGCGCTCATTCGGGATGAGCGTCGTCGGGAGCGTGCTCGCCTGACGAGCGCCAAGCATGCGGTCGAAGCTCGCGTCTTTCGGTCGAAGGGCCTCCCCATATAAGGTTTGATCAGATGACAAATGAAGTCCGTATTGTTTTGTATCTTGAGACACCTCGGTACCTAAGGCGAGGGAGAGGAAAGGTTGGCGCGATGCTTCGTTAATCGGCAACGTGACCGTCTCATATGTTTCCGGGGATTCGAACGTGAATTCGAAAGAGCCATTGAACGGCATCGTCACGTGAACAAGCGTCTGCTCGAGCCCGCTCCGTTTTGGATATGGTTCGTTGCCGACCGGTTTGGTCATTTCCTCTGTGAAATGGATCCGTTCGTGCGGTTGGGCGTTTCGCAGTTTTGACGTCGCTGAAGACGGAACAGCGTGGTCACGATACGCAATGAGACTGTTCGGCAACGTGTCGATTTGTTTCATGTACGTGATCGTCTCGGCTTGGCATTGAACGTAGGCTTGATTGTCCACTTCAAAAAAAGTGGCGGTCGGAAAGACATCGGTCGAGGATGTCGTGATCAGCGGTTGGGTCAATGTG
Source organism: Exiguobacterium sp. s40 (assembly GCF_018617905.1). Lineage (NCBI taxonomy): Bacteria > Bacillati > Bacillota > Bacilli > Caryophanales > Exiguobacterium > Exiguobacterium sp. s40. Next base: position 35,367 of record NZ_JACSLC010000011.1, on the reverse strand, counting down.
ACCGTCCCGATCAAGTGACGTTCTCCGTCAGGAATACGGGATAGCGCGTCCTCTGGATAACAAGCATCGAGGACGTTCGTCCGATCGGACTCGGTCATCTCGATTTGTTGTCCTGATGGCAGGGTAGCGCGACCTTGATAGTACTCTGGAGCTGTATGTAAACGAAAGGCATGTTCTTCTTCACATCCAAAAAGGACGAACAACATGGCGAGCGTACAAAGAATCAAGTACTTTTTCACGGGGGTGCACTCCTTTGATGATTAACTTTCATCATTTTAGCACCATTTTTTTGTGACTTTAGTCTTAAGAAAATTAATGTGTTTTTTTAAAAAAAAATCAAAAAACCCGCTCAACTTGAACTGAGCGGGCTTGTTTTACACTTATGGATATGAAATGGAATTTCACTCTTGTGAACATGTCGATTTTTGACGAATGAACCGTTGAATGGCCACGTTCTTGAAAATGATGAAACTATTTAAAAAATCAAGGATGGAACCAATCAGGGTTTATTTGTTTATTTTTACCTTCAATCGACGTCGCGGCCGCGGGCTGCCTTCAAAATTTCGAACCATTCTTCACGGGTGAGCTCGATATCGAGCGCGCCGACGGCGGTCTTGACTCGGTCAATTTTCCCAGATCCGACGATCGGCATGATCTTGGCAGGGTGTTTCAAAAGCCATGCGTAAACGACTGCATCGATACCGCTCGCTTCGTGGCGGTCACTGATGTCTTCGAGTTTCTCGCGAAGCGGCGCATACTGTGACTCGGTGAACAGTTGACCGCCGGCGAGCGGGCTCCACGCCATGAGCGGCATCCGCTTCTCGTGGCATAGGTCGACAGAACCATCTTCGAAGTGTTTCAGTTGCATCGGTGAAAGTTCGAGCTGATTCGTCACGAGTTGGAACGGTAAGCGTGACTGGAGCAACTGTTGGGTTGCCGGTACGTGGTTCGAGACACCGAACGTCCGGACTTTTCCACTGCGTTGTAACGTAATGAATGCCTCAGCGACTTCGTCCGGGTCCATGAGCGGATCGGGACGATGGATCAACAGCGTGTCAATCTGGTCAATGGCGAGCTCTTTGAGTGAACGCTCGGCTTGACGGATGATATGCTCTTTCGTCGTATCATAATGATTGATTGTTTGGCCTGGGTTGAAAGAACCTGTCAGTTTAATGCCAGTCTTCGTCACGATCTCGATTTGATCGCGAAGTGAAGGATTGAGGCGAAGTGCTTCCCCGAATAGTCCTTCACATGTATAGCCGCCGTATATATCGGCGTGGTCGAACGTCGTGATTCCGAGTTCGATACATTGCTCGATGAACGTGAGACGTTCCTGCGGGCTCATATCCCATTCAGCGAGACGCCACATGCCGTGGATGATCCGTGAGAATGATAAGTCTTCTGTCAGTTCGATACGTTGCATGATTGATTCCTCCTCATTGTCTGTCGCTTTCATTATAGAGATAGTCGGGGGATGCGTCACTTATTGGGCGTATCGGACGGACGCGGACCGAGTCAAATGAAAGTGATTTCAGTTATGATAGGAAAGAGATGAATCGAAAAAGAGGAGTGCTCTATGAATCATTATGAACAATATGCGGGCGTCACGTTTGAGCGACACGGGCAAGACACGCGTGTGACCGCCTATCATCCTGACCTCGAACTGCACGGGATCGGGCGCAGTGCTGCCGTGTTCCGCATAAAATCTACACGACTCGTCATTAAAGTGTTTTTCCCTGGCTATACGCACATCGCGGCCGAGGAAGCCGTGATCTATCGGAAGCTCGAGGGATTGCCACAATTCCCGGGTCTGTACGAAGCGGGTCCGAACTATATCGTCATCGACTATATCGAAGGGAAGACACTGTTTGAATGTTTGATTGAAGGCATTTGGATCGACCCCGCGTACATCAAGCAAGTCGATGAGGCGCTCATAGCGGCCCGGCGACTCGGGTTGACCCCGTCCGATGTCCATTTGCGCAACCTCATCCTCACGCCGGACGGCCGACTCTATTTGATTGACTTGGCGCGATTCCGACAAGGGCAACAAGTCGATCACCAATGGGAAGATTTGAAGCGGATGTATCGGCTCTATCGCCTCCGTTTCATGCCGAAGCGGTATTCGGAGCGCTGGTTGAACGGTGTCGCCTACCTATATCGTACATTCGTGAACGACCCGAGACGTTAGTCGACGATCGTTTTTCTTTTGAAGATTAGGGAACAACAGTAACGTATTGTCGTTGTGTAGTCATTCAAAAGGAGGACGAATACATGGCTCATCGAATTTATGCGAACGAACTGGAAACGTTGCACGATTGCGTGGAGACGTGCAATTACTGTCTTGAATCTTGTCTCGAGGAACATGACGTGAAGATGATGGTCGACTGTATCCGACTCGATCGTGAGTGCGCTGCAATCTGTTCATTCCTCGCCGAGGCGATGACACGGGATTCGGCGTTCGTACCGGAACTGGCCCGGGCTTGTGCGGTCGTCTGTAAGGCGTGTGCCCAAGAGTGTGAGAAACATAAGCACGAACATTGTCAGGAATGTGCGCGCGTCTGTTTCGAGTGCGCATCGATGTGTGACCGTTTGGCAGCCTAAGGTAAAAAAGTCAGTCGAAACGGCTGACTTTTTTTGTGGCAGCAAATCGTTACGTGTATTTTGAAATCGAGATAAGTATAATAAAGAAAACTTATAGAAAGTATGGTGTCCTCATGATTCGCAACTGCCGTCGAGACGACCTTCAAGCCGTTTTACATATTTACAATGACGCAATCGTCAACAGTACAGCTGTTTACCATTACGAGCCGGTGACGCTTCAAAATCGTGTCGCTTGGTACGAAGACAAAAAAGCGTCCGGGCTCCCGATCATCGTGTGGGAGGAAGGCGATGTCGTCATGGGATTTGCCACGTTCGGCCCGTTCCGTCCATGGCCGGCCTATCAGTATACGGTCGAGCACTCGGTGTACGTGCATCCCGGCTATCGGGGGAAAGGGATTGGGAATAAATTGCTCCGTGAAATCATCCGCATCGGTGAAGAACGGGAAGTGAAGACGATGATTGGTGGGATCGATGCCGCCAATATCGCGAGCGTCAAGGCCCATGAAAAATTAGGGTTCGTCCATTCAGGCACGATTAAAAAAGCCGGATACAAGTTTGGCAAATGGCTGGACTTATCGTTTTATCAGCTTGATTTGAAAGGCCCCGAGACTCCGCAAGAAGGCTGACCGCTAGCTGTCGAACTTCTAAAATTGCGGTATACTGGGAACAGTGTATCGAATGGAGGAATCAGTATGACAGAACTACCGAATTGCCCAAAATGTCAGTCGACTTATGTGTATGAGGACGGGAGCTTGCTCGTCTGTCCGGAATGCGCCTACGAGTGGTCGCCGAGCGAGGTAGCCGAAGCGGAAGCAGACGCGCAAATCAAAGACGCGAACGGAAATGTGCTCCAAGACGGAGACACAGTCACGGTCATCAAAGATTTGAAGGTGAAAGGGACGTCGCTCGTCGTCAAACAAGGCACGAAAGTGAAAGGGATCCGTCTCGTCGACGGGGACCATGACATCGACTGCAAGATTGAGGGCTTTGGCGCGATGAAGCTCAAATCGGAATTCGTGAAGAAAATCTAAAAAAAGCGTGTTGGTCCGTTCGCGGACCAACACGCTTTTTGCTGTTTATGAGAAAAATGGTTTGTATTCCCGGCGTTCGTGCATGACGGATACCCACTGGAGCGTCGTGAACTCCTCGAGCACCCACTCGCCGTTGAAGCGGCCAAGACCCGAATCTTTCTCTCCGCCGAACGGCAAGTGCGGCTCGTCGTTCACCGATTGGTCGTTGACGTGAATCATCCCCGTCTCGACTTGGCGGGCGAACTCGGTCGCACGGTAAATCGAACCGTGGACGGCACCGCTTAGTCCGTATGGCAACTCATTAGAGATATGGAGCGCCTCGGCGTCGTCCTTGAACGACAGAATGACGGCGACCGGTCCGAAAATCTCATTTTTCGCGAGTGGCATGTCGTTCGTGACACCGCTCACGACGGTCGGCTCGAGCACGTTCCCGTCAGCGTTGCCGCCGACCTGGAGCGTCGCACCGGCGTCGACCGTCTGCTTGATTTGATCGAGGATGCGGTCGACTTGGTCGTGATCGATGAGTGGACCGACTTGTGTGTCTGATTCGTTCGGGTTGCCGAACTTCAAGGCGCGAACTCGCTCTACAAATTTTTTAAGGAATTCATCATGAATCGACTCGGCGACGAGGATTCGGTTCGTCGACATACAGATTTGCCCTTGGTGATAGAATTTCGAATAGACGGCCGATTCCACGGCACGGTCGATGTCGGCGTCGTCTAAGACGACGAAGACGTTATTCCCGCCGAGTTCGAGCGCTGTCTTTTTCAACAGGCGTCCGGCCTTCTCGGCGATCCCTTTGCCGACCTCGGTCGAACCGGTGAACGAGATGAGTTTTGGCACCGGGTGCTCGACGATGGCGTCCCCAATCTCCGAACCGCGACCGACGACGATGTTCAAGACGCCTTTCGGAAGACCCGCTTCTTCAAATAGCGAGGCGAAGAGGAGACCTCCTGTGACCGGTGTCGCCGTCGCTGGTTTGACGACGACGGTATTCCCCGTCGCGAGGGCGGAGACGATTGAGCGGACCGCGAGGTGGAACGGGAAGTTCCATGGACTGATGACGCCGATGACGCCGAGCGGTTTCCGATAGACCCGGTTCTCTTTGTTCGGGACGATTGAAGGCTTGATGAGCCCGTCCATGCGGAACGGGAACGTCGCCGCTTCCTTGATGATCGCCATCGAGGCTAAAAATTCGCCTTCTGCTTTGATGCGCGTGCTGCCCGACTCTTTGACGAGCCAGTCGATGATGTCATCTTTATGCTGCAACGTCACTTCGGCGAACTTCTCAATCAAGGCCCGGCGATTTTGTGGCAGCATCGTCGCCCATTCGGTTTGTGCTTCTTTCGCAACGGCATAAGCCTTGTCGAGATCAGACTCGTCGGCCGACCGGATGGAGAACAATGTCTCATCCGTGAACGGGTTGGTGTTATCGATCCATTTGTCGCTTGACCCTTCGACCCATTGGCCATCAATGTACATCTTTGTAAAATCGGTATGCATATTCAAACACTCCTTTATCTTTTTGCTTCACCTTAAGAAGTATTCACCTGATTTGAAAAAATAAACCTCTCGATGCGCAACTAACTTGTTTTACAAAGTAGTTGCAATTGGTAGTACCTTCCATTACTATTGTGTATAACAAGTTAGTTTAACGAAAGTGAGGTCACGCCATGGCGATGAGTCAAATGTTAAAAGGATTGCTCGAAGGTTGCCTATTGGCCATCATCGATAAAGGAGAGACGTACGGCTATGAGATGTCGGAGAAGTTGCAGACGTATGGCTTCACGATGGTGAGCGAGGGCAGTATTTACCCGGTCCTGTTACGGATGAAGAAAGAGGGGTGGGTCGAGACGGTCCAAAAGGCGTTGCCATCAGGGGGACCGAAACGAAAATATTACATTTTGACGGAGGCGGGGCACCAAGAGTTGCTGGCCTTCAAACAACGTTGGGCGGAAGTGTCAAGCGGCGTCGACCGCGTACTCGGAGAGGGGAATGAAGATGGAACTTTCAAAAAAGAGTCGTGATTTTTTGGATGATTTAGCGGTATATCTCATGTCGAGCGGGAAATCGGAAGGGGAAGTGCAAGACGTTGTCGCCGAGCTGAAAGACCACCTCGAGGAGGCGGAACGCGCAGGCAAAAGCGTGGACGATGTCGTCGGCCAGAGCCCGAAAGCCTACATGCAGCATCTTGGGCGTGAGATGGCGTTCGATGGAAAAGGGTTTTTCAAAATCATCGCGATGATCATTCCGAACGTGTTCGCCTACATCATCATCGCCAACTTCATTCAAGGCGAGATGACATTCTCGACGGTCCAGTTGATTGGGTTCCCGCTCGTCGCTGTCCTGTTCTTACTCGCCGCTTCACAAGCGTTCCGCAACATGTCGGTCCGCTCGAAAGAAAGTAAATTCAAAAACGGGATGATATACATTGCGCTCGCCGCGATGCCGATGACGTTATTCCTCGGGCTGATGGTGCTCGACATCTTCGTCGAGACCCCAACGATCGTGTTCGGCCCAACCGGTCAACTCGTGTTACTCGGCCTTGCCGTCGTCACGTTGCTCATCGTCTCGGTTTGGACGAAAACATGGATCAATCTGATCATACCGATTCTCTTGTTTGGACCGCAATATGCGTTCGCCCAAACAAGCTTGCCGCTCGAACAACAATTGATTTACTCGATGCTGATTTTGTTCGTCGGGATGGGGATTTTCTTGTTCGTGTGGTGGAAAAAGAACCAAAAGGGGCAAGTTTGATGTTGGCACGCTTCGGATTATTTTTCTTCTTGAGCCTACCTTTGGGCTATCTCATGGCCGCAGCCGACGATCAATGAGACAGGTTGTCCGAAAAAGCACTCACGTCTGCTTAGAGTGTAACGCGGCTGGGAATAGGCAACTGTATGCCTAAAAGAGAAAGAAGGGATTCCCGTTGCCAGTCAATCCGACGATTCAATTTTATTTGAACCAGTTTCAAAATCAAATCTCGACCACATATGACCAATTGGATCCGCTCGAATTAAGACGACAAGAAGACGCAATGATGACCCGGTTTCAACATAAAGAGCACATGCATGACGTCGAAGAGCGTCTGATCGCACTCCCAGGCCGTTCGCTCCCAATCCGCATCTTTCGGTCGGGTCGAACGATTGCGCCAGCACTCGTCTATTTTCATGGTGGCGGATATGTCACGGGCAGTCTCGACACCCATGATGCGATATGTCGGACGATCGCGAACGAGGCCGACTGCACCGTCATCTCGGTCGGCTACCGACTCGCTCCGGAGCATAAATTTCCGACAGCCGTCTACGATAGCTATGGGGCGCTCGTTTGGATTGCGGATCACGCCTCGGAACTTGAAATCGATGCCGAGCGCATCGCCGTCGGCGGAGACAGTGCCGGCGGGACACTCGCCACGGTCAGCGCCTTGATGGCGATTGAACGAGGTCGTCCCCTCGTCATGCATCAGCTGCTGTTTTACCCGGTTACCGGGACCGAGGAGAACTTGCCGCTGTCATTGATTGATTACGCGAACGGTTATTTGCTCGATGAAGGGCTCATCCGGTGGTTCCAGCAACAATATTTCCGTGATGAGTCGGAATTGATGCATCCGTACGCCTCGCCGATTTTTTCGGGCCACTTAGGGGACCTTCCCCCGACGACGTTGTTGACGGCCGAATACGACCCGCTCCGCGACCTCGGACGCGCATACGCCAACAAATTGATTAGCCTCGGTGTCCCGGTGACGTATCACAATTACGGAGGACTCATCCACGGATTCGTCAACTACTACGCATACGTTCCGGAAGCGCGACGAGCCGTCAAAGAAGCGGCGCAGGCGCTCGGACATGCCTTCCATACGCAAAAAACTCGCTCCTGAGGCGAGTTTTTTCAGATTGTAGACAAAGTCACGTTTCAGGCGAACTGAAACGTGACTTTGTCGTTTTCGGGCCTTTAGGCGCTCTGCCCGAGCCCCTTTTCAGGCGGGCTGGGCGTTCTTCCATGCCCAGCCCGCCATCTTCTTGAGATTGAGGGCAGCAAAAGTAAGCATCGCCTGCATTGAAACTTTTTCAAGTCCCCGATAACGGGTCCAACGCATGCCATGCTTCTCTTTTGCGTCCGCGAACACGCGCTCGACCGTCTGTTTACGACGGTCATAGATGTTGCGGTTCAATTCCGTGTGGCGGAGGTCTTCGACCTCGTCCATATAGGGTTGCCAGAGGTGTCGCTCGATTATCCGCTGGTGCTTCTGGCTCTTCGTGCACTGCTCGAGCAGCGGGCAGTTCACTCAAACCGCGGGATTCGAGACGTACTTGCGTTTCCCCTCGCGCATCGTCGTACTGTACGTTAATAACTCGTTGTTTGGGCAGATGTAGACGTCATGGTGCTCGTCGTAGATGAAATCCTTGGTCTTGAAGGCGCCCTTCTTACCCTTCGGGCGAGTGTATGGGAAGACCGGCAGGATCCCACGGTCAATCAGCAGCTTGGCAATGGCCGGATTTTTATAGGCGGAGTCGGCAGCGACGGCGAACGGTTGAATCAGGCGGTCGGAGACCTTGTCGAGCAGATCGGGGAACGCTACACTATCGTGCACGTTACCCGGTGTGACGATAGCACCGAGCACGAACCCATGGGCGTCGCTCGCCGCATGGACAGAGTAAGCGAACTGCTTCTCACGCTCACCTTTTACGTAATATCCACTCTCAGGGTCTGTCGTGCTGACCTTGATTTCCTTCGTCTCCTCCGCCTGATTCTTTTTTGGCCCTAAGGGCTTCTTTCCACTTTCTTCGCGGTCTCGCTCGACCTCGGCATCGAGTTGTTCCTGATAGTGTTTCACCTCTTGCCGGACGGTCTTCTTGACGAGCTTCCGCTTGTTTGCGTTCGCTTTGACGTGTGTCGAGTCTACGAATAGGACGGCGCGATCGATGAACCCTGCGTCCGCAGCCTGTTCAAGGATATGATAGAAGATGTCGTCGAATAAGCTCGTGTACTGAAACCGACGCACATAGTTCTTCCCGAACGTCGAGAAATGTGGCACCTTGTCCGTGAATCCGAACCCGAGAAACCAACGGTATGCGACGTTCGTCTCGATCTCACGAATTGTCTGTCGCATGGATCGGATACCGAACAGGTACTGAAGGAAGGCCATCTTGATCAGGACGACAGGGTCGACGCTTGGCCGGCCACGGTCCTCAGAATATAAGTCCTCCACGAGCGGATAGATGAACTCAAAGTCGATCACCGCCTCGATTTTTCGGACCAGATGGTCCGCTGGCACAAGCTCGTCGAGCGTGACCATCTCCAGTTGTGTCCGATTGGTTTCCGATTCTGTTGATTTCCTGATCATCCGATTCGCCTCCATAATTGTTTCTATATCTCTCATTATAAAAAAGCGACGACGGTACGAAAAGAGAGATTGATGCGTGGGCCGACTGCGGGCACGGCGAGACTTCCAGGGGATTAGCAAGCAAAGGGAGACCCAGCAGCGACAAAGTCGCGATGCGGCTCCCTGCTTGCCCCCAGAAAAGCGAGCTGTGCCCGGTCGGGCAAATAAAAAAGACTGCAGACAATGTTTTGTCTACAGTCTGAAAAAACTCGCCCCTGAGGCGAGTTTTTTTTCATGCTTTCGATAAATAAGGGAAGCGACAACCTTCCGGGAAGAGTTGTCCTTCGTTCATGCGAATCATCCATTGGCCGTCGCGGGACGGACGTTGTTCCACACCGTCCAGATTGGGCGTGAATTTAAAGACGATTTCGGTGATGCCTTCAAAGGAGAGGCGAGCCACGACGTCACGCATATCGACAGGTCGCGGCGACAGCACGGCATACAAGTTTAAGCGCGAGCGCTCAATCATATAAATGACATGGACGTCATCGAAACGATACACGTCCTCGTTCATCCCTTGGTAGTAATGGAACATCCAAATATGCATGTCGTCCGTCGCATAGAGGCGTGGCGAAAACGGGAGCGACTCCAGCTTGAAACGACGCCACTGCTCGGCATCGACATCGACACGTTCGAGTGGGGAAGCCGATCCCGATACTGAAACGAATAGCTCCGGTTCAAGTTGGACGGAGAACCCCTGTTGCTCGTAAAACGGTTCAACCCCTTCGTCACAAGCCAAAAAATAAGGCAAGGCATCGGCGTCATGCTGTTTGAACAGATACTTGAAAATACGGGTGGCGAGCCCTTGTCCTTGTCGATCCTCGTCGGTCATGACCGTCCCAATCTGATACGCTTCGCGCGCGGTTCCGTCAGCCACGATCGTCATCCGGCTCATCCCGACGTTCGAGATGACATTCCGATAAAACGTCAAGGAATAACAGCGATAGCGGTCGGTCCATTCGCCGGCCATGTACCATTCACCAAAATCGATGCCGAACATCTCATCGGCCAAATAGAAAAATGACGCGAATTCTTCCCCTGAATACTCGAGATTGCTGATAGGTCGTTTAGCCATATGACTCACTCCTTGTTTTGAACTTCTCGGTCCGTTCCTGTACATTAGAGGCAGAGAGGGGTAATACAGATTATGAAACGGTATGAAGCGATTTTATTCGATGTCGATGATACGTTGTTAGACTTTAAACAGAGCGAGCACGTCGCCTTGGAGCAGTTGCTCGCGGCACACAACGTTCGGATGACGGATGAATTGAAACAACAGTATGTGACGATCAATAACGGATTATGGCGCGCGTTCGAGCGCGGCGAGGTCGGACGGGAAGACGTCTTGATGGGCCGGCACACGCAACTGTTCGACACGCTCGGCATCACGATCGATGCACATGAAGTCGAACAGCGTTATCGCGACCATTTGCACGCCGGGGTGCACATCATCGATGGGGCACTCGAACTCGTCCGTACGCTCAGTGAACAGTATCCGCTCTATATCGTCACGAACGGGGTGACGGAGACTCAGTTCAAGCGGCTCGAAGCCTCGGGACTGCTCCCTTACTTCCAAGACGTGTTCGTCTCGGACGCGACCGGTTCACAAAAGCCAATGAAACCATTTTTTGACTATGTATTTGACCGGGTTCCGAATGTGGCACCGGAACGCGGGCTCATTGTCGGTGACTCGCTGACGGCGGACATCGCAGGCGGGCGCATGTATGGGCTCGACACGTGCTGGTACAATCCGCACGAGATTGCGGCGACGGTCGAGACGACGTATGAAATTCAAGACTTGCACGAGTTGAAGTCGATTCTATCAAGCTCAGCGATCGATAAAGTGGGGCGGCAGTGATTGCGGCAACGCATAGAGTGTCTCCGGGAAGAGTTTCAAGTCCCGGAGCGCGTCGAGCGGCTGCCAACGATAGATGAGGTGATCGCCTTCCGGTCCGTGGAAGTCTCCATGCCGGAGCGGGAGGTCACCCGATACATAAAAGTACATGCCAATCTCGTGGACCGTGCGTTCCAAATACGTGAAGAAATTTTCGGACACGAAAGCGAACGTCGTTCCCGTCAGTGTCGCTTCGAGTTCTTCTTGCAGTTCACGCGTCAAGGCAAGCTCGGCCTCTTCGCCGATGCCGACACGACCGCCCGGTAACGCCCAAAAGTCATCGTTCACGTTCCGATGAACGAGCAAATGACCGTCCTGGACCCAGATGCCGGCGACGCGATAATTGAACGTGCCGTGCTCGGTCGGAAATACGATATCCATCTTCATCACTCCATTCCTTAAGCTACATCAAGTATACGCCAAGGAGGCAGGTCATGTTTCAATCAAATGAGAGCTATAAAGGTGAGGACTTCCGCGACGAGACGCTCCGTGACATCCAACTCACGCAGACGACGTTCGAGAACTGTCGCTTCACCTATATCGATGCGACCGAGTTCGAGACCGAACAGTGTCGTTTCATCAACTGTGACTTCACCGATTCGAAGTGGAACGCCTCGCGCCACAGCGGCAGCTCATTCCTGAATTGTCAGTTCAACGGGGCGAATCTGTTTTTGAGCGAGTTCGATCAGTGCAAGATGACGGGTTCGTCGTTCGAGTCATGCACGTTTGAAGGGGTCGTCGTGCGTGAAGGAGATTGGTCGTTCGTCAATCTGCGTCACGCCCCGCTCCGGAAAATGGATTGGTCCGGTGTCCGGTTGACCGAGGCCGATTTATACGGTGCGGATTTGAAAGAATCACGCTGGACGAACGCCGTATTGTCCCGCGCCGTGTTGCAACACGCGGATTGCACGGGGGCCGATTTTGTAGGGGCGGAGATGGATGGGGTCGATTTCTCGGACGTCATTCTGAAACAAGCGACGCTTGACGTCATGCAGGCCGTCCAAGTCGCCCGCTCGCTCGGGGCGAACGTCATATGACCAATGAGCAAGTGCTCGAGCACTTGACGGCCACGGCCGCGGAGCGGGAAGACGTCCGCGTCCTCGTCTTGAACGGGTCGCTCGTCAATCCGCACGTAAAACCAGACCGTTTTCAAGACGTCGATGTCACTTGTTTCGTCGAAGACGTGACCGCGTTCATCGAGGACCGCTCGTGGATGGCGCCGCTCGGGGACGTCTTGATTATGCAGACGCCGGACGAGGTGCCGGGAGGCGACGAATATGAGCGTTTCGCGTTTCTCGTCCAGTTTGCAGCCGGTCATCGCGTCGATTTGACCGTCCGTCCTATGCGTGACGTGCAGGAAGCGATTCACGCTGACTCACTTAGTCTCGTCCTCATTGATAAAGACGAGATTGCCGGTCAAACGATCCCATCTGATGACACGTACCGCATCAAACGACCGAGCCGATTCGACTATGAGCAGTGTTGGAACGAGTTTTGGTGGGTGTCGCTTTACGTCGTCAAAGGTATCAAGCGGGGTCAACTGTTATACGCATTCGACCATGTGACGATCATGCGAACGATGCTCCGGCAGATGCTTGCATGGGACGTCGGCTTTGCGACAAACTTTACGGCGAACGGAGGAAAGTCCGGGGATGGGCTTGAGAAGCATCTGGCCCCTGAAGTATGGCAGGCTTATCTTGATACATACACTTTGGTCGAAGTGACAGCGGTGGAAACGGCCCATGCGACGTTGGTGGAACAATTTGAACGTGTCAGTCGCCGCGTGGCCGACCAAGCCGGATATCCGTTTGCGGAGATGGAAGCCCGACGAATTCGTGACGCCTTTTCGACGCTTTGGTGTTCAAACGATTAGTTTTCGGTTGAGTCGGGAAAAGCCCCTCTATAGAAGGGGGAATGACGCTTGAATCCGTATACGACGTTCATCGCGCTCCTAGTGGGGAGTTTACTTTTATTTGTCGGCATCCGGACGAAAAAATGGCCGATTTTAGTCGTGGCCTTATTTCCGCTTGGACTTGTCGCCTTCAACATGTATTTGCTGATTACTGGACGTTAGAAGACTGTTTTCTTCAGTCTTCTTTTTTGTATATCGATTTTACAAAAAATGCTGTCGGCAACAAAATCCCGATGGCCGCTTCGAGCAAGGCGAACAACCGGGCCGGACCGATTGGCAGCAGGTCGCCGAATCCGATAGACAGCAACGTGACCCCGCTGAAGTAAAGCAGATTGCGCCAGTTCGGATCGACCGCGTTCATCGTCTCGAGTGACGTCACCAATATGACGCCGTCGCGTGAGAGCGCGTAGTAAATCAAGGCAAACCCGATCATGACGCCGAATAGGCTGACGAACAAGTGGCTGAACAAGCGCATGTCGAAACCGGTCTGTCTATACGTTTGGCGTCGGAAAAAGGTAAACACGTTCAAGCCGACGAATAATAGGGCAATCGTCAATAAAATGGTATTCACGCCCATTTCTCCCTTCTGTGACAGTCTGTATTATGTTGTTTCCCTGATCGTTCACCGTCAAACGGACCGATTCACACCAAGACGGATTCATTCAACAAGGAGGTGTCCGAGTGCGACGATGTTTAATGGGCGGCTTATTGTTCATCTTCTTTTTAGGAGGATGTACGACGAAAGAGCCGTTTGATTTTGATGAGATCCATTCCTATAAGATTTTTTACAACATGCCGACCGAGGCAATCATTGAAGATATGGCCCGATACGACCTCGTCATCATCGAACCGATTTGGTATACGCCGGAACAGATTGAGACGATCCGCTCGAACGGGACGAAAGTGCTCGGCTATATTAACGTGATGGAAGCAGATACGTGGAATCGTGCGCTCATCGGCCAAATGGACAAAGGCGATTTCTTCTATCGGTACGGGGAACGCATCTATTTCCCGAAATGGGATTCGTATTTGACGGATATCAGCTCGTCCGATTTCCGTAAAATTTTAATCCGTGAAATTCAAAAACAAGTCATCAATAAACATCTGGACGGAATTTTCCTCGACACGGTCGGGGATATCGATGACGTCCACCTCGACTATCCGGACGACTTAGAAGAACAGCTGGCTGGGCTCGAGGCCTTTTTACAAGCGATTGAAAAGGCATATCCGGGCGTCCCCGTCGTCCAAAACTGGGGCATCGAGACGCTTGAACGAACGAGTGCGCCTTATGTGGAAGGGTTCATGTGGGAAGGTTTTAACTACACGGAAATCACGTCCGACTCTTGGTCGATGGAGATGCTCGATCGAATGAACGCGATTCAAGACGAATACGGAATCGCTGTCCTCACCGTCTCAGACCAAGAAGAGGCGACAAGTCGGGATATGGCCGAAGCGAACGGATTCATCCATTATCACGAACCGACTTATTACAATACGTGGGATTTTTAGGGGGTAATTAGGGGAAAGGAAGATAAGGGACTATGTATACCTGTCCGAGGGCAGGGGATCATCCCGCATTAAAACTGAAGAGACATTATCCATGAGGAGGGGATTATCATTCTGTACGCTCAAGACCGTCCATGGCTCAAATGGGTCGAGATTCTTGTCGTGTTCGCACTATTGATCGGAATCGATTTATTCTTCAGCCTAGGCACGATTCAAAATGAACTGAACTTGTTTTACGTGGCCGCCATCCTGTTCGCGCTCAGGTATGGAACGATTTTCGGCTTAATCAGTTTCGGCATTTTGCTCCTCTATAAAGTGTTATACACCGGCTTAATGGGAGGAGACATCTTCCTGTTGTTCTACGATACAAACTCACTTCTTACACTGTTTTACTACTTCGCCATCACTGTCATCGTCGGGTTGTTCAGCACCTCATTTCGAGAGCGTTACGAAATCAGCCAGTTCCGCAACGAAGAACTGAAAGATGAAAACACGTATTTGAAAGAGACCGTCGATTTACTCAACACTTCGCAAACCACACTTCGTCAAAAACTACTTCAATCCGAGTACAGCTTGAACCAATTGTATGAACTTGCCGTATCGCTCGATTTGCCGCATCCAGAATTGATTCGGAGCGAGACGATTCGCCTGTTGAAAAAAACGTTCCTCGCGAGTGACGTCGCCATCTACCACGTCGACCGTTCCCAGAAGTCGATGCGCCTCTTGATTCGCCAAACGGACAAGAAAGAGTTTCCACAAACGATTTTTCTCGATGAGGCGTCGAGTATGTTCAAACGGTTCTTCCAAGTGCAAGAGACGACGCTCCGTCAACTCGACGACGAGGACACGGACCCGATGTTGCTCGCACCGATCATCGTGGACGGGACGACCCGAGAAGTCGTCGTCATCAAACGGTTGCCGCTTCGGAAATTGACGACCGATGACTTGCACGTTCTCAACATCCTCTTCTCGTGGATTGGCACACGCATTCAAAATGCCGAGAACCTGATTCGTAAAGAGCAGCACGAGAAGATGCATAAAGGCACCTCGTTTTATAAGAAAACAGCGTTCACAGAACTCGTCGCCATCCAAGAACGAAAGAAGATTCACCATGGACAGCCGTATATCGTCCTCGAATATCCGCTCGGGTATGAGCCTGTCTCACTCGAGAGTATCGAGGCCATCGTCCATTCGTATTTACGGGAGATCGATGTCGTCGGGTATGACCCGGATGAGAACAAGCTGTTGCTCTTACTCTCAGGAACGAGTGAAGAACACCGTCAACGGATCTATGACCGGATCGAAGGGATTTTGATCCAGAAGGGAGTGTGACGGGATGGAGTCTACCATTCGTCTCGTATTGATCGGGATTTATGTCGTTCATGCACTGCTCGCCTTCGGATTATTGATCGTGTTGAAACGAAGAATGAAAGCGCCGGATTATGGCGTCGCGGTGGCGGCGCTCAGCTTCGGTCTGTTCTTACCGTTTCTGGCCGAACTTGCCGTCTATGCGGTGTATCGGCTTGCTGAACGGTTCGGTCGGAGCGGTCTGATTGAAGACTATGACGACTATATCGACTTCAAGGTCGTCAACTATGAACAAATTCGTCATGAAGCGAGCAGCAGCAGTCATCTGTTACCGCTCACCGACGCCATCAACTCGAAAGATCCGGCTATCCGCAAACACTCGATTTTGACGCACGTCAACCAGTCGATTGACCAGCAAGGCAAGTATTTGCAGATGGGACTTGAGAGCACGGACAGCGAGACTGTCCACTACGCCGCGGCGACAATGAACATCTTGATCGATCAATATGAACAAGAATTGAAACACGCCAAACGCGAATACGACTTAGGTAACCCAGACACGATTCGACGGCTTGCGACGATTTATAAACGCATGATCCATAGTGAGCTCATCACCGAGGTCATGTTGAAGGACAAGCGAGTTGCATGGCTGGAGGAATTATTGAAAGCGAAGACGCTCTATCCGCCTTCGCCCTGGATTTACGAAGACTTGAACGAGATTTATCTCACGTTAGAGCGCCCCAAAGAGCAATTGAACATTTTAAAAGAGTACGTCCATCATTTCCCGGAACGCATCGAGGCTCATCTGATGCTGATCAATTACTATTATGAGCGCGAACGTTGGAACGAAGTGAAGGCGGTCATGTTTATGATGCAGACCCAATTCTCACTGGAGGACGTACCGTATGAGTACCGACTGTTGTTTGAAGAATGGAGTGACACGACATCATGGAAAAACGAACTGTAATCTCCTTCTCGCTCTTCATCGTCTTATTTTTAGTCGTCGTCGGTGCGATTCAATACTTACGGATCCACTCGCTACACACGTTGTTGCCAAACGTCGCCGAGCAACAGATGAACATCGACCAGTTGAAGAGTGATGCCTCGGCAAAAGCGGGTGAGCATCAGCTTCAAGTTTATCTCGTCCGGGATGAAGGTGATTTGGCGGTCGAAACGGCGGACAACCTGCTGTACGGTCTGCAGTATGCGAAACTTGATGTTCGCGAAGTGAACCCAGGCGCCGTCGGATCGATTGCGCCATCTCCATACACCATCATCATTTTCACGGGTGAAGATACGACAAGATGGCCGTTCGTGGAAATGAAACGTTATGTCGAACAAGGCGGGAACCTCGTCTTTGCGAATCGGTTTAAAGATCCGGCATGGAACGCGTTGACCGGCATCGAAGAAATCGGTGAGTACGTACCGGACGTGTATGGTCTAAATTTTGAAGAGACGATTTTCCCTGGGTATGTTGACTTGAACCCACCGGACGACTTATTTGTCCATAGCGCCATCGATTTTGCGATTGCAGACGAGGCCAACGTCATGTTGTCGGCCGAAGGATTCCCGATTCTTTGGGAATACAGCGTCGGCGAAGGGAATGTCCTTTATTGGAATACGACGATCACCAACCAAAAGATGATCCGCGGTCTGTTCGTGCAGACGCTCGGCACGATGCCGCCGGCGTTCGTCACGGCACAAGCAGCGATCAAGCTCATGTACATCGATGATTTTCCGGCACCGGTCATGGACGGAAAAATGAAAGACGTGTCCGCGACCCCGCTCGATAAATCGGTCAAAGATTTCTTCGCCGAGGATTGGTGGGAAGATATGGTCGATTTGGCGAAAGACGACGATTTGATTTACACGGGTGCCATGATTGGGACGTATGAAGAGGAGATGGAGCTCGTCGATGAACAGTTGATCAAACGGGGTGAGTTCCCAATGCTCTACTTCGGTCGCAAATTGATCGCCCACGGTGGGGAAATCGGACTCCATGGCTATAACCACCAGTCGCTCGTCACGGCCGATGAACCGATTGACCCGACGTACGGGTACATCCCCTGGCAAGATAAAGACGAGATGAAACAGTCATTGCTTCAAGCCGAGTCCGTGTTTGAGAATTATTTCCCGGCTGAAACGCTCAAGTCATATGTCCCGCCGTCGAACGCGCTCAACCGGACTGGGGTCGATGCGATCGCCGAAGCGTTGCCAGAACTGCGCACGATTGCTTCGCTCTACACCGGGGAGCCGGAGAGCGGGGACTTCGTCCAAGAGTTCGAATTTGATGCGACGCATCCGAACTTGTACCATTTCCCGCGTGTGACAAGCGATTACGGGGAAGAGCGCGGATCGATTTTCCAAATGGTCGATGCAATCGCCAACTTCGGTGTGTTTTCCCACTTCATTCACCCGGATGATGTCATCGACCCCGACCGGGCCTTCGGTCGGGATTGGGATACGATGTTCGCGAGTCTTCGCAAAATCGTCCACGACGTGAAGGATCAATATCCGCACCTCGAGGCATATACGCAACACTATGCGACCGAAAAGATGATCACATACCAACAAGCTGATTTGAACGTCACGTTTGATGAGTCGACCGTCTATTTGGCCGGGGAAGGTCTCGTCAACCCCTCTCATTTCACGATTCGCCTCAAACCAGGCCAATCACTTGAGACGGGAGAGTTTGACTTTGGGACGGTCGAACAATGGGAAGCCGACCGTCCGCTCTACCTCGTCGAACTGACATCGGCGAACGCTGAAATCGCCATCAAGGGGGAAGCGCAATGAGAATCGGACTCGTATTAGAGGGCAGTTATCCATACGTGAGCGGAGGCGTCTCAAGTTGGACGCAGACGTTGATTGAGGCGATGCCCGAAGTGTCGTTTGAAATCATTTCGATTCAACCGACAGAGAAGCGTCCGGAAGACATGAAATATGTGTTCCCGCCGAACGTTTCAGGGATCACCCACTTGTATTTGAGCGACTTGGGTGAGCGGGCGAAAGGGCGATTAAAGTGGGGCGCTGAGGACGAACAGAACGTATCGGACTGGCTCATGTTGAAAAGTCCGAACCGGCAAGCGCTTCGTTTGCTTGGGAAAGAAGTGCCTTCAAGTCAGGCGTTTTTCGCAAGCGAGTTCTTTTGGAAAAATGTCAAGGCGGCCTACGCCGAGGAAATGAACGGAGGTTCGTTCATCGACTATTTCTGGATGTGGCAGAGTATGTACACTCCGATTTTACGGGTGCTCCATCAACCGCTCCCGAAAGTCGACCTCGTTCATTCCGTGTCAACGGGTTATGCCGGTGTGGTCGCGTCCTACATGAAAGAGACGCAAGGGATTCCGTTCATCTTGACGGAGCACGGCATCTACTCGCGGGAACGCGAAGAGGAGATTCTACAGTCGTATTGGATTCCAGCGCCGTATAAGCCGAGGTGGGTCCGTTTCTTTCACCATTTGTCGCGTGAGGCCTATAACGCGGCCGATGAGATCATCACCTTGTTCGAACGAAATCGCGAATATCAAGAATGGATCGGCGCCCCGAGTGAGAAGACGAAAATCATCGCCAACGGCATCGCCGATCGACAAATCCAGGCGACGGTCAATCGCCCTGAGCACGATCTCTTTCAAATCGGGGCCATCGTCCGCTTGGTGCCAATCAAAGATTTGAAGACGATGATTTACGCCGCCAAGATTTTGCAGGAGCGGCATCGTCTGTTCAAGCTGACGATCATGGGACCGCTCGATGAGGATGAGGAATATGCGGAAGAGTGTCGGTTGCTCATCGAACAGAGCGGGCTGACCGATTATGTCGAGCTCGCTGGAAAGGTTGATGTCCAAGCCTATTTGCCGAAGTTTGATTTACTTCTGTTGACGAGTATCTCGGAAGGTCAACCGCTCGCGATTCTTGAAGGCATGGCAGCCGGCATCCCGTGGATCGCGACCGATGTCGGGGCTTGTTCCGAGCTCCTGTATGGACGAGAAGACGACCCGTTCGGTCCAGCCGGGTTTATCGTGCCCCCGGTTCATCCGGAAGCGGTCGCGGACAAGGTCGAGTGGATGATGGATTATCCGCAGGAGCGGATGCGTTTCGGTAAGAACGGGCGGGAGCGGGTCCGCCAATACTATCGTCTCCAACAAGTCGTGGACCGCTACAAAGCCATCTATGAAACGAGGAGGGAACAGTATGGCGGGCATCGGGTTTAAGCTGCAGAAGTTGTTCCAAGAAGACTACTATTCGTCCAGGTTGAAGGCGTACACGTTCTCGGGCCTCGTCACATCCGGACCGTGGTTGATCGTCATCTTGGTCGTCGGGACGATTCAATGGTTGGCGTTCCAAATGCCGACGTTATCGCTCGCCGAACGGACGCTTTTCATGATCTCGGTCTCGTACGCGTTCATCTTCTCGCAAATCTTGTTCAGCTTCCAACAGCTCGTTGTGACACGATATGTGGCGGACTTGTTTTACGAGAAGAAAGCCCATGAGATTTTCCCAGTCTTCACCGGGATGCTCAAAGTGACGATGCTCGCCGCGACGATTCTGTACAGTATCTTTTGGCTATTGTCGCCGCTCGATTTTCTGTACAAACTGACGTTGTTCGTTTTATTCATGACGATCAATGTCATCTGGGTCATGTTCTTGTTCTTGAGTGCCGCCAAGTATTATCAAGCGGTGGCCTATAGCTTCTTGCTCGGCGGACTCATCTCGGTCGGGAGCGTCTATGCGATTAGCCGTCTCATGGTCAATCCGTCGAGTCTCGAGCTGTTGCTCGGTTTCACGGTCGGGATGATTGTGACGTTGTTCGGGTTGTTCTTCGCGATGCTCCGGACGTTCCCGCTCCGTTACGCGGTGAAAGAGTTCTCGTACTTCAAGTACTTCGACCGCTATCCAGACTTGTTCGCCATCGGCGTGTTGTACGTGCTCGGGATTTGGGTCACGAATTTCATCATCTGGTTCGGTGAAGGACGTGTGATCATCGCGGACTCGTTCTTGTTCAACCCGTATTATGACACGGCCATCTTTTGGTCCTACTTGACGATCATCCCGACGCAGCTCTTGTTCATCGTCGCCGTCGAGACCCGGTTTTATGAGCGCTATCGCACGTTTTATGGATTGATCAACTACGGCGGGGCGCTCCATCAAATCGAGAAGGCGAAACAGACGATGACGTCGGTGCTGAAAAATGAGTTGATTCGACTCGCGCGCAGCCAAGGCGTCGTGACGTTGTTCGCCATCCTCATGGCAGGCGTGTTCGTCGGTTGGATCGGCGTCCCGGATGAGATCGGTCAAATCTTTCGGATGACGACGCTCGCGGCGTTCGCGAACGCGATGATTCTCATCTTGACGTTGTTGTTGCTCTATTTCGAGGATCGACGCGGGGCATTGTTCGTCAACATCTCGTTCTTCACGTTGAATGCGTTGTTCACGCTCTTGCTCTTGCCGCGCGGCATCGATTGGTACGGCGTCGGCTTTGCCGTCAGCACGACAATCACGTTCTTCTTGGCCGGCCTGCGTTTGATCTATTACATGGGCAAAGTCGATTATTACGTGTTCGCGGCCTCGAATCGACGCAAGCTTGGTACCGAACGGTTCTCCCAAATGGGGACGTTGTTGAACCGTCACTTCTCGCGATAAAGGGTTTTCAACAAAGATAAAGACTGATATGATGTGGTCGTAGACGACCGAATTTCATAATGTTTACCACTAGGGGAGTCGCGTGACGCGGCTGAGATGGACGAGGTCCAGACCCTTTGAACCTGATCTAGTTCACGCTAGCGTAGGGAAGTGGGCGAACCGATTGTTCTCGTACACTTTGTGTAAATCCGACGCCGCTTCCGTTATGGGAGGCGGCGTCTTTTTTTATCACAAAGGAGGAGACATGAATGACATTCACCGCACATCTTCGACAAGAGGCCGATGCCTTGTTTCAAGCCAGCTTTGACCATCCGTTCGTCCGCGAGCTCGGAACGGGTGAACTCGACGAGGCGAAATTTCGGCATTACGTCATGCAAGACTCATATTATTTGAACCAGTTCTCCAAAGTGCAGGCGAAAGGCGCGACCCTCGCCCCGAACATGGAAGTAGCGAGCCGCTTTTTGACGCACGCGCTTCATACGATTGAAGCGGAGCATGCGTTGCACCGTGAGTTTTTCACCTTGCTCGACGTGACGGAGGCAGAGTGGGCAACGTTTGAGCCCGCTCCAACGGCTTACGCCTATGCGCTCCATATGCAACAGGCCGGTCCGACGCTCGGCGACGTGCTCGCGTCGATTTTGCCGTGCTACTGGGTCTATTATGAGATTGGGGAACGAATGAAAGATGCGACACCCGATCATCCGATCTATGCGACGTGGATTGCGACGTACGGTTCGGAATGGTTCCGCGATCTCGTCGAGGAACAGATTGAACGGCTCGACGTGCTCGCCGGACAAGCTACAGCGGAAGAACGGGTCCGGTATCAACAGCTGTTCTTGAAGAGTTGTTATTATGAACATGCGTTTTGGGAAATGGCGTGGACGCTCGAGTCGTGGGATTTACCGGCGGGGGTGACACGATGAAGCGCGACTTATGGGACAAAGTCAGAGCCGAACGGCCACTCATCCATAACATTACGAATATCGTCGTCGCTAACTTTTCGGCGAACGGGTTGCTCGCCATCGGCGCTGCGCCGGTGATGGCGTCAGCCGTCGAAGAAGTCGCGGACATGGCGTCTGCGAGCGATGCGCTCGTACTCAATATCGGCACACTCGATGCGACGACGGAACGTACGATGATTCGAGCCGGACAGGCGGCGAATGAATCGAGCCGGCCGGTCGTCTTCGATCCGGTCGGTGTCGGGGCGACCGCGTTTCGACGTGACGTCGCTACATCCATTTTGCAACACGTCCGCGTGACGGTCATCCGAGGCAATGCCGGAGAAATCGCGACATTGATTGGTCTCGACGCGGCGGCGCGCGGCGTGGACGCTGGGGAAACGCGGGTTGATTTGAATCACATCGCGCGCGCGGCGGCACGACGCTACAACTGTGTCGTTGCCGTGACCGGAGAGACGGATGTCGTCAGCGACGGGGACGCGACGATTGAAATCAAAGGCGGCACCGCAGCAATGGCCCGGACGACAGGGACCGGTTGTTTACTCAGTGCGGTCGTCGGTGCGTTCCTTGCGGTCGAACGGGATGCGGTTACGGCAACGGCGACAGCGCTCGCCGGATATGCCCGGTGCGGCGAACTGGCTACCACTTTGGCGGACGGACCGGGCGACTTCCCCGTTCATTTCTTGAATGAACTCGGCAAGATGACGGCCGTCGAGTTGCCGAGCGACCGTATTGAGGTGGTGTTATGATGCGGCCGCAAGTATTGACGATTGCGGGTTCGGACTCTGGCGGGGGAGCGGGAATCCAAGCTGATTTGAAGACGTTTCAAGAGCTCGGCGTGTTCGGGACGAGCGTTCTGACGGCCGTCACCGCTCAAAACACTCGTGGGGTGCATGGGGTCGAAGCAGTGTCGCCGGAACTTATCACGCAACAACTCGATGCAATCGGTTCGGACTTTTCGATTGCAGCATGTAAGACCGGAATGTTATTTGATGCGTCGCGCATCGAGGCGGTCGCTACCGGGGTGAAACGTCATGTCTTCAACCGACTCGTCGTCGACCCGGTCATGATTGCGAAAGGAGGGGCTCCGCTTTTACAGGACACGGCGGTCGATGCGCTCAAGACCTCCTTGTTGCCACTCGCGACAGTCGTCACGCCGAACGTGCCGGAAGCGGAAGTGCTGACCGGTTTGACGATTCGATCGTTTAATGATCGTCTCGAGGCGGCTCGGCGGATGTTAGCGTACGGTGTGCGCGCGGTTATTTTAAAAGGCGGGCATCTCGAAGGTGAAACTGCCGAAGACTTGATCATGACGGAGTCAGAAGTGTTCCTCCTCTCGGCCCCGCGCATCCAGACGAGCGATACACACGGAACAGGTTGTACATTTTCGGCGGCGCTTACAGCGGAACTTGCCAAAGGTCGTTCCATCATGGAGGCGGCGGTGACGGCGAAGCGGTTCATTCAAAGCGCCATCACCCATGGCCTCGAGATCGGCGCCGGACACGGACCGACGAACCATTGGGCATATGTGGCGTATGGAGAGGAGGGCGTGACGATTGAATCCATCAAGGCGGGCACTCGCTGAACAGTTACGGCTTTACTTCGTTTGCGGGACACCGAACACGAAAGACATACTCCAGACGGTCGAAACGGCGCTCCGATGTGGCGTGACATGTTTCCAATTTCGCGAAAAAGGTAAAGAGGCACTGTATGGGGATAAAAAAGAAGCGATGGCGAGAGCGTTGCAAACACTTTGCCGCTCGTACAACGTCCCGTTCATCATCAATGACGACGTCGACTTGGCAGAGCGCATCAATGCGGATGGCGTGCATATCGGGCAAGACGACGCCGATGCCGCAATCGTTCGGGAGCGGATTGGTCCAGATAAGTGGCTCGGTGTCTCGGTCCACACGCTCGAAGAAGCGGCTGCGGCGATCGACTATGCGGATTACGTCGGCATCGGTCCGGTCTACCCGACGAACTCGAAAGCAGACGCCGGGGCAGTCAATGGGACGGTGCTCATTCGCCAAGTTCGAGCCATGTATCGAGAGCTGCCAATCGTGGGGATTGGTGGCATTTTACCGGAATACGTCCCGATGATTCGGCAAGACGGGGCGGACGGCGTCGCCGTCATATCGGCCATCGCTTCTGCACCGGATGTGGCCATGGCCACACGGCGTTTCGCTTGTCTCTGAATTCAAATCGAGGAGGAAGACAGATGAACGTATTTGTAATAGGCGCGAATGGACAGATTGGGAAACAGCTCGTCGAACGATTGCACGAGGAAGGGAAACACCAAGTCACGGCGATGGTGCGGAAACAAGACCAACTCGACGACTTTACATCGAAAGGCTATCAGGCCGTCCTAGGCGACCTCGAAGGTGACGTCTCGTCACTTGAACAAGCAATGTCTGGCATGGACGTGATCGTGTTCGCGGCCGGTTCGGGTGGTAGCACTGGAGCCGACAAGACGTTGTTGATCGACCTGGACGGCGCGGCGAAAAGTATCGAGGCTGCCAAGAACGGGAATGTTAAACAGTTCGTCATGGTGAGCGCCTTGAAAGCAGAAGATCGTTCGGCATGGCCGGAAGAGATGAAACCATATTATGTGGCGAAGCACCATGCGGATCGTCTGCTCGAGGAGAGCGGACTGACGTATACGATCGTCCGTCCGGGCGCTCTCACAGATGACGCCGGTACCGGCAAAGTGAAGACGGGCGACGTCTCAACGGGTGAGATTCCGCGTGCAGACGTGGCGGCCTTCTTGGCCCACCTCATCGGTCATGACGCGGCCTACAATCAAGCGATTGACCTCGTCAAAGGCGACACGGCAATCGAAGACACGTTATGAAAAGAGATGACGACTGCGAGCGGACTTGGTTCCGCTCGCTTTTTGTATGGATGTGTCCGCGCACTCGAGAAAGGATTCGCTTCGACCGATAGAGAAAGTAAGAGATGGATTTGTTTGAAGAAAGGGGTCTATCCGTGACCACACTATTTCTCTATATGGCCGTTTACTTGCTTCCGGCTTTCTTATTGAGCCACTTTGCCCTTGATGTTTTGCTCCGGAACCCTCGCCAAGTCGAGCAGCGACTGCTCAGCCTGTTCGTATTTGGCTACGCGATGTTGTTCTTGGGCGAGTTTGGACGACATCTGTCCCCAATTGAAGCCAGTCCCGCCTTCGTGACGTATTGGTTCGGCAACGCTGGCATTTTGATTTTTGTGTGTTCCGTCCACTTCATTGTCAAAGTGACGGGCGTCGGGGCGAAGTTACCGAGATGGATTTATCCGTATGCCATTTATTTGCCGCTCGTCCCGGTCGCCTTGACGTTCATCCGTCAAGAGAACATCTTGAACAGTCAGCGTTTCGACCAAGTCGGTGTCTGAATTTATCCTGAGTTCAACGCGTCTTATTTGACGACGATGACCGTCGGTAACGTGTTTCATTTTCTTGTGATCCTATTATTGATGTATGCCCTTAAGCGGTCCGAGCGCTTCGAGCATCATCGTGTCCTGCGCTTGTCGTCATCGACCTCGACGGCTTTAAAGGAATCAACGACACGTACGGCCACCAAGTCGGCGATGATTTTCTCATTCATCTCGGTGAGTTGCTTGAGATGGCGACGCCGGAAGCGGGACTAGCCTCGCGCGTCGGCGGGGATGAGTTCTATATTTATGTGCCGAACGTCGATGCAGATGACATCGTTGCGTTCGTCGAGCGCTTGCAGTTGCTGCTGACGGAGCGGCCGTTCCTGCTCGGACGGGAGACGATTCCGATTCGAGCGAGCATCGGGGTCAGTGTCGCACCGGATCAAGGGGCGGACTTGGACACGCTCATTCATAAAGCTGATCAGGCGATGTATCAAATCAAGCAACACGGTAAAAACGACTATGCGATTTATGACGAAGTGTTACATGGACCGAAATAACGGGAACGAGAATGAAGATGGCAACTTGATAGAGGAGGAGACAATATGACTGAAAAACCGTTAGTGACGATGCGAGCCGAAGGGGAAGCGACGAGTGTGAAGACGACGGTGCATGTGCGTGACCTCGAACCGTTCGTCGTCGATGAACCGGAACGTCTCGGCGGGACGGACGCCGGTCCGAACCCGCTCGAATATTTGCTCGGGGCATTGTCGTCGTGTACGACAATCATGATTGCCTACGTGGCGCAAGACCAAGATTTCAACTATGACGGGGTGACGTTCGTGACCGAAGGAACGCTCGACCCGCGCGGCTTCCAAGGCGTTGAAGGAGTACGGACGTATTTTGAGAAAGTACACGTCAACATCGTCCTCGATACGACCGAATCGGATGAACGGATTGCGGCGCTCCAGAAAGGCGTCGAAGCTCGTTGTCCGATCCATAATTTGATGCATGCGGCCGACGTCGACATCACGGCGACGTGGACACGGAAGTGAGGATGGGGCGACCCATCCTTTTTTTGATGTAGACAGGAATGTTTGCCGACGAGCACGAACAAAAAGAGACGTGAGAAAGGAGGTTGTCATGGATATTCGCCCGATGACACAGCAAGACGCCCGCGCGATTCAAGCGTGGACGTACGAGGCACCGTATGATTTCTATAACCAAGAAGCTTCAGCGGAAGGGCTGGATGAACTGATGGCGTATCAGGCCGTCCATGACGAGGCGTTGATCGGTTTCTATTGTCTCGGCACGTATGCACAAGTGCCGAACGATACATACGTCTACGATGACACATGCGTCGACCTCGGGCTCGGCATGCATCCGGATCGAACGGGACGGGGGCACGGGCGTACGTTCGTCCGGTTGGTGATGCAAGAAGCGGCGCACGAAGGCAAACCGCTCCGGTTGACGGTGGCCGCGTTCAATGAGCGGGCCATCCATCTCTATGAGCAGCTCGGGTTTCGACAGGTCACTTCGTTTGAAAAAGGGGCGACCCGTTTTCTCGTCATGACCCGATAATCAGCCGTACTGTTTCTGATGGGCTTTCTTTCGCTTCAAATAGTCTTCATCTGCCCGAAGCTGGTCCCATCGCTCTTTGAAGATGCGGGCCGATTCCGCTTTCTCCTCGTCGATTTGTCGGTCGTGGAGATCGCCGTCGTCCTTATATTTTCGTCCGCCTTTATAGTTGGCGTAACGTCTCGCCCGGGTATAGCCCATCTGGATAAATTTGCGGGCCATATCCATTCCGACGAAATCATCGTTGGCCCGGTATTTTTCGAACAGCTCCATGATCTCATCGGCGGACTGTTTGGCGATGTCTGGCGTCTTGAAGCGCCAATGGGGGAGAATCTCACTTTTATATGGTTCGACGAGCAGGACGCCTTGTTCGCCGCGTCCGACTCGATACAGCTCGGGGTGTTCGCGGAAATCAATCGTTTCAAAATCTAAATCATAATCAAATGGCATCGTCATCCCTCCTCATGGATTCATTCCCGGAACGAATCCGAGGGAAACGACAGAAAGGAAGAACAAGATGATTCAACTTGATACAGACCGGCTCCGGTTGCGGGCGTTTCAGCTCGAGGACGCTGAACAGATGTTTCACTATGCGCAAGACGAGCGGGTCGGTCCGAAAGCGGGTTGGGCGCCGCACCAGTCGGTCGAGGAGACGCGTGACGTCATCCAACTGTTCCAACAAGACCAAGACGTCTGGGCCATCACACTGAAAAAGACAGGTGAGGTGATCGGCAGCCTCGGGTTGCACGACCGCCGACCGGACCCTGAGATTCAGCATGACCGGCAGCGCGAGATCGGGTATGTCCTCAGCCCGGACCGTTGGGGGCAAGGGTACATCCCGGAAGCCGTCCATGAAGTGATGCGGCACGGTTTTGACGACCTCGGACTCGAACGCATCTGGTGCGGTCATTTCGACTTCAACGACCAGTCGCGTCGCGTCGTCGAAAAGACAGGCTTCACGTACGCGTTCACAACGTCTCAGCAGTTGACGCGCTTGGATGGGCGCACTGTGCAGAGCCTCATTTACGTCGTGACGAAAGAGGAGTACGAACGTGTTAAAGCGTGAATAAAAGCCAGCGCGTCGCAAATCGACACGCTGGCTTTTATTTATGCGTGCTCGACAGGTTGGAGCGCTTGAACGACTTCGTCTTTGATCGTGACGCCGTTCGCTTCAAGTTCAGCGATTTTATCGGCGAACTGCGGCAAGTAATCTTTATGGGCGATGAGCAGTTCATCGAGCACCCGTTTCGCGGTCTCGCCGCTCGGGATAAGCGGATTGATGATGAACGCTTGAAGGGCGAGCCCATAGTCACCGGTCACGGCCGCTTCTTCGACGCACAGCTCCATGTTCTTCATAACTTGGAGCCATCCTTTTTCAGCGGGGGCGAGCGCGCCGAACGCGATTGGTTTCGCACCGGTCGCGCCGATATAGGCCGATACTTCGACGACATCGTCCGCGGCGAGATCAGGGACGGCCCCGTTGTTCTTCGTCGAGACGACGATATGTGTGTTCTTATTGGCGTAAATCGAGGCGATCGTCTCACACGCCGCGTCCGAATAGTGGGCGCCACCGCGTTTAGATAGTTGCTCCGGTTTATGGTCGAGGTTCGGGTCTTTGTACAGCTCGAATAGCTCCGCTTCCGTCTGCTTCACTTGCTCGGCCCGCGTGCCGACGGCCGGGTCCCGATATTCCTCGAGCATGTGGACGAGCATTTCCTCGGCACGATAGTAATACCGGTGATAGCCGCAAGGGATCATGTTCATCTGTTGCAGTTGTTCTTGGAAGAACGGCATGTCGTGAATATTGGCGGGAATCCCCGAATCGCCGTCATACATCTTGTCGATGATGTCGCGTGTCACGTCTTGTCCGCTCACGTCGTGGACGCGGTGCCAGTGGAAATGGTTCAATCCGGCGAACGAGTAAATCAACTCTTCCGGTTTCTTGCCGATCAGTTCTGGTTCTGCCATCATCGCATTGACGGGCACGTTGCACAGTCCGATGACTTTGTCCCATTTGCCGTACCGGATGACCGCGTCGGTCACCATTCCGCTCGGGTTCGTGAAGTTGACGAGCCAGGCGTCCGGACAGAGCTGTTTCATGTCTTCGACGATGTCGAGGATGACAGGAATGGTACGGAACGCCTTCAAGATACCGCCGGCCCCGTTCGTCTCTTGACCGACCATACCGTACGAGAGCGGAATCCGTTCGTCTTTGATGCGGGCGTCGAGCAAACCGACACGGAACTGTGTCGTGACAAAGTCGGCATCTTGTAACGCTTCTCGACGGTCGAGCGTCAGATGTACTTTGACGTCATACGGAGAAGCGTCCCACATCCGCTGCGCCATCTGTCCGACGATGTCGAGTTTGTCTTGGCCGGCCTCGATATCGACGAGCCAAATCTCACGAATCGGTAACTCTTCGTAACGCTTGATGAACCCTTCCATCAATTCTGGTGTGTAGCTGCTGCCGCCCCCGATGGTGACGAGCTTGATTCCCGTTGTCATTCCAATCTCCTCCTCGTTTGTTCACAAAATAGTCTCAGATGTGTAAATGAATATCAGCGCTGAATGTATCTTCTCATTTCTCATTCAGTATAAAATATAGAAAAATGAACACAATAGATTTACAGGCAACTCCGAAAGCGTTTACAAAAAAGAAACATATAGACATTTATTTTTGTGAATTCAATTCACGAGAGGAGACCGGACATGCTATTGACCGAGAAAATGAAGCAAGACCTGTTCTCGAAATCAGAACGGGCCGTCATCGACTATTTGTTCGTCGAGCGGGAGCGGATCCACGATAAGACGATGAAACAAATCGCCGAGGCAACATATACGCACCCGTCGATGTTAAGTCGCATCGCCACGAAACTGGAGTTTGCGGGTTGGCTCGAGTTGAAGGAACAGTTTTTGGAGGAAATCGAGTATTTGAATCGTCACTTCTCGGATATCGATGCCAATAAGCCATTCTCGGCTAAGGATAACTTGATGGTTGTGGCGAACAAGCTGGCGGCCCTCAAACAGATGACGATCGAGGACACGCTGTCGTTGCTCGATCACGAGGCATACGAGCAGGCCGTAAAGATGTTGAGTGAAGCGCGGCACATCAAAGTCTTTTCTGTCATCCATAATTTGTTGCTTTGTCACGACTTCAAGTCAAAGATGAACCGGATCGGCAAGCAAGTCAGCCTCTGTGAATTCGATGCCGAATTCGAGGCGGCCAACTCGGACGAAACGACGTGTGCGCTCCTGATCTCCTATACGGGAGAAAGTGATTATACGGTCGGACTTATTCCTTACTTAAAAAAACAACGTGTGCCGGTGCTCGCCTTGACGAGTCTAGGGGAGAATGCCATCTCGAACCAGGCGGATTGTACGCTCCGTTTGACGACCCGTGAGCGCCTCTATTCGAAAATCGGAAGCTTCACGACGAACGATTCGATTCATTGTCTGCTCGACCTGTTGTACGCTGGTGTGTTCTCGACAGACTATGAGGCGAACATGGCTTACAAAGTGCAAATCTCGAAACGGTTCGACCATCGTAAAAGTTCGAGTGAGGTCATGCAGGAAGACTGAAAACACCCCTTCGAGCGAAGGGGTGTTTGTTTAATCGAGCGAACGCAAGAGCGCGCGCACCGGACTGCCGTCTCCTTTGACGATCGGGAGCGGCACGGCGTTCAATTCGTAATCACCAGGGGCGATATGGTCGAGGACGAGTCCTTCGAGAATGTGGACCCCGTTGCGGGCGAGTGCATGATGCGCCGCCATCTCTTTACTGTCGATCGCGTCGACCGACGGCAAATCGAGACCGATCAAGTAAATCCCAAGTTCGCCGAGACGATCAGCAAGTGACGGCGTGAGTTCAGGGATGTGGCTCGGGAACTCCTGCTTGTTCGGCCAGCCGTCCGTCTTTAAAATCAATCGTTCGACGCCGGTCAAGTCAAAGCCGTCCAAGTCTGTCGCTTCGATCCGTTCGCGGGCAGGGAGATGAATGACTCGGGCCGGACCGATATAGAGCCCGGGATCAAGGTCGATGACGCGCTGTCCGGCGTCGTCGAAATGGAACGGGGCATCGATATGCGTCCCGGTATGCAGGCTCATCGTCACTTTCCCGACGTTGACCGAACCGCTGGCGGCCATCGGCCAAGCGATCTCGTAACGGAATGCCGTGTCGCCCGGCCATGTCGTGATGGAATCTTCGAGCGGTTGCGAAACATCAATCCATGTCATCGTGTTCGTCCTCCTCACAGTTTTGTCCGGACGGTCCAAAGTTCAGGGAAGAAACGGTGGTCGAGGACGCGGCGCAAGTAATTGACGCCTGACGATCCGCCCGTTCCCATCTTTTGACCGATAATCCGTTCGACGGTGCTCATATGGTTGAAGCGCCACATCTGCTGTTGGCTGCCGATATCGAGCAGTTTCTCGCCGAGCTCATACAAGTCCCAATACTTGTCCACGTCCCGGTACACCTCGGCCCAAGCCGCTTCGACGCTCTCGTTCCATTCCCAGTCTTTCGTGACGTCCCGGTTGAGCACGGTGTCATCGATGGCAAGGCCACGGCGGTGCATTTCGCGAACGGTCATGTCATAGATGCTCGGTGCCTGAAGCGACGCCTCGAGAAGCGGATACAGTTTCTCGTCATGGGCGTAGACGCTAAGCGTGCGTGCGTTTTTAAAGCCGAGGGCGAACTCGATTTGGCGGTTCTGGTACGATTGAAATCCAGAAGACGAACCGAGTTTGTCGCGGAACTCCAAATACTCGGCCGGAGTCAACGTCGCGAGGACGCTCCACGACTGGATGAGCTGTTGTTGAATTTTCGAGACACGGGCGAGCATCTTGAACGAACGCTCGAGCTCTCCCGTCTCGATGGCGGTCACGGCCGCCGTCAGTTCATGCAAAATCAATTTCATTCCCAGCTCACTCGTCTGATGGATGATGATGAACAACATCTCGTCATGATGGTCCGATAAGCGGTGTTGACTCGATAAAATCGGGTCGAGTTGCAAATAGTCACCGTAAGACATGTCTTTCGAAAAGTCTGTCTGAATCGATTGCTCGACTTTGTGTTCAATCCGTTCACTCATATTGTTTCTCCTTAGGCCACGACTTCGCGGACGTTCTCGAACGCCTCGTATTCTTTGTTTTCCATAATTGTCTGTAACGTCATCACGACATCATACACATCGGTGAACGTGTTGTAGAGCGCGACCGGTGCGAGTCGGATGATGTTCGGGGCCCGGAAGTCCGGGATGACGCGATGCTGTTTGAGCGCTTTACAAATGCGGGCCGCCTCAGGGTGTTCGAGACTCAAATGGGCACCACGCTGTATCTCGTTGCGCGGGCTGCCGATAACGAAGCCGTATGGTGCGAGCACTTCGTCAATCAGTGCGGTCATATACGTCGTCAAAGCGAGCGATTTTTCGCGGATGGCGTCCATCCCAATCTCATTGAACATCTCGAGGGCACCAAGTTGCGGAGCCAGGCTCAAGACGTGCGGCGTCCCGATTTGGAACGCACCGGCGTCATCGGCCGGCGTCATCGTATGATCCATGTCGAACTGTTTATCTTTGCGTGAACCGAACCAACCGGCCAGGCCAGGCGTCGTCCCGAAGTGACGCTCGTGAACGAATAGACCGCCGACGCTGCCAGGTCCGCCATTCAAATGCTTATAGTTGCACCAGTAGGCGAAGTCGACACCCCAGTCGTGGAATGCGTGTGGGATGGCGCCGACCGAATGACAAGCGTCCAAGCCGATCAAGATGTCTCGCTCGTGTGCCGCCTTGGCGAGACGGGCCATATCGAGGATTTGTCCGCTGCGATAGAGGACGGTCGGCAAGACGATCAAGGCGATGTCGTCCGTCATCGCTGCGATGATGTCTTCTTCCTTCAAATAGCGTCCGTCCGGGCTCGAGACTTGGACCAAATGTTCGCTCGGGTCGAGTCCGCGGAGCTCGAGTTGACTCTTCAAGGCGTAGATGTCAGATGGGAAGGTGAGTGTGTCGGCTAAAATCTTCGTCCGCTTGCCTTCCGGTTTAAAGAATGAGGCGACGAGTTGGTGCAAGTTGACCGTCGTCGACCCGGTGACCATCACTTCCTCGGCTCTGGCTCCGACGAGCGGGGCGTTGAGTGCGGCCAATTGTTCCGATAAGTTGAACCATGGGTGGCGTCCCGACATCCAGCCATCAATCCCGAGCTCTTTCCAATCGCTCAGTGAATCGAGTAACGTCCGTTCGGCCCGTTTCGATAGCAGGCCGAGCGAGTTACCGTCCATATAAATGCCGTCTTGCGGCAAATAAAATTCTCCCCGGTATGGTGCGAGCGAGTCGCTGGCGTCGCGTGTTTCCGCGTACGCCCGTGTGAAATCTTGAGCCATATCGTTTCCCCCTTTGACTTGCGTGTCATGCTGACAAAAGCGTAGCAATCGCCTTTGCACGTGTCAATATGGAGGGACGCATCCCCAAAAGAAAAGGCCGCCTTTGAGGCGACCCCAATTCCTATTTGATTTTACGGACATTTTCTTTGCGTAATAGACTGAACAGCGTGTACACCATCAGAATCAAGATGACGGTGAACGGGAGGGCAGAGATGAGTGAAGCGGTCTGCAATCCCTCGAGCCCGCTCGCGATCAATAGAACGGCGGCGATTCCGCCGAGCAAAATGCCCCAAACGATTCGGACAGTGAGCGGTGGATGCAAACTACCATTCGTCGTCATACTGCTGATGATGTACGTCGCCGAATCGGCTGACGTGATCAAGAAAGTAAGAATCAACAGAATCGACAAGACGGATAAAATAAAGCTGAACGGCAATTCGGCGAACGTGACGAATAAGGCACTCGTCACATCGGCATCGACCGCTTGCGCAATCGATGTTCCTTCGAATAAGTCGAGGTGAAGGGCCGTTCCGCCGAACACGGCAATCCATAAGAGCGCGATGAACGGTGGCACGATGAGCACCCCGACGATAAACTCACGAATCGTTCGGCCACGTGAGACGCGGGCGACGAATGCACCGACGAACGGCGACCAAGAGATGGCCCATGCCCAGTAGAAGATGGTCCAATCACGCACCCACGTCCCTTGCTGGTACGGCTGCAAACGAAGACTGTAGCGGATAAAGTTCTGTAAGTAATCCCCTAACCCGAGCGTGAACGTCTCTAAAATAAAGATGGTCGGGCCGGCAAAGAACACGAATACCATCAACACGAGCGCGGTCCCGAGGTTGATATTACTGAGCCATTTGATGCCGCGGTCGAGACCGGTCGTCGTCGAAGTCAAAAACAAGACGGTCAAAACAACGATAATCAACACTTGGACGAGCGCTGTGTTCGGCAACCCGAAGACACTGTTCAAACCACCGTTGATTTGGAGCACACCGAGACCGAGTGACGTGGCGACACCCATGACGGTCGCGATGACGGCTAAAATATCAATCGTTTGATTGAGCGGCTGTTTATAAGCCCGGTCTTTAATGAGCGGAGACAGACTCGTCGAAATAAGGCCGTCCGCATTTCGGCGGAACTGAAAATACGCGATAATCAAGCCGACGATGGCGAAGACGGACCATTGGCTGACGCCCCAATGGAAGAAGGAATATGCCATGGCCAATCGAGCTCCTTCGACGGTCAGCTCGGTCGTATCCGCATACGGAGGGGTGATGAAATGGCTCATCGGTTCGGCAACGCCCCAAAAGACGAGTCCGACCCCGAAACCAGCGGAGAACAGCATCCCGATCCAAGTAAAGAACGGGTATTGCGGACGGTCCTGGTCCGTCCCGAGCCGAATCTTCCCGTATTTACTGAACGCGAGGAAGACGAGGAAGACGACGAACAAGAAGACGGCGAGTAAGTAAAACCAACCGAACGAGCGGGTCGTGAAGTTGAAGATGTTCCCGGCAATCGTCGCGAACAACGTCGGACGAATCGCGCCAAACAGGACGAGGAGAGCGATGAGACTCGCCGAAATGTAGAACACGCGATTCAAGCGTGGCTTTTCAGGTGAAGTGTTCATGAGGACTCCTTTCCAAACGCACAAATTATTATTTAAGACTAATAAATATTTCCCTATTTGTGTGAAAGGAAAACGCCTATATGCCAGGAGGGCACTGAAAAACCCCCGCTCTATCCGAGCGTGAGAACGTGAAAAAGGCGATTGGCCCGACTTGTGTCGGGACGATCGCCTTTT